>DASRYU010000024.1:0-33137 GCA_035687045.1 Thermoplasmatota archaeon | reverse complement strand
CATCTCAGGTGGTTCGCAGGTGACTCTCAGGTGACTCTCAGGTGAGTCTCAGGTGAGTCTCACCTGCGTCGCACGTGCGTGGCAGGTGCCTGGCAGGCGCCCCGCACGTGCGCCTACGCCGCGACGACCACCCGCGCCGGCCGCACAAGCTTCCCGTCGAGCACGTACCCCTTCTCCACGACGGTGAGCACCGTCCCGGCCTTCGCCCCCTCGCGCGCCTCCTGCGCGATGGCCTCGTGGACCTTCGCGTCGAACGCCTCGCCGAGCGGCTCGAGGAGGACGACGCCCGCGTTCGTGAGGGTGTCGCGCAGCTGCCGGGCGAGTAGCTGGAGCCCTTCGTCCTTCGTATGCGCGAGGGCGCGGTCGAGGTTGTCGAGGACGGGGAGGAGCGACTTGACGAGGTCGAGCTTGCCGGCCGACTTCGCCTGCGCGACGTCCTCGCGCGAGCGTCGGCGGTAGTTCTCGAAGTCGGCCTGCAGGCGCGCGAGGCGGTCGATGAGCTCCTTCTCGCGCGCTTCGGCGGCGGCGACGCGCTCGTCCTTGGCGTCGGGCGACGCGGGAGGGGGAGGGGCCGCGTCCTCCTTTTTCGCCTCGGCTTGGGCGGTGTCCTGCTGCTCCGCGACGCGTGCGTCTTCCGGCATTGGCCCAGCGTTAGCCTCGTACTTCCCAAGAAACCATCCCCAACACGTTTACGAGGCCGGAGGAATGCGCAGCGCCGTGCCCGTCACCCCCCGCCTCGCGAGCGCGCTCGAGGGGCGCGTCTTCGACGTCCTCGTGCTGGGGGGCGGGATCAACGGGACGGGCGTGGCGCGCGACGCGGCGCGACGCGGTCTTTCGGTGGCGCTTGTCGAGAAGGAGGACTTCGGCTACGGCACGACGGGCCGGAGCACGCGCCTCATCCACGGCGGGCTGCGCTATCTCGCGATGTACGACTTCGGCCTCGTGCGCGAGTCGCTCCTGGAGCGCGAGCGCCTCTTCCACAACGCGCCGCACCTCGTTCGGCCGATCACCTTCCTCATCCCGTTCTACAAGGGGCAGAAGACGCCGCCGTGGATGCTCAAGCTGGGCCTTCTGTTCTACGACTTCCTCGCCGGCCGGAGCGTCGTGCCGCGCCACCGCGTCTATTCGCGCGAGCAGATCCTCGCGCTCGAGCCGGGGCTGCGCGAGGAGGGGCTGCGCGGCGGCGCCTCGTACGGCGACGGCCAGGTCCCGCTCGTGGAGCGCCTGTGCATCGAGAACATGCTGGACGCGACGGCGCACGGCGCGTTCGCGCTCAACCACGCGCGCGCGGAGACCGTCGAGCGCGAGGGGGACGCGTGGGTCGTGCGCGTGCGCGACCTCCTGACGGAGCGCGTCATCTCGGTGCGCGCGCGCCGCATCGTGAACACGACGGGGCCGTGGCTTGACCGGCTGCACGGGTTCACGCACGTCAAGAGCCGCATGACGAAGGGCATCCACCTCGTGATGCCGCAGCACTCGCGCAACGCCATCCTTCTCTTCAGCCCCGACGACGACCGCGTGTTCTTCAGCATCCCGTGGCTCGACAAGCAGCTCGTGGGCACGACCGACACCGACTTCTCGCACGAGCCCGACGAGGTCGCCGCGGATGCGCGCGACGTCGAGTACCTGCGCCGCGGCGTGCAGTTCCTTCTCCCGCGCGCCGACGTCTCCACCATCCACTACACGTACGCCGGCATCCGCAACCTCGTGCCGGAGGAGGGGAAGAGCGAGTCCGCGGTGAGCCGCAAGCACCAGGTCATCGTCGACCCGCAGCTTCCGGGCGTCATCAGCCTCGTGGGCGGCAAGATCACGCCCTTCCGCGACGTCTGCGAGGAGATCGTGGACATGATCACCGACAGGCGCGGCGACACGCGCGAAGCGCCTCTTCCCGGCGCGCCCGCCGCGGTGGCGACGCTCATCCACGAGCTCGCGCGCCGCTGCCGCGAGCTGAAGCTCCCCGCGAGCCACGCGGAGACGCTCGCGACGACGTACGGCACGCGCGCGCACCTCGTCCTCGACCGCGTGCTCGCCGACCCGCGCGAGGCGGCGCCGCTTTGCACGCACGCGCCCATGATGCGCGCGGAGGTCGCGTTCGCGGTGGAGAGCGAGATGGCGCGCACCGCGGCGGACGTCCTTCTCCGCCGCACGCGCGTCGGCTGGGAGCCGTGCGAAGGCCGCGAGGCGCTGCCCGCCGTCCTCGACATCCTCGACGCGATGCTCGGCCGCAGCGACGCGCAGCGGAAGGCCGACGAGGCGGACTACCTCGGGCAGGTCGGGCGCCGCCACCGCTTCCGCGGCTGACGCGCCACATGGGACCATCTGGCGCCACCTGGCAGCACCTGGCTCCACCTGGCTCGGCCAGGCCGAGCCTGGTCGCGCGCTCACCCGCTCCACCGGAAATTCACCCTCCGTCGTCGACGCCACCGGCAGGGCTTTCTACGGGCGTCGGGCTCGTCGGTTCCCGTGAAGCCGACGAAGTTCATCGTCGTCACGGGCGGCGTCCTCTCCGGGCTCGGGAAGGGCATCACGACTTCTAGCATCGGGAAGCTCCTGAAGAGCCGCGGCCTCAAGCTCGTCGCCGTGAAGATCGACCCGTACGTCAACATCGACGCGGGCACGATGAACCCGTTCGAGCACGGCGAGGTGTTCGTGCTCGACGACGGCGGCGAGGTGGACCAGGACCTCGGCAACTACGAGCGCTTCCTCGACCTGCCGATGGGGCGCGACAACAACATCACGACGGGCAAGGCGTACAAGGCGGTCATCGACCGCGAGCGCCGCGGCGACTACCTCGGGAAGACCGTCCAGATCATCCCGCACGTCACCAACGAGATCCGCGACCACATCAAGCGCGTCGCGCGCGCGGCGGACGCCGACGTATGCCTCGTGGAGGTCGGCGGCACGGTGGGCGACATCGAGAGCGCGCCCTTCCTCGAGGCGCTCCGCCAGCTCGCGCTCGAGGTCGGCCGCGCGAACATCGTCTTCGTGCACACGACGCTCGTGCCGGTCATGGGCTCGGTGGGCGAGCAGAAGACGAAGCCCACGCAGCACAGCGTCATGGAGATGCGCCGCGTCGGCATCCACCCCGACATGCTGGTGTGCCGCTCCGAGACGCGGCTTCTCCCCAAGACGCGCGAGAAGCTGGCGCTCTTCTGCGACGTCGAGAAGGATGCCGTCATCTCGGCGCCCGACGCGCGCAGCATCTACGAGGTCCCGCTCATCCTCGAGGAGCAGGGTGTGGCGGACTGGCTCACGCACCGCCTCGGGCTTCGCACCGAGGGGCGCGACATGTCGAAGTGGAACGAGTTCGTGCAGCACGTCGTCGCGCCGACGCACCACGTGACCATCGGCGTCGTCGGGAAGTACACGGACCTCGCCGACGCGTACCTCAGCATCAAGGAGGCGTTCATCCACAGCGGCGCGGCGCAGGACACGAAGGTCGTCGTGCGCTGGATCGACGCGGAGGACGTCGAGCGCGCGCCCGACCCCGCGGACGTCCTCGGCGCGCTCGACGGCATCCTCGTGCCCGGCGGCTTTGGCCCGCGCGGCGCGGAGGGCAAGATCAAGGCGATCCGCCACGCGCGCGAGAAGAAGGTGCCCTTCCTCGGCATCTGCTACGGCTTCCAACTCGCGACGGTCGAGTACGCGCGAAGCGTCCTCGGCCTCGACGGCGCGAACAGCACGGAGATCGACCCGCGGGCACCCCACCCCGTCATCGACCTCCTCCCCGGCCACACGGCGGAGGAGGCGAAGGGCGCGACGATGCGGCTGGGCGCGAGCGAGGTGCGCGTCGCGCACGGCTCGCGCGCGTGGCACGTCTACAGCCGGCAGGACGTCATCTACGAGCGCCACCGCCACCGCTGGGAGGTCAACCCCGGCTACATCGACAAGCTGGAGTCGGGCGGCCTTCGCTACAGCGGCCGCGACCCCTCGGGCGAGCTCATGGAGATCCTCGAGCTTCCCGACCACCCGTACTTCGTGGCGACGCAGTTCCACCCCGAGTTCAAGTCGCGCCCCGAGCGCCCCTCCCCCGTGTTCATGGGCCTCGTCGAGGCGGCGCGCAAACGCGTCGAGAGCCGCACGCCGCGCTGAGACGCGAACGACGCTGGAGGGCCGGGAGGCAGCCGCTCCGAAGCTTCGCGTCGTCGCGTCTTCGCGGCTTTCTCCCGGCGCGGAGACGGCAAGACCAAAACGCCCGCGCCGCGCTCGCGCCCGCATGCGCCGCTACGCGCTCACGGGCGTCCCCGGCACCGGCAAGACGACGCTCGCGGAGGCACTCGCGCGCCGGGGCGACGTCGCCGTCGTGCACCTCAACGAGTTCGCGCGCGAGCGGGGCCTTCTTCGGGAGAAGGACGAGTCGCGCGGCTCGTACCTCGTCGACATGGACGAGCTGGCCGACGCGCTGCACGAGGCGCTCGAGGGACGCGACGATGCGGCCGTCGTCGTGGAAGGGCACTTCGCGCACGAGATGGACGTCGACGCCGTCATCCTCCTGCGCTGCGACCCGCTCGTGCTCTACGAGCGCCTCCGGGCGCGGGGGTGGCCGGAGGCGAAGGTGCGCGAGAACGTGGAGGCCGAGGCGCTCGACGTCCTCGCCCAGGAGGTGCTCGACACGGAGCTTCCGGCCGTCGAGCTCGACGTCTCGCGGCTCCCCGTCGAAGAGGCCACGGCCGCCCTCTCGCGCTTTGCCGAGACCCCCCCGAAAGCCTTGAAAGGGGAGCGCGTGGGTTCGGCCGCTTGGCGAGTGGAGCAGCTTCCATGGTTCTAGAGCGCTACCGCGCGGGCTGGGAGGCGACGCTCCTTGCGCCCGCCCGCACCGCGCAGCGCCTCGGCATCACGCCCGACGTGCTCACGATCGCGAGCTTCGTCTTCGCGCTCGGCGCCGCCGTCTGCTTCGCCCTCGCCGACGCGGCAAGCCTCTGGCTCCTTCTCGTGGGCGCCGCGCTCGTGTGCGTGAACGCCGTCCTCGACGGCCTCGACGGGCGCCTCGCGCGCCTCACGAACACGTCCTCCCGGCGCGGCGACTACCTCGACCACGTGGTCGACCGCTACAGCGACGCCGTCATCCTTCTCGGCCTCGCGCTCTCTCCGCTCGGGAGCCTTGAGTGGGGCCTCTTCGCGCTCGCGGGCACGTTCCTCACGAGCTACATGGGCACGCAGGCGCAGGCGCTCGGCCTCGGCCGCAACTACGCCGGGTGGCTTGGCCGCGCGGACCGGCTCGCCATCCTCATCGTCGTCCCCGCGCTCGTCGCCGTGACGGGGCAGGTGGGCTTCGGCCCCGTGAGCTTCATCGTCGCGATGCTCGCGTACTTCGCCATCCTCGGCAACATCACGGCGCTGCAGCGCTTCTGGAGCGGCTGGCGCCAGCTGCGGGAGTGACGCCATGCGGGCGCCGCGCCGCCTCCCGGAGGTGGACGCGTACCTCGCGCGCCTCCCGCTCCCCGCGCGGGTCCTGGCCGACGAGCTGCGCGCGCTCGTGCACCGCCACGCACCGGGTGCGCGCGAGGCCATCCGCTACGGCGTCCCCTTCTTCCTGCTCGGCGACGAGCCGTTGTGCTACGTGAGCGCAGCGCGCACGCACGTCACGTTCGGCTTCGCGCAGGGCCACCGCATCGCCGACGCGAGCGGGAGGCTCGTCGGCACGGGGCGCTCGCCCATCCGCAAGGCGACGCTCGCGCTCGACGAGCCGGTGCCGCCGGAAGCGGCCGCGTGGGTGGCTCAGGCGGCGGCGCTCGCACGGAGGGCGCCTACTGCGGGCAGACCGCCTCGGGGCGCAGGCAGTTCCAGTCGTACTCCTCCTCGGGGAGCGCGACGCTCGACGCGATCACCTTGATCGTGTACTCGGCCGCCCAGTTGGCGTAGTCGCCGTAGGCGGACGCGACGACCGCGTCGAGGTTCCCGCCGAGCATGAACCACCAGCGGCTCCCGTCCGAGTAGGGGGAGTCCATGCCGTTGTCGTCGACGGGGAGCACCCAGTAGTGCTCGCGCACGTCGAAGCCGTGGTTCTCCACGTCGTTCGAGTCGGTGATGTTGTGGTCGCCGCTCGAGTTCGTGTGCCAGAGGAACCACGACTTGGGGGCCGTCACGGGGTTGGGCGCCGTGACGCTCGTGATGTTGATCCAGACGTGGAGCGTCCGCGTGCCGTAGCTGATGAGCTTGTCCGCGTAGACGGGGCCCGCCTCGGCGGGAACGATGGCGGCGCCGTGGTCGAGAGCGCCCGGGTCGCCCGCGATGGCGGTGCGGTCGAGGACGACGCGCGACGACATGCCGTCCGGGTAGAAGTTCGGGTGGCCCGGCCAGAGCGGGATGTCCTCGGGGCCGCGCACAAGCTCCGCCTTCGCGGTGAAGGCGAGCGTCGTGTCCTGCTTGTGGGGGCTCACGACCTGGAACTCCCAGAGGCTGGAGGTCGCGTGCGGCATGTCCGTCTCGATCGGCTGCATGATCTTGATCGGGAGCGGGACGTCCCACTGGATGTCGCCGACGTCGATCCACGTGTTCGTCGACGCGTGCTTGTAGCGGAGCTTGAGCCCCGTGGGCGGGCTCGGGTCCGGGACGGGGGCGATGCCGAAGAAGTTCGACGTGCACGCGTAGTCGCCGTTGATCGTGTCCTCGCCCTCGCAGACGTGGCGCGACGGGTTCGTGATGGTGAACTCCACGGTGGCGGTGCCCTCGTAGATGAGCGCGCCGGGCGCGGGGCGGAAGGTCGCCTGCGCCTCGTACTCGGCGGGCCGCTTGGTGACGCCCAGCGGGTGCATCTTCGCGGGCTGCTCGAAGATGACGACGCGCGTGCGCCCCTCCCAGTAGTCGTGGTGGTGGTCGACGCCGCCGGCGCCGTCCTCGAAGGTGACGTTGTCCTGGTCGTCGAAGCGGATGTCGGGGCGGCCGGAGGGGGGCGCGACGCTTCCTCCGTCCGTCTGGGTGACGTTCGTCCCCGGCGGGTCCCCGCCCTCGCCGCCGATGCAGCCGGCAAGGAGAAGGACGAGGCCCAGGAGGAGGGAGGGCAGACGCATGGCCCCGTCGACGCCGAGGGCCCTTCAAAAGCGTTGCCGTGACGACGTCACCCAAGGGGCGTCGCTAGAGAGTCATGCGCTCGAGGCGGCGCACGCGCTCCTCCGTGGGCGGGTGCGTGCTGAAGAGGCCGGCGACGAAGCCGCCGCGGAACGGGTTCACGATGTACATGTGCGCCTGGCTTGGGCTTCCCGTGTCCATCGGGATGCGTTGCGCCCCGCGCTCGAGCGTGCGCAGCGCGCGCGCGAGCGCGAGGGGGTTCCCGTGGATGCGGGCGCCGACCGCGTCGGCCATGTACTCGCGGCTGCGGCTGATGGCCAGCTGCACGAGGATGGCCGCGATGGGCGCGAGGATGGCGAGCGCGATCATGCCGAGGATGCTGCCGCCGTCGCGGTTGTTCCCGCCGCCAAAGAACGTGCCCCAGAAGAACATCCGGGCCGCGAACGTGATGGCGCCGGCCACCGTGGCGGCGGCGGACATGACGAGGATGTCGCGGTTCTTCACGTGCGCGAGCTCGTGCGCCATGACACCGGCGAGCTCGTCGTCGTCGAGGATGCGCATGATGCCCTCCGTCGCCGCGACGACCGCGTTGTCGGGGTTGCGCCCCGTCGCGAACGCGTTGGGCTGGTCGGTCGGGATGATGGCGATGCGCGGCGTGGGGAGGTTCGCGCGCAGCGCGAGCTGCGAGACGATGCGGTGGAGGCGCGGCGCCTCGTGCGGCTGCACGACCTTCGCGCGCGTGGACCAGAGAACGATGCGGTCGCTCCACCAGTAGCTCGCGAAGTTGATCGCGCCGGCGAGGACGAGGAAGACGAGGCTGCCCAGGACGGGGGCGCCGGCGAAGTATCCGCCGACGGCCCAGCCGACCGCCATGAAGAGGGCGGTGAGGGCGACGAAGAGACCGAGGGTGCGGAAGGCGCTGGCCATGGGGGCTGGCTCCTACTGTGTCAGGGCTTCTTCAAGTGGGTTGCGCGGAAGATTCCATCGCGGGCCGGGGGAAGACCTTGACGGCTCGCTCGTAGTGCGCGAGCACCTCCATCTCCACCGTCCAGACGGAGAGGGCGTCGCCGCCGAGGCCCACGACCTCGTTGGCGAACGTCTCGGGCGCGTGGTGGAAGTCCCCGTGCGGGAAGCAGCCAAGCACCACCGTGAGGTCGGGCGACTGCGCGACCTTCGCCTCCATCCACGTCCCCGGCTCGATGGGGCTCCCCTTCTCGGTGAAGCACACGATGGGGCCCGTCGCGTGGTGCTCGAGCACGCGCTGGAGCGTCCAGCCGGGCTCGAAGACGAGCAGCGGGTTGTGGCGCGGCGTCGCCCCCTCCCGCAGCAGCGTCTCCATGAGCCCCACGAAGCGGGGGTAGTGGCGCATGAGGCGCGTGTCGGGGTGGATGGCGATGCGCTCGTCGTTGCGCGTGTGCACGACGACGCGCAGCTTGTCCGCCTTGTTGAGCGCGCTGTCGAGGGCGAGGAGGAGCGAGAAGTGCACGAGGTCGGGCCGGCCGCGGCGGTCGGATTCGGGAAGCTGCCGCATGGCCTCGTGGTGGAGGCTCGCGTCGAGAAGCGTGCGGGCGGCGCGGCGGTCGCGGTTGCGGGCGGCGCTCTGGACCTGCGGGTGGCCTTTGATGCTCTCGGGCACGAGCTCGAGCTCGGCCTCGGCGAGGACCAGCGTCAGCACAAGCGCGCCAAGGGGGACCACCGCATGAGGCTTTTCTCGCCCTCAGGGCGCGAGCGCGTCCTCGAGACCCGCCAGCACCGGCACGAGCGCGCTCGCCGCGGTGAGGGGGCTCGCCGAGACGCTCGCCACGACGTCCGCCTCCGGACGCGCGCGCCAGTCGCCGTGCGCGAAGCCGCCCACGACGAACGTCAGGTCCGCGTGCTCGCGCGCAAGCGTCGCGAAATCGCCCGTGCGCATGCGCCTGCCCTCCTCCGCGAGAAGCACGACCGGCCCGCGCGCCTCGGCGGCGAGGACGTCGGCGAGCGTGCGGCCGCGCTCGAGCGTGAGGAGCGGGCGCCCCATCGGCACCTCGTCCTGGCGCAGGAGGTCCTCGCAGAGCTTGTAGAACGTGGGCTGCGCGCGCGGCGGGCGCAGGTCCGGACGCACGCGCACGAGGGCGTCCTCCTGCGTGTGCCAGAGGAGGCGCGTGAGCCCGCGCTGCGCGAGCGGCGAGTCCTGCACGAGGAGCGTGAGGAGGTGCACGATGTCGGGGCGCCCCCGCCGCTTCGCGTCCGGCAGCGCCGCCATCGCCTCGTGGTCGAGCGCCTGGTCGAGAAGGAGGTGCTCGGGCGCGCGGCGGCGCTCGCGCGAGCGGCGCTTGACGCTGGGCGCAACGTGGAGCGCGGGGGGCACGAGCTCGAGCGCGCACTCGCCCAGCACGAACGTGAGCACGGTCCGCGCGAGCGGGCGCGGGCGCATCAACCCAGCGGCGCGCGCGTCGGAAGCACGCGCCGGCCGAAGACGTGGTCGAACGAGGCGAGGAAGGCGCCGAGCACGAGGCCGCCGGCGACGCCCGCGAGGGAACCCGTGAGCACGCGCGCGAGCGCGTTGCTCTCGTGGCCGAGGAGGTTCTCCCACGCGACGTCGAGCGCCGCCGGAAGGAGCGCGAGGACCACGAGAAGCGTCCACTTGCGCGACGCGGGCTTGAGCGCCTCCGAGCGCCAGGCCGCCGGCAGGAGCGCGTCGAGCGAGCGGGAGACGTAGGGTGTCACCGGCAGCGCGAGCGTGAGCGCGAGCCCGGGCGCGGCGGCGGCGAAGATGGCCGTCATGCGCTCGTCGACGGGCATCTGGTTCCCGCCCAGCTCGAAGCTGCGCCAGCTCTTCTGATGGCACAGGATGTCGCCGATGCCGTAGACGAGCGCGTGGAAGGGCGGGAGCGCGCGCCACCGCTCGAGGTGGTCGAGCTTGTTCTCGCGCCCATCCAGCTCCGCGACCGTCCCGGGCGCGAGCGTGAGCGGCGCCACGACCATCGCCGCGAGCCACGCGAGGAGCGCCGCGAGCGCGAGCGCGGGGAGCCTGCGCGGGTGCGAGAGGAGGCGCACGCGCCGCGAAGCTCCGCGCGGTTCATGAGCCCTTGGGGCGCTCCCGCGGCGTGGACAAGAGGCTCGCGCGCGCGGTCGTCGTGTCGATGCTCGTGCCCGGGCTCGCGCACCTCGTGCACGGCCGCCGCACGACCGAAGGCGCGCTTCTGCTGACCTTCACCTTCCTGTGGGGCGTCCTCGGCGTCATCCAGCTCGCCACCTTCTGGGCGCACTTCCCGCACGTGGGGCACGACGCCATCCCGGGCCTCATCGCGCAGTTCGTCCTCTACGGCGCGCTCCTTCCGGTCGTCGGCGCCTTCGCCTCCGTCGGCCTCGTCGACGCCATGCGCCGGGGCTAGCGGTCGCGCCGCGCGGCGCCCCGCGCGAGCTCCGCGAGCTGCGCGCGCGCCTCGCTTGCCGGCAGCGCCTCCAGCGCCTCCGCCGCGTCCTCCGCGAGCGCGCGCGCGAACGCGAGCGCCGCCTCCACGCCCACGACGCGCGCGAGGTTCGGCGCGCCGCCGTCGTTCCCCGCCTCCTTCCCCATCCTCGCCGGATCGCCCATCACGTCGAGCACGTCGTCGGCGGCCTGGAAGGCGACGCCCAGCGAGAGCCCGTAGCGGCGCAGCGCGCGCACGACGGGCTCGGGCGCGTCCGCGCGCCGCGCGGCGCCCTCCGCGGCGGCCAGGAAGAGCGCGCCGGTCTTCCCGCGCGCCACCTCGAGCCACTCGGCCTCCGTCGCCTCGCCGCCGCGCGCGAGCGCGAGCGCCTCCGCCGCGAGCACCTGGTCGACCGCGTCGCGGAAGACGCGCACGTGCTCCGCCTCGAGCGTCGGCAGCTCGTCGTCGCCGGCTGCGAGCCGCTGCGCGCGGTTCACGAGGAACCCCGCCGCGAGAAGCGCCGCGCGCAGGCCGTGCTCCACGTGCACCGCGGGGCGGCCGCGCCGCGTGCGCGCGCCGTCGACGACGTCGTCGACCGTGAGCGACGCCGCGTGGAACAGCTCCGCGGCGACGGCCGCGCGGGTGCCCTCCTCCGCCACGCGGCCGCCCGCCGCCTCGTACGCGAGGAGCGCGACGCGCGGGCGCAGGCGCTTCGCGGGCGGCGCGAGCGCGGCGGCCACGGCGGCGCGGATGGGCGCGGGCGCGTCGTCGACGACGCGGCGCAGCGCGTCCTCGATGCGGTCGAGCGTCGCGAGCGCGCGCGCACCTCCCATGCACGCTCCATCGCGCGCGCGCCGCATGTACCCTTGCGGCCTGCGCTACGCGCGGCGGTCCTTCACCATCTTGAGCGCGCTGCCGCACACGGGGCAGTCGGGAAGCATCGCCTCGTAAAAGCGTCCGCACCCGGTGCAGCGCGGCACGAAGCGGTACTCCTCGCGGATGCCGCGCGTCTGCACGGTGCGCGTGGGCACGCCGAGGCGGCGCGCGAGGTTGAGGAGCGTGTAGTCGTCCGTCACGAGCTCGCCCCCCGCCTCCAGCGCGACGGCGAGGACGTCGACGTCCGCGCCGGAGAGGCGCCCCGACTCGCCGCCGGCCTTCGCGGCCTCGCGCACGCGCGCGCGCCCCGCCGGCGTCGCGTCGACCACGCGCGCGCCGGCCGCGATGAGAAGGTCGAGGTGGCGCCGGTCGCGCCCGCCGGGGCGCAGCTCGTCCATCACGGCGCTCGGGATGAGCGTGGCCTCCCCGGGCCCGAAGGGGCGCCCCGCGAGGAGTGCGGACGTGTCCAGCACGAGGGGGCGCCCGGTCGCGCCTCCCCCCTCTCCCCCGCGCGGCTCGCCCACTCGCCCGGGGAGGCGAGGGTGCCGGAAACGGGTTGCGCAACGAGGAGGGCAAGAAGGGCTCGGAACGCCCCCGCTTCGCGCCCCTTATATAGAACGGGCGAGGCTGGGCATGTTTCCGCTGGAGCGCCAAGAACGCCTCGGGGGTGCCTGCGCGACCCCCGCGACGCCGTTCCGGCCTCAGACCGGCCGCTGGGGGCCTTGGAGGGCCGAAATGCGGCTTGGTGCCCTACGCGCGCGCACGCGCGCGAGGCTTTATGTGGCAAGGCGGCGTCAACCTTGTTGGGTTTTCGCTTGGTCAATCCCGCGGTCGAGAGCGAGTACGGAGCCACGGCGATCCAGGTCCTCGAGGGCCTCCAGGCCGTCCGCAAGCGGCCGGGCATGTACATCGGCTCGACCGACGCGCGCGGCCTCCACCACCTCGTGTGGGAGATCGTCGACAACTCCGTCGACGAGGCCATCGCGGGACACTGCACGCGCATCGACGTCACGCTCCACACGGACGGCTCCGTGAGCGTGCGCGACGACGGCCGCGGCATCCCCGTCGACATGCACAAGAGCGGCCGCCCCGCGCTCGAGGTCGTCTTCACGCAGCTCCACGCGGGCGGCAAGTTCGACCACAAGGCGTACAAGGTGTCCGGCGGCCTCCACGGTGTGGGCAGCAGCGTCGTCACCGCGCTCTCCGAGTGGACGATCGTGCAGGTCCGCCGCCGCGGGCTCGGCGAGGTCTACCAGATCCGCATGGAGCGCGGCGAGCTCACGCAGAAGATGACCGTCGTCGACAAGTGCGCGCCCGAGGACCACGGCACGTACGTGCGCTTCCGCCCCGACGCGCAGGTCTTCAGCACGACGCAGCTCGACTACGACACCATCGCCACGCGCCTGCGCGAGATGAGCTTCCTCAACAAGAAGCTCCGGCTCAACCTCACCGACGAGATCTCCGGCCGCAGCGACACGTTCTACGCCGAGCGCGGCATCATCGAGTTCGTCCAGTGGCTCAACCGCACGCGGCAGGCGCTCCACCCCGACGTCATCGAGGTCGAAGGCGAGCGCGACAACATCCACGTCGACCTCGCGATGCAGTGGACGGACGCCTACAGCGAGAACGTCTTCAGCTTCGTCAACGACATCAACACCCACGAGGGCGGCACGCACGCCGTCGGCTTCAAGGCGGCCCTCACGCGCGTCCTCAACAAGCTCGCGCGCGAGCGCAAGCTCCTCAAGGACAACGAGGAGGACCTCCAGGGAGACGACACGCGCGAAGGCCTCACCGCCATCCTCTCCGTCAAGGTCCCCGACCCCCAGTTCGAGGGGCAGACGAAGACGAAGCTTGGCAACAGCGAGGTCAAGGGCGTCGTCGAGACGCTCGTGGGCGAGCGCCTCTCCACGTTCTTCGAGGAGAACCCGCGCGTCATCAACATCATCCTCGAGAAGGCCATCCAGGCGCAGCGCGCCCGCGAGGCCGCCCGCAAGGCGCGCGAGCTCACGCGCCGCAAGGGCCTCCTCGACGGCATGTCGCTCCCCGGCAAGCTCGCCGACTGCGCCTCGAAGGACCCCGCGCTTTCCGAGATCTACATCGTCGAAGGCGACTCGGCCGGCGGCAGCGCCAAGCAGGGGCGCAACCGCGAGTTCCAGGCCATCCTCCCGCTTCGCGGCAAGATCCTCAACGTCCAGAAGTCGCGCCTCGACAAGATCCTCAAGAACAACGAGATCCAGGCGCTCATCACGGCGCTGGGCGCGGGCATCCAGGAGACGCCGGGCCCGAAGCTCACCGCCGACGCCGAGCCCGAGCCGGGCGCGAAGAAGAAGGAGGACTTCGACCTCTCGAAGCTGCGCTATCACCGCGTCATCATCATGACCGACGCCGACGTGGACGGCGCGCACATCCGCACGCTGCTCCTCACGTTCTTCTTCAACTACATGTATCCGCTCGTGGAGAAGGGGCACGTCTACATCGCCCAGCCGCCCCTCTACAAGATCAAGAAGGGGAAGACCGAGCGCTACGCGTACAACGACGCCGCGAAGGACGCCATCATCGCGGAGCTTGGCGGCGACGAGAAGGTCAGCATCCAGCGCTACAAGGGTCTGGGTGAGATGAACCCCGAGCAGCTCTGGGAGACCACGATGGACCCGGAGAAGCGCACGCTCGCCCGCGTGAGCATCGAGAGCGCCGCCGCCGCGAGCGAGCTCTTCGACATGCTCATGGGCGACGCCGTCGAGCCGCGCCGCAACTACATCATGGAGCACGCGAGGCTCGCGAAGAACATCGACGTCTGAGGGGGAGCCGAGCATGGAACACGGAACGCTGATCGACCGTCCCCTCCACGAGGAGATGCGGACGTCCTACATCGACTACGCCATGAGCGTCATCGTCGGGCGCGCGCTGCCCGACGTCCGCGACGGCCTCAAGCCCGTCCACCGGCGCATCCTCTACGCCATGAACGAGCTGGGCCTCTCGCCCGACCGCGCCTACCGCAAGTCGGCGCTCGTGGTCGGCGAGGTGCTCGGCAAGTACCACCCGCACGGCGACACCGCCGTCTACGACTCGATGGTCCGCATGGCGCAGGACTTCTCCCTGCGCTACGAGCTTGTCGACGGGCAAGGCAACTTCGGCAGCGTCGACGGCGACGGCGCGGCCGCCATGCGTTACACCGAGGCGCGCCTGAGCCGCCTCGCGATGGAGATCCTCGAGGACATCGACCGCGACACGGTCGACTTCACGGACAACTACGACGCGAGCCGCAAGGAGCCGACGGTGCTCCCCGCGAAGCTCCCGAACCTCCTCGTCAACGGCTCCTCGGGCATCGCCGTCGGCATGGCGACGAACATCCCGCCGCACAACCTGCGCGAGGTCGTCGCCGCGCTCAAGCTCTACGTGCAGGACCCGACGATCCCGATCGCGGAGATCATCAAGGTCATGCCGGGCCCCGACTTCCCGACCGGCGGCATCATCCACGGCCGCCAAGGGATCGTCGACGCCTACACCACCGGCCGCGGCGTCGTCCGCATCCGCGCGAAGGCCGAGGTGGAGCCGGTGAAGGACCGCGAGCGGATCATCGTCACCGAGATCCCCTACATGGTCAACAAGGCGAACCTCCTCGCGTCGATCGCGGAGCTCGTCAAGGAGAAGCGCATCGAGGGCATCAGCGACCTGCGCGACGAGAGCGACCGCGACGGCATGCGCGTCGTCATCGAGCTCAAGCGCGACGCCGTCGCCGACATCGTGCTCAACAACCTCTACAAGATGACGCAGATGGAGGCGAGCTTCGGCATCCTGAACCTCGCGCTCGTCGACAACCAGCCGCGCGTCCTCACGCTCACGGGCTTCTTCGAGAACTACCTCAAGCACCGCGAGGAGGTCGTCGCCCGCCGCACGCGCTACGACCTCCGCAAGGCGGAGGAGCGCGCGCACGTCGTGTCGGGCCTCCTGCGCGCGGTGAGCAACATCGACGAGGTCATCGAGCGCATCCGCCGCTCCGCCGACGCGGAGGCCGCGCGCGCGAGCCTCATGGAGATGGAGTTCACCGCCATCCAGGTGCCCGGCTTCGCGCCCATCGAGGCGGGCCGCCTGGACGAGGTCCAGGCGAAGGCCATCCTCGAGCTGCGCCTCTCCAAGCTCACGGGCCTCGAGACGCAGGCCCTCAAGGACGAGATCGTCGACCTCAAGGCGAAGATCCGCCGCTACAACGAGATCCTCGCCTCGCGCGCGGAGATCCTCGCCATCATCGTGCGCGAGCTCGACGAGCTCTCGGAGAAGTACGGCGACGAGCGCCGCACGCAGATCGCCGACGCCACGGGCGAGATGCACATCGAGGACCTCATCCCCGACGAGCACGTCGTCGTGATGATCACGAACGACGGCTACATCAAGCGCATCCCGGTCGACGCGTACCGCACGCAGCGCCGCGGCGGCAAGGGGCTCATCGGGATGGAGACGAAGGAGACGGACTTCGTCGTCAACCTCTTCCCCGCCACGACGCACCAGTACATCCTGTTCTTCACGAACCAGGGGCGCGTCTACTGGCTCAAGGCTTACCAGATCCCCGAAGGCTCGCGCCAGTCGAAGGGCAAGGCCATCGTCAACCTCCTCGAGGGCCTCGCGGCCGGCGAGAAGGTCGAGGCCGCTCTCCCCGTCCGCGAGTTCCGCGAGGACAACTACGTCTTCTTCGCGACGAAGAAGGGCACGGTCAAGAAGACCGCCCTCAGCGAGTACTCGCGCCCCCGCGTGACCGGCATCATCGCCATCGGCCTCGAGGAGGGCGACGAGCTCATCGGCGTGGGCATCACGAGCGGCCACGACGAGGTCATCCTCGCGAAGACGCACGGCAAGAGCATCCGCTTCAGCGAGGAGGACGTCCGGCCGATGGGCCGCCCCGCCACGGGTGTGAAGGGCGTCGAGCTCGAAGGCGACGACGAGGTCGTGAGCATGGCCATCATCCACGACAAGAACGGCCAGCTCCTCACCGTCACCGAGAACGGCTACGGCAAGCGCACGCCGGTGGAGGAGTACCGCCTCCAGGGCCGCGGCGGCAGCGGCATCATCACCATCCAGACAACGACCCGCAACGGGCGCGTCGTCTCGGTGCGCGAGGTGCGCGAGGACGACGAGGTCATCGTCACGTCGACGCGCGGCATCGTCATCCGCATGCCCGTGAGCACCGTGAGCGTGCTCGGCCGCAACGTCCAGGGCGTGCGCCTCATGTCGCTCGAGCAGGGGGACAAGGTGATGGCCGTCGCGCGCCTCGCGCGCGCCGACATCCCGCTCGAGGCGCCCCCGCCCACCGCGCCGCCGCCGGCGCCCGAGGTGCCCAACGAGATCATCCCGGCGCCCGACGAAGCGCGCCAGGACGAGACGGGCGCGGAGGACGCGGACACGGGCGACGACTCGCAGGCGTGAGCCGCGGCGCGTGCGACGCGTTCTCGCGCCCCGCTCGTCCCGTTGCCCCTCGGCGGAAAAGGTCATCCCGCGCGTCGCCGCTCGCCGCGGGCGTGCACGCGGTCCTCGAGACGCGCGACCTCGTGAAGGACTACCGCGGCGGGCGCGCCATCGACGGCGTGAGCATCTCCGTCCGCAAGGGGGAGATCTACGGCTTTCTCGGGCCCAACGGCGCCGGGAAGAGCACGACGCTGCGCACCCTCCTCGGGCTCGCGAAGCCCACGGCCGGCGCCGTGAGCATCCGGGGCGTCGACCCTCTGGCGGACCCGCGGCGCGCGCACGAGTCGCTCGGCTTCCTCCCCGAGACGCTCTCGTTCTACCGCACCCTCACGGGGCGGCAGACGCTGCGCTTCTTCGCCGAGATCAAGGGGATCGCGCCCGAGCGCGTGGACGAGCAGCTCGCGCTCGTCGGCCTCCAGCAGGCCGCTGACAAGCGCGTCGGCGAGTACAGCCGCGGCATGACGCAGCGCCTCGGGCTCGCGCAGGCGCTCATGGGTGACCCGGAGATCCTCGTCCTCGACGAGCCGACGGGCGGGCTCGACCCGCTCGCGCACCGCTCCGTGAAGGACATCCTGCGCGAGCGCAACCAGCGCGGCGTCACCATCCTCTTCTCAAGCCACGTCCTGACGGAGGTCGAGGAGCTCGCGCACCGCGTCGGCGTCCTGCGCCAGGGGAAGCTCGTGGGGGAGGATACGCTGCGCGGCCTGCGCGAGAAGGTCGGCCTCCAGGGGGGCATGACGCTCACGCTCGCGGACCCCTCGCCGATGGTGGCGGTCGAGGTGCAGCGCATGCCCGGCGTCTCCGCCGCACGGCTCGACGGGGACCGGCTCATCGTCTCGTGCGACCCGAGCGTCCGCTTCGACGTGGCCAAGGCCGTCGACGCGGCCGGCGTCCGCGTCCTCCACATGGAGACGCGGGAGGCGACCCTCGAGGACGTCTTCATGAAGCTCGCTGCGGGAGGCGAACCTCGATGAACCGCCGCGCGCCAGGGTGGCTCGTCATCACGAAGAAGGAGTACGTCGAGAACGTGCGCAACGCGTGGATCATCACGGTGAGCCTCGTCTTTCTATGCATCACGCTCCTCACGGCGTGGCTCATCGCCGCGCTGGGCTTCGACGGGTTCGCCGCCGGCCGCGCGGGCGCCTTCGAGCGCGTTGTCGCGACGCTGTCGGCGATGCAGGCGTTCGGCGGCTTCCTGCCGCCGATCCTCGCGCTGATGCTCGGCTTCGCGACGCTCGCGGGCGAGCGCGAGAGCGGGAGCCTGGGGCTCCTCACGGCGCAGCCGGTGAGCCGCACCGAGATCGTCATCGGCAAGTGGCTCGGCCTCTGGGGCGTCCTCGCGACGGCGGTCCTCGTCGGCTTCGGGCTTGGCGGGCTCGGCGTCGTCGCGCGCGCCGGCGCGGGGCCCGAAGGCTACCAAGCCCTTCTCGTGTTCCTCCTCGCGACGCTCGCCTGGGGCGCGGCCTGGACGAGCATCACCGTCCTCCTCTCCTCCTTCTTCGCGCGACGCGGGACGGCCATCGCCGGGAGCGTGGGCATCTGGTTCCTCTTCGGCTCCTTCGTGTGGACCATCCTCACCTTCCTCCTCGTCTCCGCGGCGACCGGGAACACGCCCATCCAGTCCCTCGAGGACGTGCCGCCGTGGCTCGTCGTCACGCAGCTCCTGAACCCGAACCAGGTGTACGACGGGCTCCTCACCTCGAGCATCGAAGGGTTCGGCATCGCGATGGACCTCGGTGGGGTCGGTCGCGAGGCGCTGCGCGAGCTCTACCAGCTCACGCTCTTCAGCGCCGCGATGGCCGCGTGGATCGCCCTCCCGCTCGCCGGCGCGGTCGCCCTCTTCCGCCGACGCGACATCTGACGCGCTGCTGCTGCTGCTGCTGCTGCTGCTGCTGCTCCACGCGCAGCGGCGCGCGCGGCTCGCGTCACCCGGCGCATTCCGATGCACTTAAGACCCGCGCGTGCGACGACGTGTCGTGGGCAAGGCGACCCGCGGGACCCTCGTCGCGGTCGGCGGCGCGGAGGACAAGCGCGACTCGATGACGGTGCTCCGCCGGGCGCTGGAGCTAGTTCCGGGCACCGCCCGGCGCGTGGAGATCATCCCCACCGCGAGCGGCGACCCGCGCGAAGCCGCGCGACCCTACTTCTCCGCCTTCCGCGACCTCGGCGCGGAGGAGGTCGGCGTCCTCGACATCCGCACGCGCGAGGAGGCCGCCGACGCGGCGTACGTCGAGCGCATCCGGAGCGCGGACCTCGTCTACATGACGGGCGGCGACCAGGCGCGCCTCTCCGAGATCCTCGTCAGCACGCCCGTGCACGCCGCGATGCGCGAGAAGCTCGCCGCGGGCGGCGTCGTCGCGGGCACGAGCGCCGGCGCGGCCGCGATGAGCTCGACGATGATCGCGCAGGGCATCGCCACGCTGCGCAAAGGCAACGTGGACCTCTCGCACGGCCTGGGCCTCATGCCTGGCGCCATCATCGACACGCACTTCACGGAACGCGGTCGCTTCGGCCGCCTCCTCGAGGCCATCGCGACGCACCCGGAGCTCCTGGGCATCGGCATCGGCGAGAACACCGCCGTCGTCATGCGCGGCTCGAGCCTCGAGGTCGTCGGCGCCGGAAGCGTCGTTATCTTCGACGGGCAGGAGATCCGCTACTCGAACGCGCCCGCGGCGGCGCACGACGAGCCGCTCGCGGTCGACCGCCTCATCCTGCACACGCTCCCCTCGGGGCACCACTACGACCTGGCCCGCCACCGCGCCTACGCGCCCGTCGCGCCCACCCGCGCGCGCCGCAGCGCCGGCGCCGCGAGCCCCGCCTGAGCTACGCCCAGCCCCACGCGCGCTGCGCGGACGCCACCATCTCGTCGCGCCCCAGCACGCCCAGCTCCGTGACGTACCCGCGCACGAGCCGGTGGTCCGTCACGTCGAAGACGGGGTTGCGGACGCGCACCGTCGCCGGGATGTCGCCGGGAGCGACGACCTCGGCCACCTCGCGCTCCTCGATGGGCACGTCCGCGCCCGTCGCCGCCCTCGGGTGGAGCTTGAAGGTCTCCGCGCAGCAGTATTGCGGCACGCCCCGCTCGCGCGCGAGGACGCCGAGGCCGCCCGTGCCGACCTTGTTGATGACGTCGCCGTTGCGCGCGATGCTGTCGGCGCCCGTGAGCACGAGGTCGCATTCCGGCAGGAGCGACCACGCCGCGCTGTCGACGGCGAGGGAGGCGTCGATGCCCTCCTTCGCGAGCTGCGCGACGGTGAGGAGCCCCTGGCGCCACGGGCGCGTCTCGAGCGCGATGACGTGGAAGCGCCGCCCCTGGCGCGCGGCCTCGAAAAGGGGCGCGAGGGCGCCCTGCGAGTTGCAGATGGTGAGGATCGTCATGCCGTCCTCCACGAGGGCCGCGCCGTTCTGCGCGATGCTCGTGAGCGCGCCCGCGGCGCGGCGCTCGAACTCGGCCGCCGCGGCGCCCAGCGACCCAGGGCGCGGGCCCTTCTTCGCCTCGCGCACCACGAAGTCGACCGCGTTCGGGAGCGAGACGGCGCTGGGCCGCGCGGCCTTGAGCGCGTTCGCGGCGGCCTCCAGGGTCTCGTCGCGGCCGTCCCAGGGCATGTCGCCGAGCGCCTGCGCCGCGTACCGCCCGATCTTGGCCGCCCCGCGCACGCGCATGCTGCGGATCTCCTCCGCCGCCGACTCGATGCTCACCACGCCCCATCCTGGGGTCGGCGGGGGCATCACGCTTTCGGCTCCTCGCCCGGGGCGCCAAGGACGATAACTGCATACGTCCCACGGCGCCTCGAAGCCGCGATGGCGGACCTCACGCACTACCGCTCGGAGTTCCCCACCCTCGAGCGCGTGACGTACCTCAACTCCTGCTCGCTGGGCGCGTTGTCCGTCCGCACGCGCCGCGCCATCGACGCCTACCTGGACCAGTGGACGGAGCTTGGCGCCTCCGCCTGGTACGAGCTGTGGGTGGGACAGCTCGCGGAGCTTCGCGCGAAGGTCGCGCGCCTCATCGGCGCCCGGCCGGAGGAGATCGCCTGGACGCCCAGCGTCAGCGCCGCGCTCTCCTCGCTCGCGAGCGCGATGGACTTCCGCGAGCGCAGCGAGATCGCCGTCTCCGACCTCGATTTCCCGGCGCTCGTCAACCAGTTCCAGGTCAAGGGGCACACGAAGCTCGCCTGGGCTGCCTCGCCCGACGGCGTGCGCGTGCCCGTCGACGCGTGGCGCGACGCCATCACGCCGCGCACGGCGCTCGTGGGCACGTCGCGCGTCTGCTACACGACCGGCTACGTGCAGGACATGAAGGCGGTGGGCAAGCTCGCGCACGACGCTGGCGCGCTGTTCCTGTGCGACGACTACCAGGGGACGGGCGTGCTGCCGGTCGACGTGCGCGCGATGGACTGCGACTTCTTCGTCACCGGCTCGCTCAAGTGGCTCATGGGGGGCACGGGGAGCTGCTACATGTACGTCAAGCGCGAGCTCATCGAGCGCCTCGCGCCCACGCACACCGGCTGGTGGGCGAACAGGAACATGTTCTCCTTCGACCTCAAGCGCTTCGAGTACTGGCCCGACGCGCGCCGCTTCGAAGGCGGCGAGGTCAACATGGCCGGCGTCGCGGGCGCCAGCGCCGCGCTCGACATGGTCCTCGAGATCGGTCCCGAGCGCATCAACACCGCGACGCGCGAGCTTGTGCGCGACCTCATCGAGCGCGCGAAGGACGCGAAGTTCGAGCTCGGAACGCCCGAGGACCCGCGCGAGCAGAGCGGCATCGTCGTGCTGCGCATGCAGGACCCCGCGAAGGCGACGAAGCTCCTCGCGCAGGAGAGGATCATCGTCGACCACCGGCCGGGGAAGCTCCGCGTGTCGCCGTACTTCTACAACACGCCCGAGGAGAACCAGCGCCTCGTCGACGCGCTCGTGCGGCACGGCCTCCGCTGAGCCGGCTCACGGAGCGGGCGGCGCGGCGGCGACCTCGCGGAGCACGATGTCGGCGAGCACCGCGTAAAGGCGCTCCCCCTCCTCGCGCGTCGCCGTCGCCGGGTGCCCGCAGTAGGCCTCGTGCACGCCGGCCTCGCGGAAGCTGCGCTTGCCGTCGCGGATGGCGCGCGCGAGGTCCACGCGCACCTCGGGGAGCGCGCGGTAGAGCGGCTTCACGCGCTCGGGCGCCGCCACGAGCATGAGGCTCGTCTCGAACTCGCCGCCGTGGCAGGCGCCGGTCGCGAACTCGGCGCCGATCGCCTGCGCGTGCGCGCGCCGCGTGAAGTTCGGCCAGACGACGTTCGGGAGCTGCGCGACGGCGTCCTTGACCGCGCGCATGTGCTCGGGGTCGAAGTGGAGGTTGACGAGGACGACGCGGTCCGCGCGGATGCCGCGCACGCGCTCGACGAGCGCGCGCGACTCCTCCGCCGGGTCCACGTGGACGGTGCCCTCGAAGTCGCGCGCGTACGCCGCGGCCGTCGCGGTGAACGGCTCCTCCACGCGCGCGTGCCACCCGAGGCGCGCCTGGCAGCGGCGCGCGAGCTCCGCCGCGATGAGCGTGTCCGTGTCGAGCGGAAGGTGCGGCCCGTGCGCCTCCGTCGCGCCGATAGGCAGGAGGACGATCACCCGCGCTTCCTCGCCGAGAGGTCGGTGTCGAACGAGCCGCCCAGGCCCTCGCGCGCGAGGCTCTCGCGCAGCTTCTTGCGCTCCGCCTTGCCGCGGTCGTTGCGCGGGAGGTCCTCGACGAAGCGCACGCGGCGGGGGTACTTGTACGCCGCGAGCCCCTCCTTCGCGAAGGCCGCGAGCTCGAGGGCGAGCTTCTCCGACGGCTCCACGCCCTTCCTCGGGAGGACGAACGCGAGCGGCTTCTCGAGCCCCTGCTCGGTGTACGCCACGACGACGCATTCCGCGACGGCCGCGTGCTGCAGGAGGCGGTCCTCGACCTCGAGCGGCGAGACGAAGATGCCGCCCACCTTCAGGAGGTCGTCGGCGCGGCCCGCGTACCAGTAGCGCCCTTCGGCGTCGCGGCGGAAGAGGTCGGCGCTCTTGATCCAGTCGCCGTGGAACGTCTCCTTCGACTTCTCGTGCGCCTGCCAGTAGCCCACGCCGACGCTGTCGCCGCGCACCCAGAGCGTGCCGATCTCGTCGACGTCCGCGAGCGTGCCGTCCTCGCGCGTGATCTTCGCCTCGAAGCCGGGAACGATCTTGCCGAGGGAGCCGGGCGTGACGTCGCCGGGCCTGTTCGAGATGTAGATGTGGAAGCTCTCGGCGCTCCCGATGCCGTCGTAGATCTCGACGCCGAACTGCTTGACCCAGCGGTGGTAGAGCTCCGGCGGGAGCGCCTCGCCCGCCGAGATGACCGCACGAAGCGACGAGAGGTCGCGCCGCGGCGCGTCAGCGTGCGAGACCATCGCGTTGATGGACGTGGGGACGCTCGTCAGGATGGTGGGACGGAAGCGCTCGATGTGCTCGAAGAGCACCTCGGGCGTCGGCTTCTCGGGGAAGAGGCACGTCGTCGCGCCCACGAGGAACGGGAAGAAGAGGTTCGTGCCGGTCGCGTAGCCGAAGAAGAGGCGCGCGACGGAGAGGGTGACGTCCTCCTTCGCGTACCCGAGGACGTGCCGCGCGTAGCGCTCCGCGTGCCAGGGGAAGTCGTGGTGGAGGTGCATGACGGCCTTCGGCTTCCCCGTCGAGCCGGAGGTGAAGAGCCAGTAGGCGGGGTCGTCGCGCGAGGTGGGGAACGGCTCGCACCGCGCGGGCTGCGCGCGCAGGAGCTCGTCATAGCGATGGAAGCGCGGCCCCGCCGGCGCCTCGCCCAGCACCACGATGCCCCGGAGGAGGGGGAACCGCTCGACCATGGGCGCGAGCTTCTGCGCCACGTCCGCGTCGCAGAGGAGGACGCGGCAGCGCGTGTACTCGATGTAGTAGGCGAGGTCCTCCGCCGGGAGGAGCGGGTTCACCATGCCCACGACGCCGCCGACGCGCAGCGTGCCGAAGATGCCGGCCGCGAACTCGGGCACGTCGGGGAGCGAGAGGAGGACGCGCTCCTCGGGCAGCACGCCGAGCGCGCGCAGCGCGTTGCCGAAGCGCTCCGACTCCGCCGCCACCTGCGCGTAGGTGAGCGCGCGGTCGACGGTGCGGATGGCGACGCGCTCGCCCATCCCTTCCTGGAGGCGGTCGAACAGGAAGTGGTCCGCCATGTTGAACCGCTCGGGGATCTCGCGGAGCTGCAGGATATCACCTCACTTGAAACGGGCCTTGTAGCGCTGGAGCGACTCGTACTGCGGCGGCCACGGCATGGCGTGGCCCAGCTCCGCCGCCGCGTGCCGCGCCCAGTACGGGTCGTACAGGTGCGCGCGCGCGAGGACGCACAGGTCCGCGCGGCCGGCGATGAGGATGGTGTTCACGTCCGAGTAGGACGAGATGTTGCCGACGGTCATCGTGGGCACGCCCGCCTCGATGCGCACGCGCTCGCTGAAGGGCGTCTGGAACTGGCGGCCGTAGACGGGCTTCGCGTCGGGCACCGTCTGCCCCGCCGAGACGTCCATGATGTCGACGCCGTGCTCCTTGAACGCGCGCGCGATCGCGACCGCGTCGTTGCTCTCGTTGCCGCCGGGCGCCCAATCCACCGCCGAGATGCGCACGGACATCGGCTTCGCGGCGGGCCAGACGCGGCGGACGGCGTCGAAGACCTCGAGCGGGAAGCGCAGGCGGTTCTCGAGCGAGCCGCCGTACTCGTCGCGGCGCCGGTTCGTGAGCGGCGACAGGAACGTCGCCATGAGGTAGCCGTGCGCGTAGTGCAGCTCGAGCCAATCGAACCCCGCCTTCTCGGCGCGCTTCGCTGCGTCGACGTAGTCCGTGAGGACCTTGTCCATGTCCTCGCGGCTCATCTCGCGCGGCGTCTGGCTGCGGTCCGGGAAGTACGGAAGGGCGGAGGGCGCGACGATGGGCCACGCGCCGATCTCGAGCGGCTCGTTGTCGTCCTTCTCCCACGGGCGCGTGGTCGCCGCCTTTCGGCCCGCGTGCCCGAGCTGGACGCCGATCTTCGCGCTTGTCCAGCGGTGCGCGAACTCCGTCACGCGCCGCCACGCCTCGACGTGCTCGTCCTTGTAGAGCCCCGCGCAGCCGGGCGTGATGCGCCCCTCGCGGCTCACGTCGGTCATCTCCGCGATGACGAGGCCCGCCCCGCCGACGAGGCGCGAGCCCAGGTGGACGAGGTGCCAGTCGTTGATGGTGCCGTCGTCCGCGCTGTACATGCACATCGGCGAGACGACGATGCGGTTCTGGAGCACGAGGTCGCGCACGCGGTAGGGCGTGAACATGGGCGGGGGCGGCGGGTCGAGCGGCACCGCGACGCCGCTCTGCTTCGCCGCGCGCTCCGCGAACCAGCGGTCGACGCTCGCGACGTAGCCGGGGTCGCGCCGCTGGAGCTCCTCGTGCGTCACGCGGAAGCTGCGCGTGAGGAGCGAGAACGCGAACTGGATAGGCTCGTGGCGCATGTAGCGCTCCGTGTCCTCGAACCACGTGAGCGACACGTGCGCCGCGCGCTGGAACGATTCCACCTGCGGCCGACGCGCCTGCTCGTAGAGCTTGAGCGCGTGCCCGATGTCGCTCTCGCGCGTCACGGCCTGCACAAGGGCCTGCGCGTCCTCCATCGCGAGCTTCGTGCCCGAGCCGATGCTGAAGTGCGTCGTGTGCGCCGCGTCGCCGAGGAGCGCGACGTTGCCGGAGTGCCAGTGGGCGCACTTGACGATGGGGAACTGGCGCCAGAGGGAGCGGTTCTTGAAGAGGCGATGGCCGCCGAGCTCCGTCTCGAAGAGCTTCTCGCAGAAGGCCACCGTCTCGTCCTCGCTCGCCTTGTCGAGACCCGCGTTGCGCCACGTGCGCTCCGTCGTCTCGACGATGAACGTCGAGCGGCGCTCGTCGTAGGGGTACGAGTGGAGGCGCCAGAGACCGTGCTCCGTCTCGGGGAAGTGGAAGGTGAACGCGGTGAGCGGCTGGTCCGTGCCGAGCCAGACGAAGCGGTTGGGCCGCATCTCGACGCTCGGGCGCACCTCCTTCTCGACGAAGCCGCGCAGCGTGCTGTTGACGCCGTCGGCGGCGACGATGAGGTCGCTGTCGCGCAGCTCCTCGAGCGAGCGCACCTCGCGCTGGAAGCGGAGGTCGGCGCCAAGCTCGCGCGCGCGGCGCGCGAGGATGTCGAGAAGGACCTGCCGCGAGATGCCCGAGAAGCCGTGCCCGGTGGAGACGAGCTTGTGCCCCTTGTAGTGGATGTCGATGTCGTCCCAGTGCGCGCTCCTGCGCTCGATCTCCTCGAACGTCCGGGGGTCGAGCTCGGCGAGCGTCTCGCGCGTCGCGTCGGAGAGGACGACGCCGAAGCCGAACGTGTCGTCGAGGCGGTTGCGCTCGAGGACGGTGACCTCGCTCGCGGGGTCCGCTTTCCGCAGGAGAATGGCCGCGTAGAGGCCTCCGGGGCCGGCCCCGACGATGGTCGTCTTCATCGGCGTCGCTCGCACCGGCAGGCGACCGTTAAGCCTTGTCGGGTGCGGGCGCGCGCGGGGGATGAGCCGCGAAGACGCGAAGACGCGAACTGGGGCGTCCGCGCTCCGGGCTGGAGAACGCCTGTCCATCCTCGCGTCGTCGCGTCATCGCGGCGTTTCGGCGGCGTCGCGCAGGAGCGCCTTCCCGATGGTCTCGCGCAGGACCTCGCTCGTCCCCTCGTAGATGCGCAGCGCGCGCACCTCGCGGTAGAGGCGCTCGACGACGCTTCCGTGGAGCGTGCCCGCGCCACCGTGCACCTGGAGCGCGAGGTCGACCACGCGCTGCGCCGTCTCGGTCGCGAAAAGCTTCGCCTGCGCGGACTCGACCGTCACGCGCTCCTGTCCTCCGTCGGCGAGCCACGCGGCGCGGTAGGTGAGAAGGCGCGCCGCCTCGAGCTGGGTCGACGCGTCCGCGAGCATCCACCGCAGCCCCTGGTTCTCGCCGATGGGCTTGCCGAACTGCTCGCGCGAGCGCGCCCGCGAGACGGCCTCGTCGAGCGCCCGCCACGCCATGCCGCACGCGGCGGCCGCGACGGTGGAGCGCATGCGGTCGAGCGTGCGGAGCGCGAGCTTGAAGCCGTCCCCCTCGGCGCCCAGGAGCGCCGACCGCGGCAGGCGCGCGCGCTCGAGCGTCAGCGTGCCGATGGGGTGGTTCGCGAGAAGCTTGAGCGGACGGTGCGAGAGGCCCCCCCCGTCGGCGGGAACGAGGAACGCGCTGATGCCCCTGTGCCCCGCGTCGGGATCCGTCTTCGCGAAGAGCGTGTAGAAGTCGGCGAGGCCAGCGTTCGAGATGAACGTCTTCTCGCCGGTGAGCTCCCACTCGTCGCCCACGCGCGTCGCGCGCGTGCGCATCGCGGCGACGTCGCTTCCCGCGCCAGGCTCGGTGAGCGCGAAGCCGGCGATGGCGCGCCCCTGCGCGACCTTCGGAAGCCACGCGCGCTTCTGCTCCTCCGCGCCGGCGAAGGAGATTGGGAGGGAGCCGAGCCCCTGGAGGGCGAGGAGCGCGTCCGCGAGCGGTGAGCCGTACGCGACGCCTTCCCGCGCGGCGGCGACGGCGCGCACCTCCACCTGCGCCGCGTCGCCCCCGTGCGCCTCCGGGACCACGGCCCGGAAGAGGCCCTCGTCGCCCATCGCGCGCACCGCTTGGCGCGACGCTTCGCGCAGGTCGGACTCCGCGCGCTCCTCCAGCGGCTCGAGCTTCGCGAGCGACAGGGCCCGCGCCCTCTCGCGGAGCCTCGCGTGCCGCTCGTCGAGGAAGGGGTCGCGCACGCTCGTTCACCGCCGCACGCGCGGCGCGTACTTCGCCGGCCGCTTGTCGCGGAACGCCTCGTAGGCCTCGCGGAAGTCGGGCGAGAGCATGCACTGCGCCTGCACGTGCGCGTCCCACCGGAGCGCGTCGGCGATGCTCATGTCGAGCTGCGCGTTGAGCGTCTCCTTGGACACCGCGATGCCGACGCCGGGGCCGCTCGCGAGCCGCTCGGCGAGCGCGCGCGCCTCGGCGAGGAGCGACTCGCGCGGCACGATGCGGTTGTAGAGCCCGATGCGGTGCGCCTCGTCGGCGCCGATGAAGTCGCCAAGCATCAGGAGCTCCGTCGCGCGGCCGAGGCCTACGATGCGCGGGAGGAGGTGGCAGGCGCCCATGTCGGCGGCGGAGAGGCCGGCCTTCACGAAGAGGAAGGCGATCTTGGCCTCGGGCGCGGCGAGGCGGAAGTCGGAGGCGAGCGCGAGGGCGGAGCCGGCCCCGGCGACGGTGCCGTTGAGCGCCGCGACGATGGGCTGCGGGCAGGCGCGCATGTTGGCGACGACGTCGCACGTCATCGTCGTGAACGCGAGGAGCTGCGCGGGCTCCATCTTGAGGAGGTGGCCGATGATGTCCTCGACGTCGCCGCCGCTGCAGAAGCCGCGCCCTTCGCCCGTGAGGACGACGGCCTGCACGTTCGCGTTGTGGCGCAGGCGCGCGAACGTGTCGCGAAGCTCCGCATAGATGTCGAACGTGAGCGCGTTGAGCCGGTCCGGCCGGCTCAGGGTGATCGTCGCGACCTTCCCGTCCTCTTGATATCGCAAGCCTTCGACCATGCTTCACTCCACCTTCGCGACCGCGCGGATCTCCACCTTCGCCTCCGGCTCGACGAGGGCGGTCACCGCGACGAGCGTCATGGCGGGGAAGTGGCGCCCGAGGTGCCTGCGCCACGCCGCGCCGATCTCCTTGCGCTTCGCGCGGTACGCCTCCATGTCCGTGACGTAGACGGTCATC
Organism: Thermoplasmatota archaeon; assembly: GCA_035687045.1. Lineage (GTDB taxonomy): Archaea > Thermoplasmatota > SW-10-69-26 > JACQPN01 > JAJPHT01 > JAJPHT01. The sequence continues at coordinate 4,635 of DASRYU010000024.1, read as the reverse complement.
TCGGCGATCGAGCCGGGCTCTCCCCCCGCCGCGCGCACGACCTCGACGACGTTCTCGAGCGCCTTCTCGAACTGCTCCGCGAGGTCGGGCGAGACGACGCGCAGCGCGCCCTCCGGCGAGCCGGTCGCGCCGATCTGCCCCGCCGTGAAGACGAGGCCGCCGGCGCGCATCCCGTGCGCGTACCCGATGGCCTTCCCCAAGGCCGGCGCCTCGACGGGCGTCACCATGGCGTCGCGCCACCGTCGATCGTGATCGCCTGTCCGTTGATGCCGCGCGCCTCGGGCCCTACCAGGTACGCGATGGCCGCCGCGACCTCCTCGGGCTCGATGAGGCGCCGCTGCGGGTTCATCCCCACGACGCTCTTCACGATCTCCTCGCGCGGGCGCCCCGTGACGCGCACCATGTTCTCGACGCTCTCGTCGGTCATCGGCGTGTCGACGTAGCCGGGGCAGACGGCGTTCACCGTCACGCCCTTCGCGGCGACCTCCAGCGCGACGCTGCGCGTGAGGCCGAGGAGCGCGTGCTTCGAGCTCGCGTACGCGGAGATGTAGGGCTGCCCCGTCTTCCCGGCGATGCTCGCGACGTTCACGACCCGCCCCCAGCCCGCGCCGACCATCGCAGGGAGCGCGAGGCGCATCGTGTGATAGCAGCCCAGCACGTTGAGGCGCCAGAGCCCCTCGAAGAGCTCCGGCGTCGTGCGATGGAAGGGCGCGCTCTTGGCCTGTCCGGCGCCATTCACGAGGATGGCCGGCGCCCCCAGCTGGGCGACCACCTGGCCGTGCGCGGCCTCGATGGCCTGCGCGTCCGTGAGGTCGCATGGGACCTCCGCCGCGCGCGCGCCGAGCTTGCGGCACTCGTTCGCGACGCGGCGCAGCTCGTCCGCGCTGCGCGCCGAGAGCGCGACGTCGCACGAGGGCGCGAGGGCGAGCGCGGTGGCGCGTCCGATGCCGCGGCCCCCGCCGGTGATCCATGCGACGCGACGCTCGGGAGGCACGGCGCGCCATCCGGGCCGGGACGGATAAGCGTCGCGCCGCGGGCGCGCGGGCGCGGGCACGGACGCGAGGCGGAGGCCGAGGCGGAGGGCGAGGCGCGGGGCGGAGGCGGCGCGGCCGCATGTCGCGCGGCGCGCCGGCTCGCGGAGCGAAGGCTCAAGACCCGGACGCGGCGTCGGCGTCGCGTGCGCGGCAAGGTGCTCAGGCTCGGGCCCAACATGGACACGGACCGCATCATCCCGGCCCGCTTCATGCAAGACTGGGAGCGCCTGGGCGACCACGTCTTCGAGGGCGAGGACGCGGCGCTCCCCGCGAAGGCGAAGGCGAGGGCGTTCGTCGTCGCGGGGCGCAACTTCGGCTGCGGCTCCTCGCGCGAGCAGGCCGTCATGGCCATCAAGCAGGCCGGCGTGAGGTGCGTCATTGCGCCGACCTTCGCCGGCATCTTCTACCGCAACGCCGTGAACCTCGCGCTCCCCGTCCTCGAGGCGGACGTCGACTGCGAGGACGGCGCGGAGCTCGAGGTGGACGTCGCGACGGGGCGCATCGTCGAGCCGGCGACGGGGCGCTCGTGGGAGGCGAAGCCCCTGCCTGATGTGGCGCGCGCCATCATCGACGACGGCGGACTCGTGGAGCACATGAAGCGGAAGTTCACGCCGCCCAACTAGGCGCAAAGGCCCGCGCGCGCGAAGAGCACGTCCGCGAGCCCGACGTTCTCGAAGGCGAGGATGCTCACCGCGTCGTACGTTCCGCCGTTCTCGTGGAGCGTGTGCGCGACGCGCAGCTCGAAGCGCTCGCCCGGCGCGAGGCGGGTGCCGTTGACAAGGAAATCCTCCCCGTCCAGCGCCACCTCCGCGAGCGGGAGCGAGGCGCTGAACGGCGACGCGAGCGTGGCGTTCCCCTCGTGGAGGAGCGCGACCGCGAGGCGGTCCGCGCTGAAGGTCATCACGTTGTCCGGCCGGTGGCCGTCGCGCCAGTCGCGCACGACGACCGCGCTGGGGATCGGAGGCTTCTCCTCGTAGTACCAGAGCGTCACGGCGGGCGGCCGCGTCCGGTAGCCCACGGGCGCGCAGTGGGGGCCGAAGTCGGCCGGGATGCTCTCCGACGATGTGGAGTTGAGCCAGTCGCTCTCGCGGACAAGAAGGAACCTCGTCGTCTCCGGCTGCGCCGCAAGAAGCGTCACGCCCGTGAAAGCCGCCTCGTGCTGGCCGGTGGCCCACGTGACAAGGCCGTACTCGCCCGGCGCCGCGGGGCGGAACTCGCACTGGTGCGCGGTGCGGCACGCGGCGTACGTGCCGTTCCAGCGCCGCACGAGGGTCTCCGTCGCGCCCGGCGCGAGGGTCAGCGGCGCCGCGTCCCCGCGGCAGACGGCGTCCATCGCGTACGCGGCCGACGGCTCCTCGCTCGCAGGAAGCGCGGCGGCGAAGGGCGAGACCATGCCGCCCACCTGCACCGTCGCGCTCGGCCCCTGGGCGCAGCGCGCGAAGTCCAGCGTCACCGGCGCGCTGCCGCAGTTCGTGACGCTCGCGCGCACCTCGAAGACCTCGCCGACGCGCGCCGCCTCGGGCGACACGGACGTCGACGAGCGCATGCAGCCGCCGAACGCGCGGCCGAAGCCTTCCGCCTCCTCCACCGACGCCGCCTGGAACGAGCGCGCGGCGGCGCGGAAGGCGTCGGCGAGCTCCCCGACCCGCTGCTGGCCGCGGCCGAGATGCTCGTTCCCGTCGGGCGGCGCTTCGGTGGCGGCGAAGGGCTGCGCCCGCGCCATCACGAGCGGCCGATACCATGGGTGCGGCTCCTCCGCCCCGAGAGGCACGAACGGAGCGGGCCACTCCCCCTCCAGGAACGGGCGCAGCGCGTCGCGCTCGCGCTCGCCGACGCTGCCGCGCTCGATGCGCACGACGAGCCCGCCGCGCTCGCGGCCTGCGGAGGGCGCCTCGAAGAGGAGGTCGAGCTCCTCGCGCGGGTAGTCGAGGCCGGGCGCGAGGCGCGGCAGCCACGAGCCGTCGCCGAGGTACGTGAGGCGCTCGGCGACGCCCGCCCCGCGCAACACGAGAATGGTCCGGTTGGGCCCGTCCTCCGCCTGCAGGTCGGCGTACGCGACGATGCTCGCGCCGCGCGCGGCGGGCGCCCAGCCGACGTCCTCCGCGCAGCCGGGCAGCAGGAGGGCGGGAACGAGCAGGAGCGCGAGCGCGCGACGCATGCCCCCCGGTTCCGCGGCGGCGTGCAAGACGCCTTCCCTCGCGTTCGGCGCGCCCCGAACAGGGGAAGGCTGAAGGAGGCCAGCCGGTTTGGGCGCGCGTGGCGAAAGCGGTCGCCGTCATCCCAGGGGACGGCATCGGTCCGGAGGTCGTGGGCGCGGCGCTCACCGTCCTCGACGCGCTCGACGTCGAGCTCGACTACCTGCACGCGAACGCGGGGCTCGAATGCAAGCGGCGCACCGGCACGTACCTGCCGGAGGCGACGCTCGCCGCCGTGCGCGAGGCGGACGCCGTCCTCTTCGGCGCCATCACGTCGCCCCTCGCGAGCGAGGACCCGCACTACACGAGCGTCATCCTCGCGCTTCGCAACGAGCTGGACGCGTACGCGAACGTGCGGCCAGCGCGCGACCTCGGCCAACCCTGCCTCGCGAAGGGGCTCGACCTCGTGCTCGTCCGCGAGAACTCCGAAGGCATGTACAACGCGCCCGAGACGGAGGACGAGGAAGGCGTCACGACGCACCGCCGCATCTCGCGGCGCGGCAGCGAGCGCGTCATCCGGTTCGCCTTCGAGTGGGCACAGCGCCGCGGGCGCAAGCAGCTCCACTGCCTCCACAAGGCGAACGTGCTCCGCAAGAGCGACGGGCTCTTCCTCTCCACCTTTCGCGAGACCGCGAAAGCGTTCCCGCGCATCACGGCGAAGGAGATGCTTCTCGACAACGCCGCGATGCAGCTCGTCCTGCGCCCGCAGCAGTTCGACATGCTCGTGACGATGAACCTCTACGGCGACGTCCTCTCCGACGAGATGGCCGGCCTCGTGGGCGGCCTCGGATTCGCCCCCTCGGGAAGCTTCGGTCCGCGCGCCGCGCTCTTCGAGCCCGTGCACGGGAGCGCCCCGGACATCGCGGGCAAGGGCGTCGCCAACCCGTGCGGCGCCATCCTCAGCGCCGCCATGATGCTCGAATACCTCGGCCACGGTGCAGAGGCGCACCGCGTGGAGGCGGCCGTCCGCGCCGCGCTCGGGGAAGGGACCACCCCCGACGCCGGAGGCACCCTCTCCACCGAGGCGTTCACGGCCGCGGTCGTGGCGAACCTCAAATAGGCCCTCCCGCAGAGGTCCCTCCATGGACGCGAGGCTGGATCCCGCGTGCGAGGGGGCGCGCGCGCTCGCCGCCAAGCAGCACGAGCAGGTCATCCTTCTCGCCGGCGGCAGCGAAGGCCAGCTCGCGCAGGTCGTGCGCAACACGCACGAGCGCCAGGTCACCGCGCACATCGGCGGATGCTCCCGCTGCTCAAGCTACCGCACCGCCTTCTGCGCCGAGTGCGGCTTCGACCTCCGCACCGAGCCCCACGGCTGGCGCTGCGCGCGCGGCCCGCGCAGCTGGACCGACTACCTCCCCTGGAACTGGCGCCCGAAGAAGGCGCCGCGGCGGCGGGTCGTTCGGCGG
>DASRYU010000023.1:0-4187 GCA_035687045.1 Thermoplasmatota archaeon | reverse complement strand
GATCGTCGAGACGACGAGCCGGTTGCGCTCGAGCACGTCGAGGTGGTAGACGATCGTGCTCCACCCGGCGCCCGTGGCCTCCTGGAGGCGCGGCGGCGTGATGCCCGGCGCGGCGCGGATGGCGGCGATAGCGCGTTCGTCGTGCGCGTCCTCCGCGCGGGCGGCCGCGACGTCGCCGACGAGAGCGGCGTGGCGCTGGGCGAGTGCTCCGTCCCGCCGGCGATGCGGTGTCGCGAGACCGACTTGCCTAAGGGCCCGGTCACGTTCGGGGAGGCCGAGCGGGCCTGGCGCGGCGTCACCGCTGGCGTCGAGGCGCAGGGAGGACCGACGGCGGCCCTGTGGGGCGTGGGGCAGGCCCCGTGCACGCCGGCGGACGCAGGCCCGATGCCCGACGTCCTCCGGCGGATCGAGATCGGCCGCAGCGAGTGGGCCGACCAGCGCCTCGACGGTTCCACGCGGTTCACGAAGGTGCGGCTCGACGCGGACACCGGCGAGACCGTGCTCGCGGCGATGATGGGCGTCGAGTTCGCGCGGGGCGTCGTCTCCCCGGCGCCCGGTCTCGCCGCGCCTCCGGGACCGCGCGCTCCCGCGCACGCGGACGCGCGCGTCGCCGCGGCGGTCGGGATGATCGCGCTCGCGCTCGCGGCCCTCGTCTACGCGTGGCACCTCGCGAAGTTCGGCGTCGTCGCGCTCTTCTCGCGCCTCACGCGCGCTCGCGTGCTCGACCACGGGCTGCGCGCGGCGCTCATCGCCGCCATCCGCGCCGCGCCGGGCATCACGCCGCCGCGCCTCCAGGAGGCCACGGGCGCCGGGTGGAGCACGATCGTCTACCACCTCGACGTGCTCGAGCGCAACCGGCTCGTCGTCTCGACGATCGACGGGCGCCATCGGCGCTACTTCGCCGTCGGGCAACTCCACGCGTCCGACCTCCCGAAGGCGGCGGTCCTCGCGAACGCCAACACGCGCGCGGTGCACGACCTCGTGCGCGCGCAGCCAGGCATCCGTCGCGGGGATATCGCCGAGCTGATGGGGTGGACGGGCGCGGGCGCGATGTTCCACCTCCGCCGCCTCCAGCGAGCCGGGCTCGTCCAGCGTGCGGGACCGGGGCGCTTCGAGGGGTACGTGAGCTGCGAGGCGCCCGCCGTCGCGGCCGCGGAGCGCGGGGGCGTGAGCACGCTCGGAGCGCGTTGAGCGCGTCCACGCGGCCCGCGATCGGCGTCGCTTCCGACGCCGATCGGGACGACGCCGACGCACGCTCCGTCAGTGCCACGCCGGGCCGCGGCGCGACGGGTCCACCGTGAGGCGGCGGGCCGCCGGCACCGCGCGCAGCCCCTTCGGGAGGCGCGGCTTGATGAGCCACTTGACAATCATGATGAAGGCGCCCGTGAGCACGAGGTTGAGCGCGAGGCTCAGCATCGCCACCGTGAGCACCGGGCCGCCGATGCCGTAGCTCAGGCCGACGACGAGCACGCCGGCGCCGACCTCGCCGCGCGGGAACATGGCGACGCACACGCCGAGCCGCTCGCGCAGCGACGCCTCCTTGCGGTAGAACACGAGGGGCATCATCTTGCCGAGGTTGCACAGCGCCGTGACGGCGAGGACGTGGAGCGCGATGATGTGCGCCGGCGGATACGCCTGGGCGGCCGTGTAGGAGGTCGCGCCCTCTCCGGCCGCCGCGAGGACGGGCGGGAGGCTCAGGCCGACAAGGACCATGAACGCCCCGGCGATGATGGTCGCCGGCTTCTCGTCCAGGCCGACCTCGTGGCGGACCGGCTTCGCGAGGACGCATCCGAGCACGAAGGCGGGGAGAAGGATCTCCACGTGGATGGGCACGCGCGGGTCGATGAGCTTGCTCGTGGCGTAGATGATCTCGATGACGATCGTCAGCGCGACGGCGTAGCCGAGGATCCACGGCCAGGTCGTGGGGATGCGCAGCGCGTGCATGTAGCGCCAGGCGATCCAGAGCAGGATGCCCATCACGAGAACGACGACGCCCAGCTGCCACGCGAGGCCCACGATGAGCATCTTGAGCGGGATCATCAGCAGGACGGTGTCGATGTCGTCGAAGATGGCGAGGACGCGCGCCTTGCGGTAGACCCACGTGGCGGCGAGCCCGGCGGCCGCGAGCATGGCGAAGAGCACGCCCGCCGAGGTCGGCGCGGCGAAGCGCCCGGCGAGGAGCGTCTCGCGCCAGGCGGCCCAGCTCATCCCGCTGCCGCTGGGAAGAAGGACGAACACGAAGTAGACGGTGACGAAGATCCACGGGAGCGCCGCGGCCGACATGGCGACGGCGTAGTCCTTGCCGTACGCCTTGAGGTCGTCCCGGTCGATCTCGAACTCGTGGCCCACGCGGATCATGATGAACGCGAGCCCCACGAGCGTGAGCAGCGTGATGGCCGGCGAGAGCGTGGTCATGAGCGAGGGTGCGACGAGCGGCAGCGTCTGCGAGAGCGTCAGCCCTCCCACCAGCAGCAGCGCGTACGCGAGGATCTTGCGCATCGTCTTCGCGGCATCATCGCGAGGTCGCCCTCATCACACGGCGGCTTTGCTCGCGGAGGACAACCTTCAAGTCCCCCTTCCGCGCGCGGCTCCACGAAACGCGCGCGAACGGGCGCGCAACGTGGGAACGAGGCCCCCCTCGCGCGGGCGGCGCGCGCCCCGAGGTGCAGGAGGAGCAGGAGGGGAGGTCGCGCGGAACGTTCAAGCGCCGGCGGGGGTAGACCGATCGGGGCGGGCCTCCTCTGGCGGTCGCGATCGGCATCATCCTCCTCAAGCTCGTCGTGCTCCTCCTTGTCGCGAAGCTCGCGGGGGAGCTCGCCGAGCGGGTGCGCCAGCCCGCCGTCCTGGGCGAGCTCCTCGCGGGCGTGCTCCTGGGCCCGAGCCTCTTCGGCCTCGTCGACCTCAGCGTCCACAGCGACACGGTCACTCTCATCGGCTTCCTCGCGAGCTTCGGCGCCATCATCCTCCTCATGGAGGTCGGGCTCGAGACGCGCCTGAAGGACCTCCTCGGCGTGGGCACGAGCGCCGGCCTTGTCGCCATCATCGGCATCGTCGCCGCCTTCGGCGCCGGCTTCGGCGTCTCCTACCTCCTCGGGAAGGCCGGCGTCTGGGGCACGTCGTGGCTCTTCCACGTGTTCGTCGGCGCCACCATGACCGCCACGAGCGTCGGCATCACCGCCCGCGTCCTCAGCGACATGGGCCGCCTCGCGACGGGTGAAGCGCGCATCATCCTCGGCGCCGCCGTCCTCGACGACGTCGGCGGCCTCCTCATCCTCGCCGTCGTCTCCGCGCTCGCCGCCGGCGCGCTCGACCCCGCGGCGCTCGCGCTCAAGGCGACGCTCGCCATCGCGTTCCTCATCGTCGCGCTCCTCGTCGGCGTCCGCGCCGCGCCGCGCCTCCTCGACCTTCTCTCCCGGGCGCGCGTGCGCGGCCTCCTCCTCGCCGTCGCCGTGTCGTTCACGCTCCTCATGGCGTACCTCGCGGAGCTCACCGGCCTCGCCGCCATCGTCGGCGCGTTCGCCGCGGGCCTCATCCTCGCGCAGACGCGCCAGCAGGGCGTCCTCCACGAGCGCATCCGCACCCTCGGCGACGTCTTCGTCCCCATCTTCTTCGTCTACGTCGGGCTGCAGGTCGACCTTCGAGGCCTCGGCGCGAACACCGGCCCCATGCTCATCGCCGGCCTCGTCCTCACGCTCGGCGGCATCCTCGGAAAGATCGTGAGCGGCCTCGCCGTCGTCGAGCGCTCCACCTCCAAGCTCGCCGTGGGCATCGGCATGATCCCGCGCGGCGAGGTCGGCCTCATCTTCGCCCTCGTCGGCGTGCAGGCGGGGCTCATCATCGGCTGGCAGTACACCGCGCTCCTCCTCGCCATCGCCATCACGACGTTCATCACGCCCATCTGGCTCAAGCGCGTCCTCGCCCGCGCCGGCCCCAGCGGACCCGACCTCGGCCAGGTCATCGTCGATGCGGACGAGCGCGGCGCCCCCATCTTCCGCGAGCGCAGCCACGCGCCGCACAAGGGGCCCGCGCACGACGAGTGACGGCGGGTGCCGGGTGCCGGGTTCCTGGTTCCTGGTTCCTGGTTCCTGGTTCCTGGTTCCTGGTTCCTGGTTCCTGGTTCCTGGTTCCAGGTTCCAGGTTCCTGGTTCCAGGGGCCGAGGCGCGAGGCGGAGGCGCGGGCGGCGAGG
>DASRYU010000022.1:0-8363 GCA_035687045.1 Thermoplasmatota archaeon | reverse complement strand
CGTGGGCAGCGGGCCGCGCGCGACCCCGCCTTCCGGTGGAACGATGCGCGCCCTTGATGCGCCCTTCGCGCCTCTGCCGCGCGTGAGCTTCGCCGCCGCCGGCCCCACGGACGCGCACCGCGCGCGCTCCCCCGTCGACCGGCAGGCGCGCGCCGCGATGCGCGGCGTGAACCTTCTCGCGGAGCTCGAGGCGCTCGTCGTGCTGGGCGCGGGGCGCTTCGAGGTGGGCGTGCACCACGCGCTCAACGTGTTCCGCGCGGCACCCCTGGCCGAGCACAGCGGGACGCCGGTCGCGAACCCGTTCGCCGAGCGGGCGGACCGCCGCCACTGGCGCGCGCGCATCTACGAGGAGGACGCCTACCTCCTCGCGCGCATGGCGTCGAGCCCGTCCATCGCGCTCTCGCACGTCGTCGGCGCCACCTGGACGCACCTCGCGGCGCCCTACCGCGAGCGCATCGCGCGCCGCCTCGAGGAGCTGCCGGAGGACGGCATGGCGCGCGCGTGGAAGGCGGCCGGCGGCGCGCCGTGGTGGGAGCCGCCGGCGAGCGCGGGCGTGCAGACGCATTTCGTCGACGCGGCCGCGACGCAGCACGCGCTCGGCGTCCACCGCTGACGCTCACCCGTCGTCGCGCTCGTCCGCGTCGGAGCGCGCGCGGCGCTCGCGGCGCGAGGGCGGGAGCGCGTTCTCGGGCCGGCGAGGCGCTTCCGGGTCGGCGCGCGGCTCCCGGAGGAGCTTCCCCAGCGGGTTCGGGCGCGTGGGCGCGTTCTTCGCCTTCGCGCCGCGCGCGTAGCCGCCGCGCATCTCGTTCTTGGGCGTGGTCGGCATGCGCTTCGTGAGGTCCACCTCGCCCTCCTCCGTCTCGATGCGCAGGGGGTAGGGCGCGAGCTTGCGTTGCGCCGCCTTCTCCGCCGACTCGAGCGCGCGCCCGTCGTTCTCGGTCACGAGCGTGAACACGCGGCCGGACTTTCCCGCGCGCGCGGTGCGGCCCGCACGGTGCACGTACTGCTCCGCCTCCTCCGGGACGTCGTAGTTGATGACGTGCGTGATGCCCGAGATGTCGAGCCCCCGCGCGGCGACGTCGGTGGCGACGACGACGCTCGCGCGGCCGGCGCGCAGGTCCTCGACGATGCGCTCGCGCTGCGCCTGCGCCAGGTCGCCGTGGAAGGCGACGGCGCGCTCCTCGTGCTCCGCGAGCTGCCGCGCGAGCTGGTGGGCGCCGTCGCGGGTGCGGGCGAACACGAGCGCCATCTGCGGCGCCTCCTTCTCGAGGAGCGCGACGAGCGCCGCGAGCTTGTGCTGGCTCGGGACGTCGATGCGGTAGTGCTCCGCGCTCTCGGGCGTCTGCGCGCCGACCTCGAGCTCGCGCGGGTGGCTCATGTACTTGTGCGCGAGCTGGGCGACCTTCTTGGGCATCGTGGCGGTGAAGAGCGCCGTCTGCCGCGCGCCGGGGATGAACGTGAGGATGCGCTCCACCTCGGGGAGGAAGCCCAGGTCGAGCATGCGGTCCGCCTCGTCGAGGACCACGACGCGCACCTTGTCGAGGAGGACCTGCTTGCGCGCGAGAAGGTCGAGCAGCCGCCCGGTCGTCGCCACGATGCACGTCGTCGCGGGGTCGGCGAGGGCGGCAAGCTGCGGCTCGTAGGGCACCCCGCCGTAGACGGGCGTGGCGCGGAAGGTGGCGGGCGCGAGGCGGTTGAGCTCCTCCGTGATCTGGGTCACGAGCTCGCGCGTGGGGGCGAGCACCAGCGCCTGCACGCCGGGGGCCGCGACCTCGTCGACGAGGAAGAGGCCGAACGCCGCCGTCTTGCCGCTCCCCGTCTGGGCGCGCCCGATGACGTCGCGGCGCATCGCGAGCTGCGGGAGCACCAGGCGCTGGATGGGCGTGGGCTCGCGCCACCCGAGCCGATGGACGACCTCGCGCGCTCGTTCCGTGATGGGGAGCTCGTCCCAGCCCGCGTCGCTCACGGCGGCCCATCAGGCATCAGCTTCATGAAGGTGGCGTGGCCATCGGCGCGCGGGCCTGTGAAGAGTCAGTTATCAAGGAGCGCGGCCGACACCCATGGCTTGCGTGATGATCCTCTGGTCGGCTGAGGCCCTTTCCGCTCCGCGTTCCTGATCAGTTCTTCGCTGTACCAGAACAAAATCCACCTCGCTCTGGCACGTGGGCGTGATGACGGCCTTCGGCTCCGTCGACGCCGCCCGCCTCGCCAGCCTTGCGACCGGTCGCGGCGGCGTGCCCAACGCCGAGGAGTGGCCCATCGTTCTCGGGCTTCTCGCCATCCTCGCGCTCATCGGCACGCGCGTCCTCATCGCCGTGGGCCTGACAAAGGTCGAAGCGTTGCTCGTCGCGGCCCTCGCGCCGCTCCTTGTCCTCGTCGACGCGCCCCTGGGCCGCCTCTCGCCCGACGTGAGCCTCGCGGCGAACCTCGCCGGCTGCCTCATCCCAGGCGCGGTCGCCATCAAGGTCCTTCTCGAGGGGCGCATCCCGCTCGCGGAGGCGTTCTTCCTCATCGGCATCGGCGTCGTCGTCTCGTACTTCTCGAGCCACGTCGTCCCCGACCGGGGCGTCCTCCTCCAGTATCGCATCCCGTCGCTTGTCGTCGGCGTCCTCGCCGCGGGCCTCCTGTTCCGCGAGCCGGACCGCAGCGGCGCGGCGGGCTTCATGGCGGGCGCGCTGGGCGTCATCATCGGCGCCGACCTCCTCCACCTCTCGGAGCTCTCGACGGGCGCGGGCCGGGTCGTCCTCGGCGGCGCGGGCCTGCTGGACGGCATCCTCCTCGTCGCCATCCTCGCGGCCGCCATCGCGGAGCTTGTCGCCATGACGCTGCGGACGGTCGTCAAGACGCGCGCCCCGGCGCGACCGACCGCGTAGGCTCGGGGCAGGCGTCGCGCCCCGGTCACGCGTCGGTGCGCAGCGTCGCGTAGAGGACGAGGCCCCAGAGCGCGAGCGCGACGACGGCGAGGACGAGCCCGATGCGCGCCGCGCGGTGCATGCGCCGCTCGGGCTTCGCGCGCACGAACGTCATGACCGAGAGGACGGCGAAGAGCGGCGTCGCCCACACGACGATCGGCGCGTAGCGGCGCGCGGCGACGGGGTCGTTCAGGTAGATGGGGATGAGGATGAACGCGAGCGCGATGGGGGCGTTCGCGAGCAGCGCGAGCGCGAGGATCTTGCCCGGCGTGGTGTCCTCGACGACGCGCCGCCCCTTCGCCATGCCGCTCAGCCTGCCGCGTGGTGCTTGTCGCGGCGCTTGGGGTCGTGCGCCTCGTCGCGGCAGTGCGTGCAGATGTCGAGGTCGCAGCGCGAGCACGTCGTGAAGCAGTGGCTGCACGTGGGGTACTGGCAGTCGTCGCAGTGGTCGACGTGGTCGGGGCACATCGCGCGCACCTGGCACGTCTCGCACGCTTCCGAGCAGCGCTTGCATCCGACCTTCTTGCACTGCTCGCACTCGAGCACGCAGCGGGGGCAGATGGTGTCGTTGTCGAACGTGCACGTCTTCGTGCATTCGTCGCAGGTGCGGTCGTGGCAGCTGCGGCACTTGGCGAGCTTCCCGTAGAGCTCCTCCTTGCCGCAGTTCTCGCAGCGGTAGAGGATCTCCTCGAGGAGGAGCCGCGCTTGGCCGCCGTCCGCGAGCGCCGCGCCGCATTCGGCGCAGAACTTCCACTGCGCGTCGACGGCGCTCCCGCAGGCGGTGCAGTGGGGCACGAGCTGCCCCTACTCGGCTCCGGTAGAAGAACCTATTCACTCCTGGTGCCGAAGCACGCGGCGCGGGTCGAGCGTGACCTGCCCGGGCTCCTCCTCTTCCCACGCCCGCCGCTCGACGTTCACGAGGTCCGTGCGGGTGAGGAATCCCACGAGCTTCTTGGGGTCCATCTCGTCGACGACGGGCAGGTGCCCGACGTCCATGCGCACCATCTCCGTGAGCGCCTCGTGGGCGGTCGTGGAGGGCGTCACGCAGACGGGGTCGCGCGTCATGAAGTCGGACACGGGCCGGTCGAGGTCCCCTTCCTTCACCTTGCGCCGCATGTCGGTCGCGGTGATGATGCCGACGAGCCGGTCGTTCGCATCGCGTACGGGGTAACCCTGGTGGCCCGTCGCGAAGCGCTTCTCGACCACGGTCCTCACGGGCTCCTCCGCGCGGACGGTGTCGACGTCCTTCGCCATGATCTCGCCGACGGTGACGACGTCGAGGATGTTCACCGCGGCGTCCGTCTCGAGCGCCGCGCGGCGCGCGCCGGGCCGGTAGAAGTTCCCCTCGCCGTACGCTTTCGCCATGGCGTCGGCGACGACGACGGCGAGCATGACGGGGATGATGATGCTGAACGTGTGCGTCATCTCGTAGAGCATGACGACGGCGGTGAGCGAGGCGCGCGTGACGGCGGCGTACACGGCGGCCATGCCGACGAGGGCGTAGGCGCCTGCGCCGCCGGTGACGCCGGGGAAGACGGTGTTCGCCGCGGCGCCGAAGACGCCGCCGAGGCAGGCGCCGAGGAACAGCGACGGCGAGAACGCGCCGCTCGCGCCGCCGGAGCCTCGCGTGAGCGCGAAGGCGATGAGCTTCGCGACGAGGATGACCGCGAGGTTGCGCGCGATGAACTCGCCGTGCAGGACGCGCTGCACCGTCTCGTAGCCGACGCCGAAGACCTCGGGGACGAGGAAGCCGACGACGCCCACGAGAAGGCCGCCCGCGATGGGGCGCACCCACGCGGGGCCGGGGACCTTGCCGAAGACGCGGTCGCTCGCGGCGAGCGAGCGCAGCACCGCGATGGAGAGGAGGCCGGCCAGGACGCCCAGAAGGATGTAGAGGCCGAGCTCGCGCGGGCTGTGGAGCGAGTACGCCGGGATGGGGAAGGCGGGCTCGCTCGTGTTGAGGATGGAGGTGGTGACGAGCGTGGACATCGCGCTCGCGACGGTGAGCGGCACGAACGCGCGCGTCGTCCACTCGAGGAGGATGACCTCCATGGCGAAGATGACGCCGGCGATGGGCGTGTTGAACGTGCCGCCGATGGCCGCCGCGCCGCCCGCGGCGAGGAGGATCTTCCGGTGGCGCACGCTCTGGCCCATGATGATGCTCGCCATCATGCCGAACATGGCGCCGAACTGGACCATCGCGCCCTCTCGGCCCGCCGAGCCGCCCGCGCCCACGCTCACCACGGTCGCGGTCGCGTGCCCCACCATCTTCCGGCGGCTGATGCGCCCGCGCCGCGTCGCCACGCCGCGCACCACCTCCGTCGAGCCGCGGATGCGGTCGTCGTTGCTCACCACGCGCACGATGGCCCACGCGATGGCGGCGCCCACCGCCGGCACGAGGATGACGAGCCAGCCGAGGTTGTTGAGCTGCGGCGACGTGAACTCGAACTCAACGCGCTGGCGGAACGCGAGGCCCGTGATGAGCGCGATCGCCAGGCGCACGCCCACCGCGACGAGCCCGGTCGCAGCGCCGATGATGGCCGCGAGCACGCTCATCTCCAGAAGGTCCCGCATGTACGCGTTCCCGCCCGTGGGGGGGCGCGCGTGCTGCTGCCGGGCTTCTGGCACGCTTGCGCGCACGGCGCGCAGGCTACTTGAACAGCACCCCTCCGCGAGCGCGCCCTGCGGGCGCGCAGGGCGAGGGGTGGGGACGAGGACGAGGACGAGGACGAGGACGAGGACGGGACGAGGACGAGGACGGGACGAGGACGAGGACGGGACGAGGTGTGCGGCGCGCGCGAAGGTTGAAGTCCGGGAGCCGCCGTGGCCGCGGCCATGCACACCCACGCCGGCTCCGCCGGGCACGCCGCGGACTACGAGACGGTCGACCCGGCGCCCCTCGCGCCCGAGACGACGGTGCCCGAGCTCGAGGCGCGCCTCTTCGACACGAAGCGCACGATGTTCGAGCGCTACCGCGCGCTCTTCAGCCTGCGCCACCTCGGCGGCGACGACGCCATCCGCGTCATCGCGCGCGCCATGGAGGAGCCCGACAGCGCGCTCATCCGCCACGAGGCCGCGTACGTCCTCGGCCAGATGCAGGGCACGGCCGCCATCCCGTACCTCGAGAAGCAGCTCCGCAACGACCCGAGCCCCATGGTCCGCCACGAGGCCGCCGAGGCGCTGGGCAACATGTGGGACGCCGTCGAGGTCGTGACACCCATCCTCGAGCGCGCGAAGCACGAGGACCCCGCGCAGGAAGTGCGCGAGAGCTGCGAGGTCGCGCTCGACAACCTCGCCTACCTGCGCGACCCCAGCCAGTTCGATTGAGCCCTCGCCAGCCGCTTGGCTCTTGCACGCGCGCGCCCACCTCCGCGCGATGCTCCAGGCCAGCCCGCCGCTTCTCGCGCTCCTCTGGCTCGCAGGATGCGCCGGGCCGCTCCCCCCGACCCACGCCGTCGCCGGCATCGTCGCGACGGCCGCGTACGAAGGGCAGTTCCCGCCCGCCGACGTCGCCGATGCGGCGCGCGCGCTCGGATGGCCCGCGGAGAACGGCACGGCCCCCGTAGGCTTCCCCGCCGTCGTCGTGTCCACGCCCGACCTCACGCTCCACGCGTTCCGCGCGCACCATGGCAGCGACGTCTGGCCCAGCACGTGGTGGCTGCAAGCGACCTTCGAGCTCCCCGAGCCGGTGCGCGTGGAGGACGTTGCCGAAGGGGAACGTTGGGCTCAGGCGCGCGGCGCAGAGCACGAGGAGGCGTTCCTGCGCGCGGTGGAGCCGATCGAACGCGAAGGTGGCTTCACGCGCGCGAACCTGACCTACTCGTGCCTGTGCGCGATCACCGTCTACGACTGACGCTCAGCGCGGCCACGTCGCCCAGTACTCTTCCCGCGCCTTCTGCCACTGCGCCTGGAACAGCATCGCCTGCGCCTTCTCCGCCGGCGGCGCGAGGTCGTTCTCGAGCACGCGGCGCGCGATCTCGGGCGCGAGGCCGCCGTCCACGTAGCCCCACCCCATCTGCGGCTGCGCAAGCACCGGAAGCGACGCCTCGAAGAGCGGCGCGAGAGGGTCCTGGTCGCTCCAGGTCGGGCGCCACGACGTCGTGTCGAAGTACGTGGCGCTGGCGTTGAGCGCGTCGCGAAGCTCCTGCGGCGTCACGACACGCTCCGGCTCAGCCTCGCGCACGAGGTGGAGCGCGTGCGCGAGCGTGCCCGCGACGATGGGTGTCGCGAAGCTGGTGCCGCTGCGGTACTCCAGGTCCTCGGAGAGGGGTGCTGGTGCAAGGTCGGTGAAGTTCGCGACGACGTCCACTCCCTTGGCGGCCACCAAGGCCTCGCCTTGGGAGCGCGACTCGGCTCCGCCGACAGTAACTATCCACGGGGCGCCGGCGAATACGTCGGTCGCTGGCGTCATGACGTAGTTTCCCGCAGAGTTGAGGATGGTCTTGCCGCTCGCTGCGGCGCGCTCGCTGGCAGCGATGAACCGCGCCAGCTCTGCGTGCGCTGCGGGAACGACCGGGGGGTTCGCGGGCACGTTGAACGAGATGCTCACGATGTCGATCCACGGCTGGTCCGCGATCCATTCCATCCCTTCTGCCACGGACGTGTTGACGAAGCACGAGAGATCGCGCGGCAGACAAGCTGCCGGAACGGCCTGCACGGATACGATCACCGCTCCAGGTGCTTCCCGGGCCGCGAGGTAGGTTGTGACTGCGCCGTGGCGGCTTCCATCGCGCCCGACGGGAGGGCCGTCCTGGGCGAAGCTGATCGAGAAGATGCGAGTGCCTTCGAAGTAGTAGAGCGTGCGCAGTTGCGCCGCCTGCCACTGCGCATCGTCCGCCTCAGCGCGCTCGCGTGGCGTGCCGTGTCTACTGAGCGGGAAGATCTCGAACTGCGCAGGAACAAAAGCGGAGACGTCTTCGTCGGACTGGAACGTGGCGAGGTATGGATTCGTGCCCGTATCCAGAATGGCGATGACGACAGGCCTTCTGGCATCGGTGGTGCCGTGCAGGGCCGCAGCGTCGGCTGAGGGTTCGGCGCACCCACACAGCAACAAGACCGCGAGGACGACTGGGAGCTGCGCGCGCAAGCGGACCAACAACCGTGCGAGCGGCCCTGACCATCAAGGTTGTTGTGGAGCTCGCCAAGCGGCAACTTTCGTGGAAAAACAAGAAGTCGTACCGAAGCATCTCTGCAGCGGGCTGACCTGATGACGCCGCTGTTCCCGTTGTTCATCATGCTCGCAAGTTCTTCCCCAGGTGCTGTCGTGGACGTTAGTCCTGGCTGCGAGGATGATCAAGCCGACACGCCTTGTTGCCCCCTCGAGAACTCCAAGTTCCTGAGCGCGACCCTCCGCGACTGGTACGCCTGCACGGAGACTGTCCCGCCGGCGCCCCTCCCCCTCAGCACTGCGCCGCCTGCGGCGTGAGCGCACCCACCACCCTTTTCCGCCCC
>DASRYU010000021.1:0-5677 GCA_035687045.1 Thermoplasmatota archaeon | reverse complement strand
CCAGATCTTGACCGGCCCGCGCGGCCGCGCGATGCACGTCAGCACGAACGTCTTCTGCTGGTCGGCGCTGAGAGCGCTGCCGGCGCTCTGGTCGGGCGGCGAGCCCTCGTAGCGCGCGCTGCACGTGTCGCACGAGCCGGCCTTGCACGAGCTGGGGAGGTCGAGCCCCGCGTCCGCGCCGGCGGCGAGGATGTTCTGGTTCTTGTGGACGGCGACGACCACGCCTTCCTTCACGAACTCGACGCGGAAGTGGTCGGGCGGGATCTCCGGCTCGACGGGCTTCTGCGGCTCGGCGCTCGCGGTGGGGGCGGCCATCGCGACGGCGCCGCCGGTGCTCTTCATGCTCTGCGCGAGGACGACGTGGACGTCGAGGACCTCGACGCCCGCCTTCGCCTTCTTCGCCGCCGTGCGGAGCGTCTGATAGCATCCGGGCGACATCGTCAGGACGACCTCGGCGCCCGCCTTGATGGCGGCCTTGAGGCACCCTTCGGCCATGCGCGCGGCGAGCGACTCGTCGAGAAGCTTGAGGGCGCGCCCCTGGCCGCACTCGTGGTGCTCGCACTCGACGAGCGTGCCGGAGACGGCCTTGGCGACCTCGAGGGCCGCGGCGCGCTGCGCCTGCGAGAGCCCCTCGGGCGCGTGGAAGACGACCTTCTTCGTGAGCTTCTTCTCGCCGTCGACCTCGAGCTTCTTCGCCTTGAGGAGGTCCGCGAGGATGGTGCTCGTGTGGCGCACTTCGGGCGCCGCGACGTCGTTGGCGCGGGCGACGAGGGGCCAGTCCAGCTCGACGGCGCGCGCGGCGTTGGCGTCGGGCGTGACGACGGTGCGCACGCCGCGCTTCGCGAGCTTCTCGAGGAACGGCGCGACGACGGCCTCCGCGGCCTTGCGCTGGCCCGTCTCGAAGAGGGCGGCGCCGGAGCCGGCGTCGTCCTTGCCCATGTGGCCCACGGGGAAGCCCGCGCTCATGAGGGCGACGGCGGCGCTCTGCGCGACCTCGTTCGCCTCGAACGCGGCGACATCATCCGCGAGGAAGACGGCGTTGGAGACGGGGTCGAAGCCGACGTTGACCCACTTGTTGCGGTCCTTGCCGGCGTACATCTCCGCGAGCTTCGCCTGCTCGGGGAGCGGGCCGAACTGCTGCACGCACGCCGCGAGCAGGAGGTCCGTGACGCGCTGGATGGGGATGGCGACGGGGCAGACGGCGTCGGGGCCGTGCTCGAGCGCGGTCCAGGCGACGTTGCGGTGCACGCGCGGCGAGAGCGTCGCGCGCCCTTCGATGACGGCCTTCGCGAGCTGCACGCGCCCGCGCGGCTGCGCCGATTCCCAGGGCTGGTTGCGCGCCTCGGGCGCCATGGCGTTGCACATGCCGCAGAAGATGCAGGTCGTGACCTCCGTCGCGAGCGAGCCGAGGTCGCCGGCGTGGACGCGGCCGAGCGCGCGCTGCATCGCCGCGAACTGCGGGTCGGGCGAGTGCGCGAGGATGCCGCGCTGCATCTTGAGCATCGGGCCCGCGAGCTTCATCTGCAGGGGGAAGTCGTGGACGGGGAGCGGCATCAGGCGCGTGCGGGGGCCCGTGACGACGCCGGGGTTGAAGATCTCCTTCTTGTCCGTCTTCTTGCGCCACTGCTTGAGGAGCTTGAGCTTCGCCTTGCCGTGGATGGCGGTCGCCTCGTTCGAGGCGAGGACGCCGGTCGAGTACGAGCGGCCCCCGATCGACTTGACGGCGTCGATGACGGCGAGCGCGTTGCCCATCGCGAGCGGGTAGGTGGCGCGGCGCTCGTCGTCGAGGCCGTAGTAGATGATGTCGAACTCGGTCGGGCTGATCGCGATCGCCCAGAGGCACGAGCGCTCGATGCGCGACGCGCCGGCCGCGGCCTGCATGCCCTTCACGAGAAGGTCGGCGGGCACGACGGACTCCGCGACGACGACGCTGGGCCCGAGCCGCTTGAGGTTGAGGTGGTTGAAGCGGTTGTCCCACGCCTTCTGCGCGTCCGCCTCCTTCGCGGCGTTGCCGCCGCCGGTGAGGATGATGCCCTTGACGATCTCGACGGAGGTCGCGGCGTCGGCGGACTCGAGAGTGACGAGGATGCCGGGCTTCTGGGGGAGCAGGCGCGCGCCGGCGGCCTTGTTGACCATCTCGGCGTACTCCTGCGTGAAGAGCGTGACGTTGTACGGGCGCGCCTCGAGGAGGGCGCGGCGCGCGGCGGCCTGCGCGTTCTCGAGCGAGTCGAAGGAGCCAAGGAAGTGCGCGAGCTGCGTCGCCTTGCGCACCTTCATCGTGACCTCGAGGATGAAGCCGGCCGCGCCGAACATCTCGCTCACGAGGTCGAGGTCGTCCGCCTCGGCGGTGAGCTCGCGCCCGTCGGGCGAGAGGAGCTTCACGCGCACGATGTCGTTGCGGAAGGGGCCGTACTTCGCGCTGCCCACGCCGCCCCCGCCCTGCGAGAGCCAGCCGGCAACGGTCGCGGCGTGCATGCTCGTCGGGTACTGGCGGAGCGTGAGGCCGTGCTCGCGCAGCGCCTCCTCAAGATGGAAGAAGCTGACGTTGCCCTCGCAGCGGACCCACCCTTCGGCGGCGTTGATCTCGAGGACCTTGTTGAAGGAGCGCATGTCGACGACGACGCCGCCCTCGGTGGGGACGCTGCCGCCGTAGCCGGACGTGCCGGCGCCGCGGGGCACGAGGGGGACACCGTTCTGCTTCGCGAACTGGAGAAGCTCGAGAAGCTCGCCGCGGACCTGCGGGCGGACGACCGCCCATGCGTCGCGCTTGAGAAGAAGGCTCAGCGTCGTCGGCGGGACGGACGCGTCGCGGCTGTAGAGGACGCGCTCCGCGATGTCGTCGGAGGCGCGGTCCCCGAAGAAGTATTCCAGCTTCCGGGCCTGCCCCTTGGGGAGCTCGTTCGTGAACGGGCTCATGCGCTGGTTCGCTTTGCGAGGATTGAGCGCCAACTCAAGGAGGTCCATCGTGGATAGCCCCGGGGCAGAGCCGCCGAACGGGGAGTCCCTATTTGAACCGTTCGTCCTGTCTGCCGTGATATCATTTCACGGCGGCGCGCCGGGGGCCGACCGTACTGTTCGCTCGTGAAGGTTAAATATGGCCTCTGGAATGGGGGCCCCGTGAGCCCCGCCCCCGCACCGGCTCGAAAGGCCGTGTTCCTCCTTGGATTCGCGCTTCTTGCGAGCGTCGCGCTCGGCGTCCCGGCGCTCGCCCAGGACACGAACGAGACGGGCGGCGCGGGCAACGAGACCGCCGCCGGCAACGAGACGGCCGGGAGCGGCAACAACACCGGCGGCGCGCCCTCGGGCGGCGCCGGCGGCGCGGGCGGCTCCTCCAACATGGGCATCCCCGGCGACGCGCCCGCGCCCGCCGAGGGGCACATCACGCGCGTGCTCACCGTCGGCGTGATCGAGGAGGGCAACTGCCCCGGCGGCCTCACCGCCCCCTGCTTCGACGTCCTCACGTTCGCGGCGCAGCCGGGCGACGTCGTCGTCCTGCACGGCGACTTCCGCAACTCCGACAACATCCACAACCTCCACCAGACGGAGCCCGTGGACGGCCCGAAGACGCAGCTTGCGCCCGCCGGCCTCCACACGATCACCTTCACGATGCCCGAGAACGGCGGGCGCGTCCGCGTCGTCTGCGACGCGCACGACACGACGATGATCCTCGACGTCGTCGACCCGATCACGGCCGGCGCGGGCGGCGCGCACGGCACGAGCATCCCGTCCCTCGGCGTGCACTTCCTCGCCTACTGGGTCGGCGTCATCGCCTTCGCCATCCTGTTCATCGTCTACGGCCTCACGTTCTTCCTCTTCAAGTACAACGAGACGCGCGCGACCACGGACCACTGGGACCGCTCCGAGAACGCGGGGGAGTCCAAGCGGCTCGCGGCCGTCGCGCCCCTGCTCGCCGTCGTGATCGCCGTCGCGGCCATCGCCGCGATCGTCTACATCGTCCTGAGGTGAGCTGGTGGCCAAGAAGTCCGGCGCCACACCCGGCGACGTGGTCCGATACGACCCCGCGCCCGAGCCGCTCGTCGCGGCCGTCGCCATCGGCATCCTGACGATCGTCGAGGTCGCGTTCGCCCTCGGCTTCCTCGTCGTCCTCTTCGCGGGCGACAACTCGGTGGAAGCGCAGCAGGTCGCGGCGCTGCTCCTTGGCGGCTCGATGCTGACGCTCGCGGCGATCCTCTCGCTCTACCGGAAGTTCTTCCTGCCCGACGTGATGATCGTCAAGCGCCGGAAGCTGAAGTACGAAGACCTGATGTGAGGAGTGACGCAAATGGACCGACGATCCTTTGTCAAGGCGTGCGTCACGACCGCCGGCGTGGGCGCCCTCGCCGCGAGCGGCCTCGGCCTCGCCGCCGGCCTCGCCATCCCGCGCAAGCCGGGCGCGCCGCCCGTGCGCTACTTCGGCGCGCACCGCGTCGCCGGTCCCGCGCCGCGCGGCATCCCGTACATCCCGCTCGCCGTCGAGAACGGCGTCTTCATCGGCAAGCCGCAGGTCCCGCACTACGACCCCGACCGCGCGGGCGAGATGATCAACGTCCTCGACTGGTACAAGTACTGCGGCCACTCGGGCGCGCCCGGCCTCCGCGAGGGGTTCACGGACGACAACACGATCACGTACCTCGCGAAGGAAGAGTACGAGCACATCATCACGCCGTGGTTCAAGGACTACCTCGGCCAGCCGGTGCGCCCCGAGCACTTCGTCGCCGACGGCTTCGGCGCCGCCTTCTCGTGGCGCTCCGAAGGGCAGAGCGGCGCGAACGTCGTCACCGGCGTCATCATCCGCGCGCCCAAGTCGCAGCTGCGCCTCGTCGAGAGCGCGGTGCCGCCCGCGAAGCCCATCTCGCAGGAGGAGTACGACTGGGTGCTCGAGAACATCTTTGCCCAGCACGAGGGGAACATCTACGTCGGCGTCTCCTCGTACTGCACGCACTTCTGCTGCGCGCCCGGCTACCGCGAGGCGGAGAAGCTCGCGCGCCCCCGCGCCGCGTGGGACAACATCTTCTGCACCTGCCACAACTCGAACTACAACTACCGCGAGCCGGTGGCGTTCACGTTCGCTCCTGAGGTCGCGACGCAGGCGGGCGGGTTCGACCCGCTCCTCACGCGCGGCGGCGGGGCCGGCGGCTCCGGCGGCGGAGGTGGCCACTAAATGACGGTCGTTCCGGCCAACGAGACGGGCCTTGCGCCCGCGAAGAAGGTCACGATGGGCCAGCGCGCCGCGCTGCGCGTGTTCGCGTGGCTCGACGAGCGCTTCCGCATCCGCAACGTCGCGGACAAGATCGGGAACTTCTACATGTCCCTGAACATGCAGCTTCCCCGGTCGCACACGGAGAAGTACAAGCTGCGCTCCATCTGGTACTGGTACCCGATGTACACGCTCGGGAGCCTCTCGCTCCTGGCGTTCATCATCGCCGCCATCAGCGGCATCATCCTCACGTTCTGGTACGTGCCCTCCACGGCGCCCGTGCCCACCGAGATCTACGGCCGCTTCGGCGGCGTGCAGCCCACCGAGGCGTGGGTCTCGGTCGCCCAGATCATGCTGGAGATCCCGTTCGGCTTCATGGTCCGCGCCATCCACTTCTGGAGCGCCATGATCATGGTGGCCGCGGTGTTCCTCCACATGCTCCGCGTCTACTTCACGCAGGCGTACAAGAAGCCCCGCGAG
>DASRYU010000020.1:0-11960 GCA_035687045.1 Thermoplasmatota archaeon | reverse complement strand
CGCGCACCGGCACGCCCTCCGCCTCGAGCTTCGCGTGCTGCGCGAACCGGTACTCCGGGTTCTGGATGACGATGCGGCCGTCCTTGGCCAGCACGCGCCACCACGGGAGGCCGTGGCCCAGCCGCATCACCATCCCGACGTGGCGCGCGGCGCGCGGGGACCCTGCGAGCTCGGCGACGAGCCCGTAGGAGGCGACCCTCCCGCGCGGGATGCGCTTCACGACGTCGAACACGCGCTCCTTGAACGTCGGCGCCGCCACGCGCGCGGATGCGGGCGCGGGCGCAAGAAGCCAGCACGCGCGCCGCGCGAGAAGGGCTATCCGCCCCCGCGCCGCTCGCGCCGCGTGGCCCGCATCTCCACCGGGACCGGCGACGACGGCACCACCGCGCTCGTGGGCGGCCGCCGCGTGCCGAAGACGAGCGCGCGCGTCGCGGCGTACGGCGCGGTGGACGAGGCGAACGACGCGCTCGGGCTCGCCGCCGCCTTCGCGACGCGCCCCGCCCTCGTCGACCTTCTCCGCTCGCTCCAGACGGACCTCTTCACGCTGGGCTCCGACCTCGCGGCCCCCGAGGGCGCGCAGACCCTGCGCGTGACGGGCGCGATGATCGATCGGCTCGTCGCGGAGGAGGACCGGCTCGAGGCCGCGCTCCCGCCGCTGCGCCGGTTCATCCTTCCCGGCGGGACGCCGACGGCCGCGTACCTGCAGCTCGCGCGCAGCATCGTGCGCCGGGCGGAGCGCGAGGCGTGGCGCGTGCGCGAGACGGAGGCGGTGTCGCCGGAGGCGCTCGTCTACCTGAACCGCCTCTCCGACCTGCTCTTCCTCCTGGCGCGCGAGGAGAACGTGCTCGCGGGGAAGGAAGAGACGCAGTGGATGGGCCGAAGCGGCGCCTAGGCGACGAGGAGCGCGCGCGCCGAGACGACGCCGTACCAGACCATCATGGCGGCGAAGAGCGCGAGAACGACCGCCGCGCCGTAGGCGACGAACTCCGCCAGCCGCTTCACGCGCGCGCCCCCCGCCGTCGCGAGCGCGGCCCAGACGATCGTCCACGTGAGAAGGCCGAAGACGAAGCCGCCCACGGTGACCCAGCCGAGAAGCTCCATCATGCTGCTCCCGGCCGTGAGCCACCACCCCCAGTTGTACGGGCTCGTGACGACGATCGCGTACGCCTTGGCGAACTCGCGCGGCGCGCTCAGCGCCACGTCGTCATCGTCGCTCCCGAGCTTCGGGCCCACGCGCCGGGCGGTGCGCCACGCGCCGATCGCGAACCAGCCCATGAGCCCGGCGCCGACAAAGGCGAACAGGACGCGCAGCCACGGGAGCGCGTCCACGACCCGCAGCACGCCGAAGGCGGTGAGCGCGAGCATCGTGACGTCGCCCGCGATGGCGCCAAGGCCGTAGACCCAACCCGCCCAGAAGCCGCGCCGGGCCGAAGCGTGCGCGATGAGCGCGTTGACGGGACCCGGCGGCGCGGCGAGGCTCCACGCGAGGGCCGCGCCTGCGACGAACGGCAGGTCGAGAACAGGGAACACAGGAGGAGGAAAGGAGCCGGGCAATCAAACGTTTGCCCGGCGAGGAAAGTTCGCGAAGGGCCTTACTTGGCCTTCTTCGCGGCCTTCTTGCGGCCGCCCTTCTTCGCGGTCTTCTTCGCCGTCTTGGCGGACTTCTTGGTCGTCTTGCGAGTTGCCTTCTTAGCAGCCTTCTTCTTGGCCATGGCTTTGCACCCTCGCATCACGATTTTCTTTCGTACAATAAGAATGTTATGAAAAGTTGCGACTCTGCGCACGCGTCGTTGCGTGCTCGCGCGCGCAACGCGCGCGTCGCGCGCCGCTTCCGCGCGGCTCCGCATCGGCTGATAGCGCGAAGGGCGACAAGAACCCTTCGGATGATAGCAAATCCAAAAAGGGGGGTCGCCCGGCCACGAGAAAAAGGCGGGCCTTGTTCTAGTACAGAGGGAGGTGACCCGTCACCTTGTCCAGGTCGATGTCGCGGCCGGGCCCCACGCCCAGGACCGTGATGGTGCCCGGAGCGAGCTCCGTGTGCCCCGCGTCGGCGATGAGGGCGGTCGTGAGCCCCGCCCGCTCCGCGGCGAGCTTGATCTCGAAGAGCGCCCGCTCGTTCTCCGCCTTCACGACGACCTTCTTCTGGCCCTCGTCGTACCAGGCGTCGAACGCGTCCGGCTGGTGGCGCTTCGCCTTGAGCGCGCAGTCGACCGCCGCGTGCCCCACCTGCGCCGCGAGCTTGCCGGCGCTGAGCTTGATGTCCTTGCGCGCGACGATGACCATCTTGCTCAGTTCGGCTCCCTCCGCAGGCGGAGGAGGAAGTAGACGAAGGCGCCCGCGCAGGCGACGAACGCGGCGACCGCGGCCCAGGCGAGGGTCGTCATCGTGCGGCGCACGCGTCGCCCGCCCATGAACGCTTCGCGCGCGCCCGCCGCGCGCCCTCGCCCTCGTCCCTCGCCCTCGTCCTGCCTCGTCCTCGTCCTCGTCCTCGTCCTCGCTCCGCCCCGCTCACCGCGGAGGACGCGGAGCTCGCGGAGGAGGCGCGGAGATGCTTCTGCGCGCACACCATCCCTCGGCCTCCGCCTCGCGCCTCGGCCTGCCTCGGCCTCGGCGTCGGCGTCGGCGTCGGCGTCGGCGTCGGCGTCGGCCTCGGCGTCGGCGTCGCCGTCGGCGCCAGCCGTCCTCGCTAGCGCGAAGCTATTTCATCGGCCGCCGCCTCGCTCGAACGATGCGCGACGTGCTCGTCGTCGGCGGCGGCCCCGTGGGCGGGCAGACCGCGCGCCACCTCGCCAAGCGGGGGCACGACGTCCTCCTCGTCGAGGAGCACGCGAAGGTGGGCGAGCCCGTCCAGTGCGCGGGCCTGTTCACGCCGCGCATCTTCGACCTCGTCGACTTCCCGCTCTCGACCGTCCACCTCAACGACGTGCGCGGCGCGAACATCCACAGCCCGAAGGGGCACACGATCACGCTCGACGGCGGGAAGACGATGGCCGTCGCCATCGACCGCGGCGAGTTCGACCGGCAGTGCGTCGCGAGCGCCGAGCGGGCCGGCGCGACGGTCCTGAAGCCGGCGCGGGTCGTCGCGGCGCAGCGCGACGCCGACGGCGTCACCGTCACCATCCGCCACGCGGACGGGCGCCTCGAGACGGAGCGCACGCGCCTTCTCGTCGGCGCCGACGGCGTCCAGTCGAACGTCGCCAAGTGGTTCGGCATCCCGCGCGCGCGGGAGATCGTCCCCTGCTACGGCGCGCAGGTCGAGGGCACGAAGCTCACGCCCACGCACGTGGAGATGTGGGTGGGGCAGGAGCGCGCGCCCGGCTTCTTCAGCTGGATGATCCCGACGAACCCCGAGGGCACGCACGGGAAGGTCGAGGTGGGGGTGGACATCAAGGCGCCCCACGCCGCGAAGTTCTACTACGAGAGGATGTGGAAGGACGACGCGAGCGCGCGCTTCCTGACCTCCGGCGCGAAGAGCTGCTTCGACATCTGCGGCTGCATCCCGCTTGGCCCCATCAAGAAGACGCACGCGGAGCGCGTGGCCGTCGTGGGCGACGCGGGCGCGCAGACGAAGCCGACCTCCGGCGGCGGCGTCTACACGGGCCTCGTCTCCGCCGGCCACCTCGCGGAGGTCGCGGACAAGGCGCTGCGCGACGACGACCTCAGCGAGAAGCGGCTCGCGCAGTACCACCAGGCGTGGTACGACGACGTCGGGCGCGAGCTCTACGTCGGCTGGCGGCTGCGCAAGGCGTTCATGCACCTCTCCGACGAGCAGATGGAGGAGCTTTTCCACCTCCTCGACGACAAGGAGCTCCTCGCGCTCGTCAACGGTCTCGGCGACATCGACTACCCGTCGAAGCTCGCGAAGCCCCTGCTGAAGAAGGCGCCTCAGCTGTTCAAGTACAGCGTGCCCTTCGTCAAGAGCCTCTTCGACTAGAAGTCGGGAGTGTCCCCCTTCACTTCGGTCGGCAGCGGCGGCACGAAGAACACGTTCTCCGCGCGCTCGATCGTCGGCAGACGGAGGAGCGTGGCGCTCGCGTCGATGCGGACGGGGGCGCTCACCGTGCTGGGAAGGTAGTCCTCGCCCGTCGCGGCGATGCGCAGCTCGATGCCGTGCCCCGCCGGCAGCACGATGTCGAGCGGCTCGAACTCCATGCGCGCGACGATGGGCTGGCCGGGCGCGACGGGGAGCATGGCGCGACCGCCGTCGTGGTAGCGCAGGTCCATGACGGCGTGGCCGAGGTGGAGCCCCGTCTCGGCGTCGTGCATCGACACGTAGAGCTGGCCGCCCGGCCCGTTGGGCGTGACCGCCACGTGGAACTGCGGCAGGCCCGAGACGCGCACGTCCGCCTCCGTGCTCAGCGGCGCGAAGCGCCACACCTGCTCGTGCACGAGCGAGACGAGGTCGGAGCCTTCCGTCCTTTCCGCGTCGCCAAGCGCGAGCTCGAGCCACGTCGCGTCCGCGGGCGGGAACGTCTCTTCAATGCGCCACGCGCCGAGGTTGTCCTGGATCTCCACGTGGAGCGGGGGCTTGGGGCCGGTGCCCTTGAGGTAGTGGTCGAACCACTCGAGCAGGTCCTGCGCCCAGTCCATGCGCGTCATCGTCGCGATGGCCTCCTTGCCGCGGCCCTCGTTGAGGTTCTTGTGCTCGGCCGCGCGGTCCGGATACATGTGCGCCCACTGGCCGAAGAGCCCCTTCGTCTCGATGCGCGCGGCCTGGAGCTGCTGGTACGCAGGCGCGATCATGTGGGGGTCGACGTTCCAGTCCTGGAGGCCGTGGATGAAGTAGACGCTCCCCTTGTAGTTCTCGAGCGCCGCGGGGAGGAAGGAGCGCTGCTGCCAGTACGGCGTCATGTCGGAGCCGGTCGCGACGGCGAAGGCGCCCTGCGCGGGCCCCTCGAGGTACCCCCTGCAGAGGTTGTACGCGTCCTCGGGCGCCTCCTCGGGGCGCAGCGTCGGCAGGTCGCCGCCGAGGATGCCGAAGGGGCTCCCCTTGACGCTGTCGACGCCGAAGGTGCCGTAGACGACGTTGTGCATGATCGGGCCGCGGAACTCGGCGCTGCCGTTGCGCCACATGAGCTCGTGCATGCCGATGAGGCCGCTGATCGGGACGATCGTCTTGAGGTGCTGGTTGCCGAACATCGCGGCCTGCCAGGGCGTCGAGCCGTCGTAGCTGCGGCCGATGAGGCCGACGTTGCCGTTGCTCCACTCCTGCGTGCCAAGCCACGTGACGGCGGCGTCGACGCCGGCCTGCTCGGCGGGGCCCATGAGGTCCATGCAGTGCGTGGACTCGCCGGTGCCAAGGACGCTCACCTGCGCGACGGCGTATCCGTGGGGGACGAAGTTCTCGATGAGGAACTTGCCCAGCCGCAGCGCGGGCTCCGTCGCGGGCAGGTCGCCGTCGTCGTAGTACGGGCCGATGTCCGCGATGACGGGCACCTTCGTCCCCTCGGGCACGTCGGGGAGCCAGAGGCCGAGGTGCACCTTCGCGGAGCCGTCGACGGCGCTGCCAAGCTCGGTGACCGGGAGCTGGAGGTCGACGAAGACGCTCAGCGGGTCGAGGATGCCGAAGGCCCCGTCGATGAGGGTCCTCGAGTATTCGCCGGTCAGGTCGAACGGAAGCTCGCGGCGCGTCTGCACGTCCGTGAGGCCCTCGGGGAGCGCGTCGCGCACGCCCGCCTGCTGGAGGGGCGAGACGCATCCGGCGAGCACGAGGGCCGCGATGAACGCGAGGCTGAGCAGGGGGCGCATGGCCGCGACAGGCGCGAAGGGGTAGATGGGCTTTCTAGAGGGCCCCTGCTCCATCAGCCCCCGCCGCGGCCCCGCCCGGCGAGGGCCGCCGCTTCCCGCTCCATCGCGCGGAAGTGCCCCCGCGCGCGCAGCCAGAAGAAGCCCGCGAGCGCGAGCAGGAGGAGCGCGGCCGCTCCGGTCCCCCAAGGCTCGCCCAACAGGTGGTTGAGGAGCGAGACGAGGAAGATGGAGAGGACGATGGCGAAGAGGACGACGAAGACGAGCGCGAGGAGGCTCGACACCACCGCCTTCTGCAGCTCGGCGAGGCTCCGCACGATGCCGCCCTTCACGCGGCCCACCGCGGCCTCCGCGCCGTCGCGCAGCGCGTCGAGCTCCGCGCGCAGGATGCGAACAAGCTCCACGATGGCGCCCGTGATGGCGGCGGCCGTCGCGCGCGCCATCTCCTCGTAGTCGGGTCGCGGAGGCGGCGCGCCGGGCGCGGTCATCGCGCGCGCAGCCGCAGCCGGCCGCTTAACCTTCCCTTTCCGCGTCGTTCGGCTACGCCTCGCTCGCGTGGAGCGTCACGGCGCGCCCCACCTGCACCTTCTCGACGAGGCCCGCCTCCGCGAGGCGCGCGACCGAGCGCGAGGCGTACGAGATGCTCACGCCGGCCTCGAGCGCGAGCGTCTGGAGCGGGATGCCCGGGTTCGTGCGGATGATGCGCAGAAGCTTCTCGTTCTGCCCCTCGCGCAGCGCGGCGATGGCGCGCATCTCCTGCGGCGTGTGCTTGCCGGTGAGGAAGTAGCGGCGGAAGCCGGGTGTCGCGAGCGAGGTGAGGAAGCCCTCGCGCACAAGGACGTCGAGGTGGTACTCGGTGACGCCGCCGGCCTTCCCGAGCCGCTCCATCACGCCGCTCGCGTGGAGCCCCGGCTCCTGCGCGACGGCGTCGAGGATGGCCGCGCGCGTGGCGCTGTCGAGGACGCGCGCGCGGACGAGCCGCGAATAGAGGAGGAAGCCGAGGAGCGCGAGAAGCGCGAGGCCGAGGCCGCCGCCGACGATGTAGGGCAGCGCGTCCTCGTCGGCGAACGGCGCGTCCTGCGCGACGAGCGTGGAGGGGCCGACGCGCTGGAGAGGCGCCGCGCCCAGCCCCGTCGCCGCCTGGACGACCTGCACGGAGGCGAGCGTGCGTCCGGTCGCGAGCTCGAGCGCGACGTGGTCGGCGGAGCCGGAGGCGGGGCCGCCGGCGGGCGTGAGCGCCGCGGGCACGCCCGCGCCGACGGCGAGAAGCGGAGCGCGCCCCTGCTCCCACGCCCGGTAGAGCGCGTACGTCACGCGCTCCCCCGCGCGCTCGCGCGTCGCGTCCCACCGCGTCGCGGCGTCGCCGAAGGTGGCGCCCCGCGCGGGGAGCGCGTCGCGGCCGATGCTCGGCGGTGCGGAGAGCGGGTCGAAGAGGGCGGTGGGCCCGACGACGGGGCCGCAGCGCGCCGGCGGCGAGACGGCGAGCGCCGCGTCCGGCCGCTCGCAGAGGACGCCGACCGGATCGGCGCCCTCGGCGGAGAAGACGAGCGCCCAGCGCAGGACCGCGAAGGGCGAGCCTTCGTCGCGGCCGACGCCGTACGAGGCGCCGATGAGCGCGGCGTCGGGGCGCGCGAGAAGCTCCTGGAGGTCGCGCAGCGTCGGGTCGGCGCGCGCGGCGTCGGAAGCCTCGGCGAGGGAGAACGGGAGGCGCGCGCCGATGCCGCCCGCGGCGGGTCCGCGCAGCGGGTCGAGCGGCGCGAGGGGCGCGCGCGGCTCCGGGAGCGGCGCGCCGTCGAGCGCGAGCGGCGAGCCCGCCGGCTGATAGCGCTCGAGGTGCGTCGAGCGGGCGCGAAGCGTGCCGTCCGTCGGGAGCACGTAGCGCTCCATGGCGAGCGGGTAGGGCACGCCGTCGAGGAGAAGGACGCGGCCGACGAGCAGCCGCTCCGCGGACTCCTCGAGCTGGTAGAGCGGGAGGATGCGGTGCCCCTCGATGTCGAGCGGCGCCGCGGCGCGCCAGGCGGGGCCGGTCCAGCTGGAGCAGACGTCGGTGGAGGCGACGGTGTCGCCCGGCCGCAGCGTGCGCCCTTGGAGGCCGTTGCGCGCGGCGCACGCGAGCGTGCCGGGCGCATCGTCGTAGCGCAGCTCGCGCTCGATGGCGGCGGAGGTGGAGGTGGCGCTGCTCTCGCTCCCGCCGCCGGCGACGGTGGTCGACCACGCGTGCACGCGCGTGGAGCCGCGCAGCCAGCGCAGCACCTCGACCGTCTCGTCCACCTCCGCCGACGCGGTCATGCCCGTGCGGCCGTCGGTGGAGGAGTAGCCGCTCCCGCCGTGGTCGAGGTAGCGCAGCTCGTGGCCGACGACGCTGCGGCCCCACGCGTCGAGGAACGTCACCTCGCCGCGCCACTCGAAGAGGCTCCCGCCCATGACGCCGCGGTCCCCCGCGTTCGGCGGCGGGATGCTGAACGACGGACGCAGCACGCCCGGCTTCGCGGCGCGCGCCTCGGCGAGGACGTCGGCGGCGGCGCGCGTGAGGACGAGGCAGCCGCTCCCGCGCACGTCGGGCCCGTCGTCGCTCACGACGAAGTCGATGCTCGAGGGGCCGGGGCAGTCGTCGGTGCGCACGGAGGTGGAGACGACGCTCCAGGGCGAGCCGAGGGCCAGGTAGAGCGGGTGCGGGTCGGGCTGCGCCCACGTCAGCGCGAGCGTGAACTCGCCGACGCCGCGCGCGGCTTCCACCACGACGCGCTCGCCCTGCGCAAGCTCGAGCGGGCGCGAGTCGAGAAGGTCGCCGTCCTCGTCGTAGACGCTGAGCGTGACGCTGACGGGCGGCCCGAGGTTGTGGACGCGCGCCAGCACGTGCGGCTCCTCCTCGGCGGCGGCCTGCAGGCTGGGCGCGAGCGTCGCCGCGAGCAGGACAAGGGGGACGAGGAGCCTCATCGCGCCACCTCAGGACGTGTGGACGATCGCTTCAAGCCAGACGTCCTGCTGGACCGCAGCGCCGGCGCGGGTCGTGAAGAACGTCGTCACGCCGTATTCGCCTGGCGCGGGCGCGGCGTACGAGAACGCCACCTGCTCGTTCCCCTCCGCCACCTCGACGGCGCTCCAGCACCCGTCGCCGCACGCGGGGTCGGGCGCGAGGAGCCACACCTGCAGCCGCTCCGTCATCGGGCTCTCGGCGTTCCAGCGCGCGCGGACGTCGATGCGCGTCGCGCCTTCGGGCACCTCGAAGACGAGGTCGCGCGAACCACCGAGGCCGTACCCCATGCTGCACGAGGTGGGGCACGTGGGGTAGGGGACGACGACCATCGGCCCGGCGGCCTCGACGGCGACGTGGCGCTGGGGCCCAGGCACGCACGCCGCGCCGTGGACAACGATGCCGCTCTCGGAGCGCGAGAGCGTCTGGAAAAGGACCTCGATGACGTCGCACTCCGCGAACGAGGCGGCGGCGGAGCCGTGGAAGCGCCCGCCCGTGATGCCCACAGGGTCGAGCGGGTGGCGCGCCTCCACCGCGAGCTCCGCCACGTGCTCGACGCGCGGGTCGACGTGGAACGGGAGGACGGTCTCACCCTCGACGAGGCGCATCGTCGCGCCGTCGCGCCCGGCGACCGAGAGCTTCGCGAGAACGGGCGCGCCGTCGTGCTGGAGGCGGACGAACAGGTTGGGCGCGGGGGCGGCGTCGGCCGAAGCGGGCGCGAGCGGGCCTTGCGCGGCTCCGGCGGCGCCGGCGTCGTCGGCGGCAGCGAGCGTCATGTATCCTAGAGGGGCGGCCAGCACGAGGGCGCCGGCCAGCAGCAGCACGCTTGGGTTCATGGGTCGGTCTCCGGCCCGCACAGCCGCACGGGGGGCCATGCCCACATCGGGGAATTCGCGCAACATAGGCGGCGGCGCCCCTGCCGCCTGCGCGGCGCCTCCTTGCCCGCTCGGGAAGCCTTAAGGGCCGGACCCTCTCATGGCCAGAGGACCATGGCCACTCCGGAATCGGAAGCGCCCCGCATCGGCATCGACCGCGGCATCGTGAACCGCGAGATGTTCGACCGCGCCAACGAGGAGCGCTTCGCCTACAAGGCCGCCCAGGGGCTCACCGAGGAGGTCGTCCACAAGATCTCCGACCGCAAGAAGGAGCCCGAGTGGATGCGCGAGTTCCGCCTGAAGTCGCTCAAGATCTTCCACTCGAAGCCCCTGCCCATGTGGGGCGTCGACCTCACGAAGCTCGACCTCTCCAAGATCACGTACTACGGCGACCCCGGCGTGAAGGAGACGAAGAGCTGGGAGGACGTCCCGCAGGACATCAAGGACACGTTCGAGAAGCTCGGCATCCCCAAGGCCGAGCGCGCGTACCTCGCCGGCGCGGGCGCGCAGTACGAGTCCGAGATGGTCTACCACAACCTGGCGAAGGAGTGGGCGGACATGGGCATCACCTTCGTCAACTGCGACGAGGCGCTCAAGACGCACGAGGACCTCTTCCGCCAGTACTTCATGAAGGCGGTCCCGCCGACGGACCACAAGTTCGCGGCGCTCCACGGCGCCGTCTGGTCGGGCGGCACCTTCCTCCACGTCCCCAAGGGCGTGAAGATGGACATGCCCGTCCAGGCCTACTTCCGCATGAACGCGGAGGGCTTCGGCCAGTTCGAGCACACGCTCATCGTCGTCGAGGAGGACGCGCAGGTCCACTACATCGAAGGCTGCTCCGCGCCCAAGTGGGAGAACGCGTCGCTCCACGCCGGCTGCGTCGAGGTGTTCGTGAAGCCTCGCGCCCGCGCGCGCTACAGCAGCGTCGAGAACTGGTCGCGCCAGACGTACAACCTCAACACGAAGCGCGCCATCGTCGAGAAGGACGCCGTGATGGAATGGGTCAACGGCAACCTCGGCTCCGGCGTCACGATGCTCTACCCGATGAGCATCCTCAAGGGCGAGAACGCGCGCACGGACATGACCGGCATCGCCTTCGCGGGCCCCGGGCAGAACCAGGACACCGGCTCGAAGGTCCAGCTTCTCGCGCCCAACACGAGCGCGAACATCGTCTCCAAGTCGCTCGCGGTCGGCGGCGGCATCACGACGTACCGCGGCCTCGTGAAGGTCGGGCCCAACGCGCGCGGCGCGAAGGTGAAGGTGGAGTGCGACGCGCTCCTTCTCGACGACAAGTCGAAGAACTACACCATCCCGGACATGCAGATCGCGCAGGAGAAGGTCGAGATCGCGCACGAGGCGACGGTCGGCAAGATCAGCACCGACCAGATCTTCTACCTCATGAGCCGCGGCCTCACGGAGGAGCAGGCCAACGTCATGATCGTGAACGGCTTCATCGAGCCGATCACCAAGGAGCTGCCCCTCGAGTACGCGGTCGAGCTGAACCGGCTCATCGAACTCGAGATGGTCGGTTCGATCGGCTGAGCGCGCTGCGGGCAGTCGCCGTGCGATCGGCTCGATAGGACGCGTCCGCAGACGCGTCCGTGTCGAGCCGGTCACCAAGGAGCTGCCCCTCGAGTACGCCGTCGAGCTGAACCGGCTCATCGAGCTGGAGATGGTCGGCAGCATCGGCTGAGGCCGCGCCAGCGGAACCTCCGCTCCGACGTGACGCGGCGGATGCTCCTTTCTGTGGAGCACCCCGCGCTTTCGCGGCTTGCCGACCCCCCTCGCTTATACAGGATGAAGCGCGCGGCGGCTGCATAAGGTGTGAAGAGTATGTCGCCGCAGCGTCCGCCCGTCCTCATCCCGTTCGTCTGCCCCGTCTGCGCGGGCGCGAACGCGGTGGAGCTTGTGACGCTCAGTCGCGCCGGCGGGACCGCCTGCGTCGCCTGCAGCCGCTTCCTCCGCAGCGCGGACGTGATGCGCGCGATGCACTCTCCCCGCGCGGACGCCGGCCGCGAGCAGCGCGCCGCGCGCGCGGTGCCCAAGCAGCCGGCGATGGTGTGGCCCCCCACGCCGGAGTCGCGCGCGGCCATCGCGCCGCTCAAGCGCCGCCGCGACGGCGACACCAACTAACGAGATCCAGATCGAAGTCAACCTCTCTTGAGAACACCCACATGAGCGCCCCTGTCTACTCCACCACGTCCACCGGAACTCGCACCACCATCACGTGCACGAAGTGCGGCAAGGCCGCGAGCGTGCCCTTCGTCCCCACGCCGGGGCGCCCCATCTTCTGTCGCGACTGCTTCGTGCGGCCCGCGACGCCGATGAGCGGCCCCCGCGGCGGCTACGCGCCGCGCGAGGACAGG
>DASRYU010000019.1:0-15263 GCA_035687045.1 Thermoplasmatota archaeon | reverse complement strand
CGCCGCAGGCATCGGAGCAGGCGCCGACCTCGGCGAGCCATGAGTGGGAAGGCCTCACGCTCGTGAGCGGCACGGGCGAGGAGCTCGGCGTCATCCTGGGCGTCCTGTGTGACCGCACGGGGCGCCCGAAGTGGCTCCGCTTCCTCGAGGCCGACGGCGCGCCGGAGCGCAAGGTGCGCCTCGACGTCGTCCGCAGCGTCGCCGACGGGCGCGTGCGCCTCGCAGGGCCGCGCGAAGGATATCACATCACGCGGCTGCACCGGTGAGGTCGGCGCGACGCCGGCCGCGCCCTCTTCTCTCCTTCTCCTTCCTTCTCCTACTTCCTGTTCGGCAACGTGTCCGGGTGCGGCTGGGTGCGCGTCGCCTCGGGCGGCTTGCCCGGCGGGCTCGTGCCGGCCTTGAGCGTCATCTCGTCGCGGACCGCGAGAAGCTCGAGGTAGAAGAACTGGCCGAGGATGTGCTTCTCGAGCGCGTCGACGCCGTACCCCTTCAGCGAGCGCTGCCCGGGGCCGATCATGCGCTTGACGAACGCGAGGTGGTTCTGCCGCCAGAGGTGGAAGCGCATGTCGAAGTCGACGAGCGCGTCGCCCAGCGCGAGGAGCTCCGCGTGCGCGCCGCGCCCCGTGCACACGTCGTAGAGCGTGACGCCGCGCGCCTGGAGGAGGTCGAGGTACGTGCGCTCGAGCTTGGGCGCCTCGCGCAGGATGCCGTTGAAGCCCGGGCTCTCCTGCCCGGAGCCCTTGCCGAGCGCGAGACGGATGTCGTGGTAGTCCCAGACGTTCATCGTCGTGAGGATGTTCACGCTCTCCGTGAGGAGGCGCACGACCTCCACCATGCGGCGCACGAGGCGCGTCGCGTCGGAGGCGTTGCCGTTGGCGATGAGGCGGTCCGTCTCCTCGATGTCGAAGCGGATCTGCTCGAACCACAGCTCCGCCGCCTGGTGCACGACCTGGAACAGGTGCTCGTCGCGGTGCGCGAGCTTGTCCTTCGGCTTCTTCGCCGAGAGGAGCGTCGCGACGTTCAGGTAGCGCTCGTAATCGGTCGCGCCCTGGCCGGCAAGCGTGGGGCCTCCGCTCATGGGGCCGCCATACTCGCCCTCCGCGTTTAACCCCATGCGTCCACCGGGGCCGGCGAGGCGCGCTCGCCCGCTTGCGCCGAGGCGCGCCGGAGCGCGGGCGCTCGCTCGCGGCCTCCGCCGCGATATCGTTTTTCTCGAGGCGAACAGTCCTCGGACATCCGACAGGCTTAATATCGGGATATCGTGATAGCGCGCCGGGGATTCCGTCGTGCCCGAAAAGCAGGTCCTGTTCCGTATCGAGGCCAAGCTGCTGGACAGTCTCGACAAGAAGCTGGCCAAGGACGGTTATTCGACCCGCAACGCGTGGTTCAAGGACGCGGTCGCGGCCTACGCCGGGCGCGGCTCCTCGAGCAGCAAGACGAGCAAGAAGCGCCGCTAGTCCCTCTCCTTCTTCTCCGTCGCGGCGTTCGACGCGACGTACGCGCCCCATCCTCCCAGGAGGAGGTGCGCGAAGCATTCTCCCGTCTCCCAGCGCAGCGCGAGCCCCGCGCGGGCGGGGTAGCCGAAGAGGCCTGGCGCGAGGAGGCCGAGGGTGCCCAGCGCGAGGTGGAACGTCGCGAGCCCGACGACCCAGCGCATCGGACGGGCGCGCGGCGCGAGGCCGGCGGCGACGGAGACGGCGGCGAGGCCCGCGTGGAGAAGCGACTGCGACGGGTCGAACGCCGCCGCACGGCCAAGCGCGCGCGGCGCGCCCGCCTCGACGAGCGCGAAGCCGAGGATGGCGAGCGCGGCGAGCGCCAGGCCGCTTCCCAGGAGGTAGACGCGCGCGGGGCGCAAGCGATCAGCGCTCCCAGCCCGCGGGGAGCTGCAGCGTCGCGCGCCGGCCGTGGAGCGCCGCGACCTTCACGCGCGCGTCGTCGCCGAGCTTCGGCGCGAGGAGCCCTTCGCAGAGGGAGGCGACAAGAAGCGCCGCGCGCGAGGGCTCCACGTCCTCCTCCCCCTTCTCGAGCTCGAGCTCCATGCTCGCGCCCTCGAGGTCGAGCCGCAGCGGGCGCGCGAGCCCTTCCCGCTCGATGAGGGTTGCGAACGCGGTGACGCTCTCCCGCGCGCTCGAGACGGGCACGCCGGGCGCGAGAAGGGCGCCCAGGCGCCGCGCCTGCGCGCGAAGCGTCGCGTCGGGCGCGCTCGCCGGCGCCGCGGCGATGGCCTCGAGGCTCAGCCCGGCGGCGCCGCGCTGCGCATAGCCGCGCACGGCGCCGCGCAGCTCCCCCATCGGCAGGTTGGAGGTGCCGATGCGGCGCGCCTTGAGCCGGTACACCTTCTTGCGCTTGTCCGTGGGGTGCGGCAGCTCCTCGACAAGCTTCGCGGCGAGAAGCTCGCGCATGTGCACGCTCGAGAGCGTCGGCTTCGCCTTCTTCGTGAGCTTGACGAGATCGGGGAGCATGCGGTCCTTCTTCGCGAGCGCCGCGAGGATCGTGCGGCGGACCTCGTTGGTGACCGCGACGTAGCCGTCCTCGGTCTGGTAGATGTCGAAGTCCGAGCCCGGCACGCGGGAGCCTAGGCCCGGACGGTCATAAACGTTAGTGGCGCGGCGAACGACCTTGAACGAACGCCGCCGCGTCAGGCGCAGCGCCTACGGACAGGGGTCCGGACCGTAGAACGCCGGTTGCACGCCCACGCCGGCCGCCGCGATGCGACCGTCGTAGCAGTCGACGTCGCGGAGCTGGTAGGTCCAGCCCGGCTGCGCGAGCGCGTCCTTGTTGTTCGGGAACGTGCCGTCCGGGTTCTGGTACCAGACCGCGGCGTTGCAGTTCCACCCGTTCAGGATGCCCGTCGTCGCGGAGCCGCACGCCCACGAGCCGTACTTGCCCTCGCCGCCG
The DNA here is from genome assembly GCA_035687045.1 of Thermoplasmatota archaeon. Taxonomy (GTDB): domain Archaea; phylum Thermoplasmatota; class SW-10-69-26; order JACQPN01; family JAJPHT01; genus JAJPHT01. The sequence goes on along the minus strand of DASRYU010000019.1, from coordinate 12,365 downwards.
GGGAGCTCGAAGCCGCGCGCGGTGGTGTTCTCGCCGACCTTCGCGTAGAAGGTGAGCCAGTACGCGCCCGCGATGCCGACGTCGGCGTTGGCGAGGTCGACGCGCACCGAGCGCGGGCCCGGCTTCGTGCCCCACGTGGAGCTGCTGACCCAGCGCGTGCCGCCGATGCCGGCGCCGCCGTCGGGCGCGACGGAGCCCGCGCCGGGGAGGAGCGGGTTGCCGCGCGCGGCCTGCGCCGTCGCGAAGTTCCAGTTCGCCTCGCGCTTGTTGTTGGGGTCGACGCCGTTGAAGTCCGTCTCGGGCACGACGAGGCCCGCGACGTTGCGGCTGTAGACGTCGTGGCCGAAGTCGTTCGACGTGTCGCAGTCGTCGACCGCGCGGACGCCCTCGTGCGTGTGGTTGACGAAGCCCGCGACGCTCGGGTTCTGCAGGTTGCCCGGCTCGACCTTGATCTGCGTGACGCGGATGTTCTGCGCGGCCGTGGGGATGCTGGGGCCCAGCGGCGTCTGGTTGAACGTGTCGCCCGAGTGGAAGGCCTCCTCCGCGCGGCAGTCCCACACCTTGACCGGCGTGTGCGCGTCGTTCTCGGGGCCGCCGATCCACACGCGGCCCAGCGGGCCCGTGCGCGCGTCGTCGGGGTTCGCGAACGACAGCGCGAGCGGGTCGCCGAGCTGGCCGACGGCCATGTTGAACGTGCCGAGGATGTCGGCGCGGCAGTCGATGTAGTTCATGACGCCGCCCGTGCTCTCGTAGGTGCCGCGCGGCCACGGGAAGAGCGGGCAGGTGCGGTACGTCGGGTGCTCGTCCGGGCGGTCGAAGTCGCCCCACACGCGCGACTCGTCGTCGCGGTAGACGCGCGCGTCGCCCGCGGTGGCGCCGTTCGTGATCGGGATGAGCTCCGTGACCCAGCCGTTGTAGTTGTGCGCGCCCGCCGTCCACGAGGTCGCCGGGCCCGTGGTGGCGGGGCAGGCGTCCTCGGAGAGAAGGAGGTCCGCGCTGTATTCGCGGACGGCGCCCTCGAGGGAGCCGATGTAGCCGTCGCCGTTGCAGTCGACCCACACGCCGAGGAAGGCCATGTGGTACTCAAGGCCGAGCGGCTCGATCTGCGTGCCCAGGAACGCGACGTTCGGGTTCACGTACGGCTTCCCGTTGCTGCTCGCGGGGGGGTAATGCGAGCCGGACAGGACGTTGAAGTAGACCTTCTGCTCGCCGATGGCCGGCGGGCCCTGGAACATCCAGTCCTTGTTGTCGTACGGCGTCGACGGCTCGATCGACCCGAACGCGCTCCATTGTGCGGTCGCCGACGCCGAGAGCGCCAGCGCGATGCCCAAAACCAAACATGACTTCACGTAGTGCATAGTACAACGCCTCGATAGCCCGACGAGGAACGCGCGCTCGCGGAGGATAATTCTTCCTCCTTGGACCGCCTTCCTGTCGTTTCTGCGCGCGAGGCGGCGCGCGCGCTGGCGCACGAGAGGAGAGAAAAAGAGCGGGGGGCGCGGGCCCCCCGATACGCGCCTTCAGGCGCAGGCTTCGGGGCCGTAGTAGGCGGGCTGGATGCCGATGCCGAGGTCGCCGATGCGGCCGTCGTAGCAGTCGACGTCGCGGAGGTTGTACGGGTCGCCGGGGTGCGCGAGGAGCGACTTGCCGCTCGGGAACGTGCCGTCGGGGTTGATGTACCACACCGCGCGGTCGCAGTTCCAGCCGTTGTGGATGCCGCTCGTGTGCGAGCCGCAGTGCCACGAGCCGTACACCCCTTCGCCGCCGGGCGTCTTGAAGCCGCGAGAGGTCGTGTTCTCGCTCACGTACGCGTAGAACGAGAGCCAGTAGGCGGGCGCGATGGAGGCGCCGCCGCTCGCGAGGTCGACGCGCAGGCTGCGCGGGCCCGTCTTCGAGACCCACGTGGAGTCGCTGCCCCAGTGCGTGCCGCCCATGCCGACGCCCCAGTCCGCGGGCGCGCCGGCCGTGCCGGCGAGCGCGGCGCTTCCGCCAAGGAGCGCGCTCTGGAAGCCGCGCGGCGTCGTGGTGAACTGGTGGTTGAAGTTCCAGTCCGCCTCCGTCTTGTTGTTGGGGTTGACGCCGTTGAAGTCGGTCTCGAAGTTGTTGTAGAAGTCGTGGCCGAAGTCGTTCGACGTGTCGCAGTCCTGCAGGACCTGCTCCATCGTCGCGTTGTACTGGCCGGCGACGGTGAAGCGGGTCGGGTCGCTCGCCGCGGGGCCGAGGCCGGGGCTCGGCATGGGCACCGTGCGGTTCATGAGCGTGCCGGGCGCCATCGGGCCAAGCGGCGTCATGTTGAGCGTGTCGCCCGAGTGGATGGGCGGGCGGCTGCAGTCGACGACGTTGACGGCGGCGTTCTGGTCCGACTCGTCGCCGCCAAGCGGGATGTGGCCGAGCGGGCCGCTGTGGCCCTCGTCAGGGTCCGAGAAGCTCAGGCCGAGCGGGTCGCCGATCTGCGCCATGACCGTGTTGAAGTTGCCGAGGATGTCGACGCGGCAGTCGACGTAGTTCATGAAGCCGCCCGTGTCCTGGAGCGTGCCGCGCGCGAAGGGGCGCAGCGTGCAGGAGCGGTGGAAGGGCTTCTCGTCGGGGCGGTGGAAGTCGCCCCAGACGCGCGCGGCGTCGTCGCGGTAGACGCGGCGGTCGCTGACGGAGGCGAAGCTGAGGTTCTGGCTCACGATGGGGACGAGCTCGCTGACCCAGCCGTTGTAGTTGTGCGCGCCGGCGGTCCACGCGTTGGCGGGGCCGCTCGCGGGCGGGCAGACCTCTTCCGAGAGGAGGAGGCTCGACGAGTACTCGCGCAGGCCGCTCTCGACCATGCCGACGTAGCCGTCGCCGTTGCAGTCGACCCACACGCCGAGGAAGGCGTTGTGGTATTCGACGCCGAAGGGCTCGACCTGCGTGTGCAGGAGGCCCACGTTCGGGTTGACCGAGGGCTTGCCGTTCGCGCTGACGTACTCCGTGCTGGAGATGACGTGGAAGAACACCTTCTGCTCGCCCGGCTTCGCCGGCTCCTGCCACATCCAGTCCTTCGTGTCGTACTCCGTGTTCGGCTCGAAGTCGCCGAACGCGAACCATTCTGCGGTGGCGGGTCCGACCATCAGGCCGGCGACCGCGAGCGCCATCGTCGTCTTCCAAACAAGATGCATTCTAAGGCCTCCACTAGCCGTGAGGGTGCACGCGGCTTCAGGGCACATATACTGTTCTGCCGGACGGGAGGAACGGCGTCCGCCCACGAGCGGTGAGGCCTCTCATGCAGATAGGAACGTACGAGAAGGAGGCGCAGGAAGAGGCAGAGAAGAGGGAGAGAAAAGAGGGGGCGGGCGCGGGTCGCCTTGGCGGCGACGTCGCGCCCGCGTGGCGGAGCTTCGCGACTCAGCTCAGCTGCAGGGGCGCGGGCCGTAGTAGGCGGGCTGGACGCCGATGCCCAGCGCGCCGATGCCGCCGTCGTAGCAGTCGACGTCGCGCAGGTTGTACGGGTCGCCCGGGAGCGCGAGCTCGTGGCGCTCCAGCTCCGCCGCGCACGTGGGGCACGAGGGGGTGCCGGTCGGGTTGAGGTACCACAGCGCCTTGTTGCAGTTGAAGCCGTTGTGCACGCCGCTCGTGTTCGAGCCGCAGTGCCACGAGGCGTAGACGCCCTCGCCGCCGGGGAGCTTGAAGCCGCGCGCGGTGAGGTTCTCGGGCACGTAGGCGTACCACGTGAAGTACAGGCCGCCCGCGGGCTCGACCGTCGCGTTCGACGGGTCCTGCAGGTGCGTGCGGATCGTGCCGAAGCCGGGCTTCGTCAGCCAGTAGGAGCCGACGGACCACGTGCCGCCGCCGCCCCAGCGCAGGCCGCCGTCCGCGGCGATGCCGCCGGTGCCGAAGATGGGGTCGCGGGGGCCGAGGATCGCGCTCTGGATGCCGCGCTGGCCCGAGTCGAAGCGCATGTTGAAGTGCGCCTCGCGCTTGTCCTTCGGGTTGATGCCGTTGAAGTCGTCCTCGCCGACGCAGTAGACGAAGGTCGGGCACGTCGTCGAGTAGAAGTCGTGGCCGAAGTCGTCGGACGTGTCGCAGTTGCGGCCCGTGCCGCCGGCGACCATGACGCCCTCGAACGTGTGGTTGTACGTGGCGGCGACGCCGCGGAGCGGGTCGTCCGTGCGCTCGAGCTTGGGCTCGGCCTCGGCGAACTCGAGGTTGTGGACCGCCGCGGGCGCGAGCGGGCCAAGCGGCGTCTTGTTGAGCTCGTCGCCGACGCGCGTGCGCGAGCTGCAGTCCCAGACGGTGAGCGTGCGCTGCTCGCTGTCCTCGGGGCCGAAGGTCTGGATCTGGCCGAGGGGGCCGCTGCGCGCGTCGTCCGTGTCGGAGAAGCGGAGGTTGAGCGGGTCGCCCGTCTCGGCGAAGGCGATGTTCATGAGGCCGATGATGTCGGCGCGGCAGTCGACGAAGTTGATCGCGCCGCCGGTGCTCTGGTAGGTGCCGCGGGGCTGCGGCGAGAGCGGGCAGGGGCGGTGGAAGGGCGCCTCGTCGGGGCGGTGGTAGTCGCCCCAGACGCGGACGTCGTCGTCGAGGTACATGCGGCGGTCGACGGCGATGAGCCCGTCGCGGCCGATGGGGATGAGCTCGCTGACCCAGCCGTTGTAGTTGTGCGCGCCGGCGGTCCAGCCGTTCGCGGGGCCCGTCGTGGCGGGGCAGGCCTCCTCGCTGAGGAGGAGCGACGCGGGGTACTCGCGGACCGCGGTCTCGGCGGCGCCGACGTAGCCGTCGCCGTTGCAGTCGCGCCAGACGCCGAGCATCGCCGAGTGGTGCTCGCCGTTCGAGACCTCGATGCGCGAGTGGAGGAGCCCGACGTTCGGGCTGATGTAGGGGCCGAGCGCGAACAGGTAGTGCGACTCGGCGGCGAAGTAGACGCGTTGCTCCGTCACGGGCGGGGGATCCTGGAACATCCAGAGCTCGGTGTCGTACTCCGTGCTCGGTTCATAGGATTGCGCGAAGTACCAGGTGGCGCTCGCGGCCGGAAGGGCGAGGAGCGCGGTGGTCAAGATGGCGATGAGGGTGCGGTGCAACGTGATGCCTCCACGAGCGCGGCAAGAGGCAGCCTCTCCTCCCGCCGCGCGCGTGACCGCAGTCGCGTTCAGGGGACATATTAGTTCCCCTTCACCCAAGCGACCCGAATAGGGTCGCACGAGACGCGCGCTCAGGTGCAGGGCTCGGGCCCGTAGTAGGCCGGCTGGACGCCGAGGCCGAGCGCGCCGATGCCGCCGTCGTAGCAGTCGACGTCGCGCAGGTTGTACGGGTCGCCGGGGCGCGCGAGCTCGTGGCGCTCCAGCTCCGCGGGCACCGTCGGCTGGTAGGGGGAGCCGTCGGGGTTCACGTACCACGCGTCGCGGTCGCAGTTCCAGCCGTTGTGGATGCCGCTCGTGTTCGAGCCGCACTGCCAGGAGCCGTAGACGCCCTCGCCGCCGGGTAGGCGCAGCCCGCGCTCGAGCGTGGCCTCGCCGACGTAGGCGTAGAAGGTGAGCCAGTAGCCGGGAGAGACCTCGACGCGCGAGCCTTCGAGATCCGAGAGCTGCGTGCGGATGGTGCCGAAGCCGGGCTTCGTCGACCAGTAGCTGCCCGCGCTCCAGCGGGAGCCGCCCCAGGTGAGGCCGGCCGTGTCGCCCGAGGCGCCGCCCGAGCCGTGCAGGTTGAGCGGCGTGGGCGCCGCCCACGGCAGGGAGCCGCGCGGCGCGGTCTCGAAGCCCATGTTGAAGTGCGACTCCTTCTTGTTCTTCGGGTCCGAGCCGACGCGGTCGCCTTCGCCGATGCAGTAGGGCGTCGTGCCGCACCACGTGTCGTAGAGGTCGTGGCCGAAGTCGTTCGACGTGTCGCAGTCGCGGCCGGTGCCGCCGAGGACCATGAACCCCTCGTAGGTGTGGTTGACGGTGGCGGCGACGCGGCGCACCGGGTCGTCCGTGTTCTCCACCTCGGGCGAGGGCTCGGCGACGCGCATGTTGTGCACCGAGTTGAGCGCGCTGGGCGTGAGCGGCCCGACGGGCGTCTGGTTGAGGACGTCGCCCACGCGCGTCTGGCGGCTGCAGTCCCAGACGGTGACGGCGCGGTGCTCCTCCGACTCGTTGCCGAACGTCGCGTGCTGGCCGAGGAAGCCCGTGCGCGCGTCGTCGGGGTCCGCGAAGCGCCAGCCGAGCGGGTCGCCCGTCTCGGCGAGCACGAGGTTCGCGACGCCGAGGATGTCGACGCGGCAGTCGAGGAAGTTGAGGAACCCGCCGGTGCTCTGGTACGTGCCGCGCGGCTGCGGGCCGACGGGGCACGGGCGGATCCAGGGCGCCTCGTCGGGGCGGTGGTGGTCCGCCCAGACGCGCGCCTCGTCGTCGATGTACATGCGGCGGTCGACGGCGATGAGGCCGTCGCGGCCGATGGGGATGAGCTCGCTCACCCAGTTGTTGTAGTTGTGCGCGCCCGCGGTCCAGCCGTTGGCCGGGCCAAGCGTGGCGGGGCAGACGGCGTCGTCGAGAAGGAGCGACGCGGGGTATTCGCGCAGGGCGCTCTCCGCGAGGCCGATGTAGCCGTCGCCGTTGCAGTCGACCCACACGCCGAGGAACGCCTCGTGGTGCTCCGCGTTCGAGACCTCGATGCGCGTCTCGAGGAGGCCGACGTTCGGGTTGAGCGTGGCGGGGTCGGTGACGGCGAGGTACTGCGACATGCCGGAGAAGTAGATCTTCTTCTCGCCCGGCGCGGGCGCCGTCTGCCACATCCAGTCCTCGGTGTCGTACGACGTGCTGGGCTCGTAGCTGCCGGCGTACATCCAGGTCGCGTGCGCCGGCGCTGCGAGGAGCGTGACGGCGGCGAGGGCGAGGAGCGAGTTGGAGCGAAGCATGGTGCGGCCTCCCGAGCCGCGTCGGAAGTGCCGGTGAGCCCTGATGAATGCTCCGCCGCGACGCGCGCGACAGACGCGCGATCGCATAGGCTCGCGCGAGGCGGAGCCTTCGCTAGGCGGGAGAACATGAGAAAAAGAATGGTGGGGAGGCGGGCGCGGGGCCCGCCTCCGTGCGTGCGGACCTACGGGAGCTCGCAGGCGCGCGAGCCGTAGTAGGGCGTGCCGATGCCGATGCCCAGCTGCGTGATGCCGCCGTCGAAGCAGTCCACGTCGCGGAACTGGTACTTGTCGCCGGGGCGCGCGAGGAGCGTGGGCGACGCGACGGGCGAGCCGTCGGCGTTGCGGTACCACGCGTCGCGGTCGCAGTTCCAGCCGTTGTGGATGCCGCTCGTGTTCGAGCCGCACTGCGCGCTGCCGTAGACGCCCTCGCCGCCGGGGGTGAGGAAGCCGCGCTCGGTCGTGTTTTCGCCGACCGCCGCGTAGAACGACAGGTAGTACGCGCCGGGGATCTCGTAGGTGCCCTGCGTGATGTCCACGCGCAGCGTCGCGGGCGTCTTCGTCGTCGAGGCGCCGTTGTTCCAGTTGCTCTGGGGCTTGCCCGGGAGCGCCGCGCCGGCGGGGCCGCCGAGGCCGGGCGTCGCGGGGCCGATGCCGAGGACGCCGGTGCCGCGGTCCCAGTACTGGAACTGGAAGTTGAAGTTCGCGGCGCGCTTGTTCGCGGCGGTGACGGGGTTGACGTCCGTCTCACCGACGTAGAACACGTAGTTGTTGCCGTAGACGTCCGCGCCACGGTCGTTCGACGTGTCGCAGTCCGCGGAGGGGCGGATGCCGGGCGTGCCCTCGAACGTGTGGTTCACGAAGGCGGGGACGGTCCACTGCGTCGGGGGCGCCGTGCCGAGGCTCGGGCTGATCGCGGGCACGGAGATGTTCTGCGCGGCCGCGGGGACCGAGGGGCCAAGCGGCGTCGCGTTGAGCGTGTCGCCCGAGTGCGTGCGGGGCGCGCTGCAGTCGTAGACGTAGGCGGGCGAGTACTGCGTGTCTTCGCTGCCAAGCGTCGGGCGGTCGTAGATGGGGTGGCCGCTCGCGTTGTTCACGTTGTAGAAGTGGAGCGACATGTTGGGCGCGCCGTAGCTGTAGAGGCCGTCGATGCTCTGGTTGGCGAGCGTGCGGCCGAACCAGACCTCGTTCCAGCGGTCCATGAGGCCCGTCGAGCAGTCGGCGTAGTTGATGAAGCCGCCCGTGCTCTGCCAGGTGCCGCGGGGCTGGGGCGCCGTGGGGCAGGTGCCGCCGCCGAGCGCGGGGTCGTTCGGGCGGTTGTAGTCGCCCCAGACCATCGCGTCGATGTCCTCGTAGACGCGGAGGTCGGTCGTGTTCGTCGTGATGCCGAAGGGCGTGCCGGCGATGGGGACGAGCTCGCTGACCCAGCCGTTGTAGTTGTGCGCGCCGGCGGTCCAGCGGACGTTCGAGCCGGTGATCGCGGGGCAGATGGCCTCGTTGAGCAGGAGCGACGAGGGGTACTCGCGCATGGCGCCCTCGGCGATGCCGACGTAGCCGTCGCCGTTGCAGTCGATCCAGACGCCGAAGAGCGCCTGGTGCGTCTCGGACGTCGGGATCTCCGTGTGCGTCTCGAGAAGCGCGACGTTCGGGCTCGCCATGATGCCGCGGAGGCCGCTGCTCATGCCGGTCACGACGTTGAAGTAGATCAGGTTCGTCGCCACGCCGGGCGGGTCGAAGCGCATGAATTCCTCGTTGTCCAGCGCGTTGTCGGGCTCATGGGAGCCATACGCGTACCAGGTCGCCGCCGCGCTCGGGGCCATGAGGGCCGCGATCGCGAGGAGGGCGAGAGGGCGGGGGAACAGTCTCTGCATCGGAAAGCCTCCGAGGCGCAGCGGAGCCTCTCGTGGACTCGCGGCTAGCCTCAGGGCGGAAGTATCCATCCTGGTGAAAAGCGCTGCGGCTGTCACTGGAGGAAGGAACACAGTGTCGGCACGATGAGAAAAGAAGAGAAGAGGGAAGCGCGCGCGGCGGACGGACCCTCCGCGCCCGCCGCGCGCGACCCGCGTGGCGCTACGGGCAGGGCCTGTCGCCGTACGCGGGGGTCCCCAGCGGCACGCCGAGGTCGTTGTTCCCGTCGTAGCAGTCGACGTCGCGCAGCTGGTAGTCCTGGCCTGGGCGCGCGTGCGGGAACGAGAGGCTCATCGGCGTGTTCGTGTTGATGTTCACGTACCACTTCGACGCGTCGCATTCCCAGCCGTTGCGCACGCCGCTCGTGTGCGAGCCGCACTGCGCGGAGCCGTACTTGCTCACCGTCTTGCTCGGGAGCTCGAACCCGCGCGTCGTGGTGGCCTCGCCCACGTAGGCGTAGAACGTGTAGAGGCGCGCGCTCGCGAGGCCCGTGGTGCCTTCCGCAAGGTTGTACCGCACGATGCCGGGGCCTGTCTTGGAGCCGATCGAGTTGGACTCCCACATCGACGTCATGTTGTAGCGCACGGACGAGCCCGCGTGGCGGACGGGGTGGACGCCAAGGTAGGGGTCGACGCCGCCCGATCCGCCTGGCACGGGCCCCGTCGGGGGCGAGACGCCGCTGCCGGCGACGCGGCCGCGCGCGTAGTCCGTGAACTGGAGGTTCCAGTCGGACTCGGTCTTGCGCGTGCGCGAGACGCCCTGGAACTCGTCCTCGCCGATGCAGGGGGTGGTGACCTGGCAGGTGCCGGCGTAGAAGTCCTGCCCCGGGTCGTTGGACGTGTCGCAGTCGTCGAGCGTGTCCTCGTTCGTCGCGTTCACCGTGGCGGGGATGGTGCCGCCGGGGTTCGCGGCGAGGCCGAGCGCGGGGACGGCCGTGTTGTGCGCGAGGTTGGGCGCGACGGGGCCCAGCGGCGTCTGGTTGAGCCAATCGCCCGCGCGGAAGGTGGGGTCCGCGCTGCAGTCAAAGACGCGCGCCATCGTGTGCGCGCTGTCGTCGCTGCCGAACGTCGGGCGGTCGGCCCAGCTGCCGCGCGCGTCGTCGTCGTCCTGGAAGACGAACTGGTTGGACGGGTAGAGCGGCGCGACGTCCTGCCCGAGGACGCGGCGCCCGGCGAAGGGCGTGTTCCACGTTTCCATGAGCCCCACCTGGCGGTTGTCGAGGAGGCAGTCGAAGTAGTTGAACGCGGCACCGGTCGACTGGTACGTGCCGCGCGGCTGCGGGTAGAGCGCGCACGAGCCGCCCGCGCTGGCGTCGTCGGTCGGGCGGCCGTAGTCGCCCCACACCATCGCCTTCGGGTCGCGGTAGATGCGGACGTCGAAGGCGTCGTCCGTGTCGTCGCGCGTGGGGCCGGCGATGGGCACGAGCTCCGTCACCCAGCCGCGGTAGTTGTGCGCGCCGGCGACCCAGGCGTTCGCCGGGCCGTCCGTGGGAGGGCAGCGCGACTCGTCGAGAAGAAGGAGCGACGAGTATTCCGCGAGCGCCGACTCCGCCATGCCGACGTAGCCGTCGCCGTTGCAGTCGATCCACACGCCGAGCATGGCGACGTGGTACTCCTGCGCGGGCATCTCGTTGCTCGTCCCGAGGATGCCCAGGTTCGGGTTCCCCGCGATATGCACGGTCGTGATCGCGTTGAAGTAGATGCGTTGGCCGTCGCCCGGCTGGGGCGGCTGCGCCCACATGTAGGTGGGCGAGTCGAGGGCGTTGTCGGGTTCGTGCGTGCCGAAGGCGTACCACGTCGCGAGGCCGGCGGGCGTGAGAAGCACGGCGGCGACGATCGCGCTGGTCAGAGGAAGGATGGTTCGCAAGCTCGAGTCACTCCTGGCGCCACCGGCCGCCCTCGCGCGGGAGAGCGCTCCCGCTCGGCCGCGCCTCCCGCGGAACGGCGACACCGCGCGCGGCCGCTCGGGGGGGCGCCCGCACGCCGCGGTGACGCCCGGCGGGGCAACGGGTGCAGGCTTGACCTCTAGCGTGGCGATGTCGCAACGACCCCGAGAGCGTAGGCGGAACGTCTAGAAGTCACTCCCGTCCTGCGACGGCGGTTCGCGGCGGGCCCCGCGCGGCGGCGCGACCCCTGGTCGCGGCCACCGCCGCAGCGCCACCGCGCCAGCGTGGCTGTTCAACGCTCGGACAACAACCCTCCCTATCCTCGTCCTTGTGACCGCGTCGATATGAGGAGCGACCCGTGGGGCAGCGTTGCCGGGACCGTAGTGGTCCAGCCCGCATCTGTAGAACGCGCGCCGGCCCCGCGTCGCGCCACCCGCCGACGCCTTTGCTATCTCGGGATTTCCCCAGGGTCGCAGGGTCAAAAGGTGTGTAGCAAAACTCAAGAGGGGGGGAGCGGACTACCCCGACACCCTGGGAGGCTCACCTGGCACGTGGGCCACTTGGAATCGCGCCTGAGGAGGCGTTTGGAGTGAAGCGAGCGACGACGCTGAAAGTCCTAGCTGGGACTCTTGTTCTCATCCTGGTAGCCTCCGCCTTCCCCCTCGCGGAGGTCGCCCTCCGGGCGATCGACGGGAAGGGTGCGGCGGAAGCGAACGTCAAGGATACGCCGGGGGCGAACGCGCCCGGCCTCAGCGACCTCCCCTTCCCTGCCTCGGAGGAAGGCCGACTTCCTCCTGCCCCTTCAGGCGACGGCCTCACGCCTCCGGACGGTTCCTCCTCCCGTCCGGACGCCACGGCGGCCTCCCAGCGCCGAGCCGGTGCCAGCGGCTCGGTCCTTGTCAGCCAGGTCCTCGGCGCGGCGGAGCTCATGGGCTACCCCGACGTCGAAGTGCCCGAGCTTCCCGTCGAGAAGCTCGCCACGAAGGACCCTCTCCGCGCCGCCATCCTCGCCTGGATCGCGGCGACGGGCTCGATCGTGCCGCCCGAGGAGCTCGAGCGCGAGCTCGCGCGCGCGGACGCCCTGCCCATCGACGTGCAGCGCGACATCGCGCTGCTCCTCCTCTCCGCGAGCGAGGCCACGCTCATGCAGCGCGCCGCGCTCGCGCGCCTCGAGCCGTGGGAGCTCGACTGGATCTACGCGAACCCGCAGGTCGCCGAGGACCTCGCGCGCGGCGTCGACACCGTCGACACGCGCTACATGGCGATGCTCGCCGGCAAGGTCGACATGGAGCAGAGCCTCAAGGCGTCGCTCCTTCTTCTCGAGGCCGTCGAGGTCACCCGCGGCAGCCTCTCGCAGGCCGAGGCGTCGAGAACGATGGGCGCGCTCGCCGCGAACGACATCGACGACACGACGCGCTCCGTTCTCCAGCTCCTCGCGAGCGTGCCCGCCGGCGCCTCCGACAAGGACAAGCTCCTCCTCGCCGCGCGCCTCGTCTCCGTCACCGCCGGCATCCCGATGCCGAGCGCGCCCGTCGGCGCGAGCTTCCGCGACGCGCTCGCGGCGCTCCTCGCGCAGACGAACCAGGTCCCCGAGAGCGCGGCCCTCGCCGAGGTGCACGCGCGCGCCGAGGCGCTCCCGCTCGACCTGCAGCGCGCCCTCGCGACGCTTCTTCTCGCGCAGGCGAACGCCGTGCAGGCGTCGCACCCCGCGCACCTCACGCC
>DASRYU010000018.1:0-11350 GCA_035687045.1 Thermoplasmatota archaeon | reverse complement strand
CACGCGCACGGCGACCACATCCCGTGGGACGCCGCGCACGTGCACGCCACGCCCGAGACGTGCGACCTCATCTCCGTCCGCGCCCCCTACCTGCGCACGACGGCCGTCCCGTGGCGCGAGCGCACGCGCATCGGCGAGGCGCACATCACCTTCCACCCCGCCGGGCACATCCTCGGCTCCGCGCTCACCTACATCGAGGCGCCCGACGGCTCGACGCTCCTCTACACGGGGGACACGAAGGTGCGCCCGTCGCTCACGGCGCCCCTGCCGGAGTATCCGCAGGCGGACGAGCTCGTCGTCGAGTCGACCTTCGGGCTCCCCATCTACCGCTTCCCGGAGTACGCGGATCTTGGCGAGCGGATGGCGCAGTGGGCGCGCGAGACGCTCGCGGAGGGCGCGGTGCCTGTGTTCCTCGCCTACGCGCTGGGCAAGAGCCAGGAGATCCTCGCGTCCCTCACGCGGCGCGGCGTTCCCACCATCGCGCACGGCGCCGTGTGGAACATGTGCCAGGTCTACGAGCGGCACGGCATCGCGTTCCCCACCACGCGCCCCTACGTCCCGGGGCAGGTGAAGGGCGCGGGCGCGGCGCTCGTCGTGCCGTCGAGCTTCCGCGAGCACCCGATGGTGCTCAAGCTCGACCACCGCATCGCGTACTGCTCCGGATGGGCGCTCCTCGCGCGCTCGCGCACGCAGCACGACGCCGACGCGCTCTTCCCGCTCTCCGACCACGCGGACTTCCCGGGCCTCCTCGAGATCGTGCGCACGGTGCGCCCGCGCCGCGTGTACACGAACCACGGCTACGCGGACGTCCTCGCGCACCTCCTGCAGAAGCAGGGCATCCCCTCCGCGCCGCTTCTTGTGGGGCACACCGACGAGGACGAGGGGCCCGACGCGCAGACGCGGCTCGAGGCTCAGTAGAGCCCGTAGAAGAACGTGAGCGCGGCGGTCGTCACGATGGCGAGGATGAAGTTGAGCGGCGCCCCGACGCGGAAGAAGTCGCTGAAGCGGTAGCCGCCGGGGCCGTACACCATCGTGTTCGTCTGGTAGCCCACCGGCGTCATGAAGCTCGTCGAGGCCGCGTAGGCGACGGCGAGGACGAACGGCGTGGGGTCGGCCCCCAGGCCGAGCGCGGCGGCGACGACGACGGGCACCATGAGGAGGACCGTCGCGTTGTTGCTCAGGATCTCCGTCGCGAGCGCCGTGATGGCGTACACGACGAACAGGAACGCCCACAGCGGGAGCCCGCCCGCGACGCCGGTGAGGAATCCCGCGAGCACGTCCGCCGCGCCCGTCTTCACGAGCGCGGTGCCCAGCGGCACGAGGCCCGCGAGAAGGAACACGACGTCCCACCGGATGGCGCGGTAGAACTCGCGCATCGACAGGATGCCGAAGAGCACGACGGCGGCCGCGCCGGCGAGCGCCGTCACGACGATGGGGTAGACGTTGAACGCGGCGAGGCCGACGACGGCGGCGAGGATGGCGGCGATGTGCGGGACGCGGTGCCAGCGGAACTCGATGGCCGGGACCTCCTGGACGAGCAGGAGCTCGGGCGAGTCGCGGAACTCGGCGAGGCGCGTGCGCGGCATCATCACGAGGAGCGTGTCGCCCGCCTCGATCTCCGGCGCCATCCAGCGCGGCACGACGCGCTCCTTCTCGTGGATGCCGAGGACGTAGGCGTCGCTCTCCGCGAGGCGCGCGAGCCCCTTGCGCGGCCCGATGTAGACGGACCCGGGCGCGACGACGACCTCGACGACGGCGTACCCGTCCTCCAGGCGCAGCCCTTCGCTGAAGCGCGTCGCCTCGTGCGCGTAGGGCAGGAAGTGGCGCGCCCCTTCGGAGGCCAGAAGCGCCGCGGGCGCCGCCTCCACCTCGATGACGTCGCCCGCCTGGAGGACGGCCTCCGCCGGCGCGAGCGCGTGCCCCGCGCGGCGCACGGAGATGATCTCGCCGCCCAGGCGCAGCCGCGCGTCCTGGCTCGCCGCGATGACGCCGGCGGCGGTGCTCCCCTCGTGGAGGACGACGCGGGCGCGGAAGGTGGGGCCGGGGTCCTGCTCCTCGGCGCGGCGGTGGGGCAGCAGGCGCGGCGCGATGAGGAGGAGGAACGTCATGCCCACGAGGAGGATGACGAGTCCAGCGGGCGTGAACTCGAACATCTCGAGCGGACGGTGGCCGCTTTGCGCCGAGATCTCGCTCGCGAGGATGTTCGTGCTCGTCCCGATGAGCGTGAGCACGCCGCCCATCTGCGCGGCGTACGAGAGCGGGATGAGGAAGCGGCTGGGCGAGCGGCGGATCTCCACCGCGATAGCGATGACGACGGGGATGAGGATCGCGACGACCGCCGTGTTGTTCATCACCGCCGACGCGAGGCCCGCCACGACGCCCAGGACAAGGATCAGCCGGTGCTCGCCTCCGCCGGCGAGCTTGTGGAGGCGGTTCGCGAGCATCGTGACGACGCCCGTGCGCACGACGGCGGCGCTCAGCACGAACATCGCGAGAACGGTGAGCGTCGCGGTGCTCGAGAAGCCGGCGATGGCCTCCTGCGCCGTGAGGATGCCCGTGGCGGTGAGGGAGACGAGGACGAGGAGCGCGACGAGGTCGGCGCGGATGCGCTCCGTGACGAGAAGCACGACCGTCGCCAGCACGATGCCGCCGAGGATGAGGAACGTCGCGTCCAAGGTCGCGTGGCTCAGCGCGGAAGGTCCGCATATCGCTTCGCGGACGAACGCGCGTGGGGAAGGCGCGCCTCTAGGCGGAACCTCTTAGCGCCCCGGAGACCGCTCCGGGCTTCGTGCGATTCCTGGAGGTCGCGCGGACGGCCGAGGCGGTCGCGACCACCCGCGGCACGCACGCGAAGCGCGACGTCGTCGCGGACCTCCTCGCGCGCGCCGACGACGCGTCGCTCCCGCACGTCGCGCGCTTCGTGAGCGGCACGCCCTTCGCCCGCGCCGACGCGCGCGTCCTCAACATCGGGTGGGCGGCGCTGCGCACGGCGGCCCTCACGCTCCTTCCGCTCGACGAGCTCACGTGGGTGGCCTGCCACCGCGCGGCTGGCGACACCGGCGAGACGCTCGCGCTCCTCATGGACGCGTACCCGCCCAGGCGCGAGGCGGCGCAGCGGACGCTGTTCGACGCGACGCGCGAGCCGCTCGACGTCGTCGAGGTGGCGGAGCTGTACGCGCGCCTCGCCGCGGCGTCCGCGCAGGCGAAGCCGAAGATGCTCGAGGACGCCTGGCGGCGGATGGAGCCGCTCGAGGCGAAGTACTTCACGAAGATCATCACCGGCGGCATGCGCATCGGCCTCACCGAGACGCTCGTGGAGGAGGCGGTCGCACGCGCCTTCGGCCGCCCCCTCGCGGACGTGCGCATGTCCAACATGCTCTCCGGCGACATCGGCGAGACCGCTCTGCTCGCGAAGGCGGACCGCCTCTCCGAGACGCCCTTCCGCCTTTTCCACCCGCTCGGCTTCATGCTCGCGGCGCCCAGCGAGGAGCCGCCGGAGAACGTGCACGAGTTCCTGGTCGAGGACAAGTTCGACGGCATCCGCGCGCAGCTCCACGTCGCGGGCGGGCGCGCCGAGCTCTTCAGCCGCACGCTCGAGGCGGCCCGCGAGTTCCCCGAGATCGTGGAGGTCGCGCGCAGGATCCCGCACGAGCTCATCCTCGACGGCGAGGTCCTCGCGGTGCGCCCCGACGGATCGGCGGCGCCCTTCGCGCTCCTCCAGCGCCGGCTCGGCCGCAAAAGCGTGGGCGAGGCGCTGCGCCGCCAGGTGCCGGTGCGCTTCATCGCGTACGACCTCCTCTACCTCGACGGCGAGCCCCTGTGGCGCAAGACGCTCGAGGAGCGGCGCGCGGCGCTCGAGACGCTGCCGCTCGCGGGCCTCCTCTCCGTCTCGCCCCTCCGCCACGCGGCGACGAAGGAGGAGGCGCAGCGCATTTTCGAGGAGGCGCGGGCGCGCGGCAACGAGGGGCTGATGTTCAAGCGCCGCGACTCGACGTACGACTTCGGCAAGCGCGGCCAGGCATGGCTCAAGCTCAAGCGCGCCTTCGCGACACTCGACGTCGTCGTCACCGCCGCCGAGGTCGGGCACGGCAAGCGCGCCGGCCTCCTCTCCGACGTGACGTTCGCCGTGCGCGCGCGCGACGGCTCGCTCGTGAACGTGGGGAAGGCGTTCACCGGGCTCACGGACGAGGAGATCGCGCAGATGACAAGCATCCTCAAGTCCATCACCCTCGAGCGCTACGGGAGCGCCATCCACTACGTGCGCCCGGAGATCGTGCTCGAGGTGGCCTTCGACAGCGTGACGAAGAGCGCGCGCCACAAGAGCGGGTTCGCGCTCCGCTTCCCGCGCATCGCGCGCTGGCGCCGCGACAAGCGCCCCGAGGAGATCGACACGGTCGAGCGCGTCGAGGAGCTGTGGCGCGCGTCGGGCGGAGCGGAGACGATCGACGGCTGAGCGCTGCGCTGCCGAAGCGCTTTTCCTGCCGCGCCGGCTGACCTGCCCGTGCATCGGCTCCCGACGCCCGACTGGCGCTACGTCGGCTGGCACTACAAGCTCATCCACCGCACGGCGACGCCGCTCCACAACCGGCTCCTCGTGCGCGCCAAGGGGCTCGAGCACCTGCCGCCCGAGGGGGGCTTCCTCTACGCGGGGAACCACACGTCGTGGTGGGACCCCATCGTTCTCCAGACGACGACGCCGCGCCCGGTGAACTGGCTCGCGAAGAAGGAGATGATGAACAACGCGTTCAACCGGTGGTTCTTCTTTGACAAGGGGGGCTGCATCCCCGTCGACCGGAACACGAAGAACCCGGAGGCGTTCGCCGCCGCCGTGCAGGCGCTGCGCGATGGGCGCATCATCGGCATCTTCCCCGAGGGCACGCGGCGCGCGGGCGAGCTTGGCCCCGCGAAGACGGGCGTCGCGCGGCTCGCCATCGAGGCCGACGCGCCCGTCGTGCCCGTGGGCATCCTCTCCGACCGCTTCTGGCCGCCGGGAAAGAAGGTGCCCGACCTGCGCGAGACGATCTACCTCAACGTCGGCGCGCCGATGCGGCTCGACGGGAAGCCGGGCGACGCCGACGCCGCGCGCCGCGGCACCGACGCCGTCATGGCCGCGATCGGCACGCTTCTTGCCGAGGCGCGGGCGGCGCGCGACGCGGGCGAGGCGTGGCCGCGGCCGTGACGGACGCGCCGGCGCGTCCGCTGGCGCGCAGAAAGTGGCGACGCTCCAGAGTTCGTAACTCGTCATCGGCCGCGGCGTTGGTCACGCGCGCGGCCTACGTGACCCTCTTCCGGTCATCGCGCCGCCGCGGCCGCGACGCACGTCATCGGACTTGAACGTGAAGGCGCTCAGGTAGGGAACTCATCTTCAACGGCCGCAGCCTCTGGAGGGAACTCCACGTCATCGCGCCGGCGCGCGAGCGCGCGGCCCTCGCTTCAAGGAGGCGGGTCGGGCGCGTCGGAGGCGCGCGTCGCCGAACGTACCGAACCCTTACGTGGAGGACCCGCGTAGCGCGAGGCATGTCCCTCCCGACGGCGCCGGCCGGCCGGCCCGGTGGCCTCCCCATCTCGACGCCCCAGCAGGCGGCGGCGCAGAACCTCCAGCAGGACCGGATGGCGCAGCAGTTCCGCCTCCGGATGGCCATCGCGGAGAACCTGAAGCGCATCAAGCACACGGTCATCGTGATGTCGGGCAAGGGCGGTGTCGGCAAGTCCACCGTCGCCGTGAACGTCGCCGCGGCCTTCGCGGCGAAGGGGTGGAAGGTCGGGCTTCTCGACCTCGACCTCACGAACCCGAACGTGCCCCTCATGCTCGGGCTCAACCTCGCGAAGCCGGGCGGCCACAGCGAGGACATCAAGCCCGTCGTGCTCGACGCGCCGCAGGGCGGCGGCTCGATGAAGGTGATGTCGACCGAGTTCTTCCTCACGACGAAGAACGACGCCATCATCTGGCGCGGCCCCATCAAGATGAACGTCATCAACCAGCTCCTCGGGAACGTCGACTGGGGCGAGCTGGACCTCCTCGTCGTCGACCTTCCGCCGGGAACGGGCGACGAGCCGCTCACCATCGCGCAGCTTCTTCGCGACGCCGATGGCGTCGTGCTCGTGACGACGCCGCAGGCCGTGGCCGTCCAGGACGTGACGAAGAGCCTGCAGTTCGTGCGCTCGATGGACCTCAAGCCCCTCGGCATCGTCGAGAACATGGCGAGCTTCGTGTGCCCGAACTGCACGCACGTGCACCACATCTTCGGCAAGGACGGCGGCCGCGACCTCGCGCAGAAGAGCGGCGTGCCGCTTCTCGGGAGCGTCCCCCTCGAGCCCGCCGTGCAGGAGGCCGGAGAGGCCGGCGTCCCCTTCGTGTGGCGCGCGGAAGGCTCGCAGACGCGCAAGGCGTTCGACGAGATCCTCGCCAACCTCGAAGGCTCGCTCGCGAAGAAGTAGAGGAAAAAGGCTTCCGTGGCCGAGGCGCTCGGCCGAGCCGTGGAGCTGACCGCGGACGAGACCCGGGCGTCGCGTTTCCTGCTCGTCGCCCTCGCGCTCCTGGCGGTGGGGGCGCTCTTCATCCTCAAGCCGTTCCTCACGGGCGCGGTCTTCGCGCTCGTCGTCGGCTTCCTCCTGCAGCGCCCCTACCGCAAGCTCGCCGGCTGGGTCCGCTCGCGCGCCCTCGCCGCCATCCTTCTCGTCCTCCTCACCGTCCTCGTCGTGGTCGCGCCGCTTGTCGGCATCGCCTACGGCATCGCCGACGACGCCGTCTCCATCGCGCAGAACATCGAGGGCGCCGGCGGCCTGCACGAGAGCGCCGTCTCGCTCCTCACGGGCTTCGGCATCGAGCCCGCCGCGGCGGAAGGCATGTACAAGGACGCCGTCGCCGGCATCGGCAACGCCGCGCAGGCGTCGGTGCTGCCCACGTTGAGCAAGCTCGGCTCCGCCGCCGCGAACATCGGCATCTTCATTTTTCTCCTGTTCTTCGTCCTTGTCGAGGGCGAAGCGCTTGGCGCCTACGTCGGCCGCGCGATGCCCCTCGAGCCGTCGCGCCGCGACCACCTGCTCCAGCAGGTCGCCAACCGCGTGCGCGCGCTCTTCCTCGGAACGTTCCTTGTCGCGCTCGTGCAGGGCACCATCGCCACCATCGGCTGGTGGGCGCTGGGCTTCCCCGCCCCCATCTTCTGGGGGTTCGTCATGACCATCCTCGCGGTCATCCCCGCCATCGGGCCCGTCATCGTCATGGTGCCCGCCGGCATCTTCGCCATCATCCAGGGCGACCTCTGGCAGGGGGTCGGGCTCATCGTCTACGGCGTCGTCGTCGTGGGCTTCTCGGACAACCTCGTGCGCCCCTTCATCGTCGGCCGCAGCAGCGGCGTGCACCCGGCGCTCGTGCTTCTTGGCACACTGGGCGGCCTCATCGTCTTCGGCACGACGGGCTTCGTGCTCGGCCCCCTCGTGCTGAGCATGATCGAGCCCGTCCTCACCGAGTGGGAGTCCATTCGGCCCGGACCAGGCTGAGAGGCGCGGCGCGCTCCCGCTCGCAGAAGCATTGAAGCGCCTCCCGACGGCGTCCGCCGGCGTGCACGAGGGCGACGAGACGCCTGGCCATGCGCCGCCGAACACGCTCTTCCTGAGCGGCCTTGCCCTCCTGCTCCTCGTCCTCACGTTCGTCCTCGCGCGTCCGTTCCTCGGCGCCATCGTCCTTGCGCTCCTCTTCTCTTTCCTCCTCCACCGCCCCTTCGAATCGCTCGTGCGCCTCGTCCGGCTGCGTTCGCTCGCGGCGGGCATCATGCTGATCCTGTTCGCCGCGGCCGTCTTCGGGCCCGTCGCTTTCATCGTGACGCACCTCGCGCAGGACGCGGGCATCGTCGTGGAGCTCGCGCGCGATCCCCAGCGCGTCGAGGCGGCGCTCGCGCGGGCGCTCGCGCCGTTCGGCATCGAGCGTTCGCAGGTGGCGGACCTCGTCGCGCAGGCGGTCGAGCGCGTCGCGGGGCTCCTGCAAGGGGCGCTCCTCGGCCTCCTCGCCTCCGCCGTGCACCTCCTGACGGCGCTCCTCGTCTTCTTCTTCCTCCTCTTCTTCGGCCTTCGCGACGGCGGCCGCGCCTACCGCGCGCTGCGTCGCCTCATCCCGCTGCGCAAGCCGGCGAAGGACCACCTGCTCGCGCTCGTCGGCCAACGCACGCGCGCCATCGCGCTCGGCGCCTTCCTCGTAGGGCTCGTCCAGGGCGTCGCGGGCGGCCTGGGGTGGTGGTTCTTCGGCTTTCCCGCGCCCGTCTTCTGGGGGTTCGTCATCACCGTGTTCGCGGTGCTCCCGTTCGGTCCGCCGTTCTTCATCATGGCGCCGGCCGGCATCATCGCGCTCCTCAACGGCGACTGGTTCGCAGGCATCGGCATGCTGGTCTGGGCGGGGGTCATCGTCGGCGTCGTGGACGACCTCCTGCGCCCCTACCTCATCGGGAAACGCAGCGGCGTGCACCCGGCGGTCATCCTCGTCGGCACGCTGGGCGGCCTCTTCGTCTTCGGCGTCGCCGGCTTCCTCATCGGGCCGCTTCTCCTCTCCATGGTGGGCCCCGTCCTCCAGGTGTGGGCGCAGGAGCGCCGCGCCGAGGAGGAGGAAGACGCCGCCGGGGAGGAGGCCGACGCGGCGCCAGCCGCTTGACGCCGTTGCCGGCCCAGACCCTCGTCCTCGTCCTCGTCCTCGTCCTCGTCCCCCCTCGGCCTCGGCCTCGCGCGTCGGCGCCCGCGCCCGCGCCCGCGCCCGCGCCCGCGCCCGCGCCCGCGCTTGTCCTCCACAGGGTGAATCGCGAGACGCATCCCTTTTATCCTCCCCGACACGCTCGCGCCAGCATGCCCTTCCACATCACCTCGGACCAGGACCTTGTCCGGAAGACGGTGCGCGAGCTTGTCGACGAGGTGAAGGGGAAGACGGCGGAGCACATCGACCGCGAGCGGCAGTGGCCCGCCGAGGAGATCAAGAAGCTCGCGAGCATGGGGCTCACGGGCATGCTCGTGCCGGCCGACCTCGGGGGCCCCGGCACCGACACCGTTTCGTTCGTGCTCGCGCTCGAGGAGATCGCGCGCGCGAGCGGCGTCCTCGCGCTCGCCGTGAACAACATCAACGCGCTCGGCTCCTTCCCCGTCGCCACGCGCGCGTCGGAGGAGGTGCGCGCGAGCGTCGTCCCCTCGCTCCTCACGGGCGAGCGCTTCGCCGCGTGGGCGCTCACAGAGCCCGGCGCGGGCAGCGACTGGGCGAGCGTGCGCACGAGCGCGAAGAAGACGGAGGACGGCTACGTCGTCGACGGCGTCAAGAGCTTCGTCACCGGCGCGCCGCACGCGGCCTACTTCATCACCTTCGCGCGCGTGGCCGGCACCGAAGGCCTCACCGCGCTCCTCGTGCCCGCGGACGCCCCCGGCGTCATGGTCGCGCCCCCCGAGCGCACGATGACGATGCGCGGCAACGACATGGCCAGCGTCTACTTCAAGGGCGTCAAGGTCCCCGCGAGCCACCGCCTCGGAGCCGAGGGGGACGGTGCCGCCATCGCCGCGCAGGCCAACGAGCTCGCGGCGCTGGGCGGCGCCGCCATCGCCGTCGGCCTCATGCAGGCCGCGTTCGAGGACTCGGCCGCGTACGCGAACCAGCGCGAGCAGTTCCGCACGCCGCTCAAGGGGTTCCAGGCCATCCAGTTCCTCATGGCGGACCTCGAGGTCGAGATCCGCGCCGCGCGCCTCCTCACGCGCGCCGCCGCCGACAAGCGCGACCGCGGCGAGGAGTGCTCCACGGACATCGCCGCCGCGAAGCTCTACGCGGGCGAGGTCGCCAAGCACGTCACGCAGAAGGCGGTGCGCATCCACGGCGGCACGGGCTTCATGCGCGACCTGCCGCTCGAGCGCTACAACCGCGACGCGCGCTCGCTCTCCATCTACGCGGGCACCGCCGAGATGCAGCGCGCGGCGCTCGCGGCGAAGTCGCTGGGGCTGTGACGCCGCCGACGCTCATCGCGGAGGACGCGGAGAAGCGCGGGGCGCGCGCGGAGCCGGGAGAACCGCGGGGTCGCGGGGTGCGCGGGGGCTCGCGACGTCGGAGACGCGCACGCGACGCTCACGGCGGAGGACGCGGGGCGCGCGCGGAGGCGTTGCCGCATGGAGCACGCCGCGAACGCCAGCGTGCGATCGGCCACGCGCGTCGGACCAGTCGGTGGGGGTCCAGGGGCAGAGCCCCTAGCACGAAGTGGCGCGCGCCTCAGGGTCGCAGACCCCGAGGCTGGGAGGCGCGCCACGCAGTGTGGAAGAAGAGTGGTGTCGTCCGCCAGCGTTCCGCCTCATCGGACCCCGCGCCCGTGTTGAGCGGGCGCGGCGTGCTCTCGGCGGGTTGAGGGCAGCGGACGACTTGTGCATCCCATCTGGGGCCCGGCTATATCACGCCTTGCGTCGGCGGGCGACGAAGGCGGCGACGGTGAGCGCGAGGGCGGCGCCGACGAGGCCGGCGCCGGGCGTGTCGTTGCCGCCGGCGCTCTCCTGCTCGTCGAACTCGCCGATGTAGCCGCACGTGGTGTCGGGGGCGCAGACGGTGGGGCGCGCGCCGCCGTTGGGCGTGGGGCTCACGCGCGGCGTCGGCGTGGGGGTGGCGTTCGTCTCGTTCGCGTCGGTCGCGTTGCCCGCGGAGGGGGGCGCCTTCACGCGCGCGACGACGGTGCTCGTGGAGGGCGCGAAGCCGTCGGGAACGAGGCAGGGGCCGACCTCGTGCTCGGGGAAGTGGGCCGTGAGCTCCACCTCGCCCGCCTGGAGCGCGCGAACGGTGAGGTTCACCGTCTGCGTCTGCGTGTAGTCCTCGGCGAAGTAGGAGCGGGCGTCGGTCGTGAAGGTGAGGGCCGTCCGGGCGAAGGTGCCCTTCACGCCGGCGGTGGAGTTGGCGAAGAGCGTCACGCTGAACGTGCGCGGCTCGTGGCACATGAAGTCCTGGATGGTGAGCGTCACGTTGACCGGGACCACCGCGTCGTGCGCGAGCTCCCCGTCCGGGAGCGCGAGAACGACCTGGCTGGGCGCGGCGAGCGCGGTGGGCGTGGCGGCGGTCGCGACAAGGATCGCGAGGGCGAGCATCAGGCTCGGGCGCATGCGGCCGCCGCCGTCGGGTGTGGCCTTCCCCGTTGTGGGTCGACCTTCGAAGCTACGCGCGCTGCGGGCGCAGGCGCTTCACCAGGACGACGACGCCGCCAAGGCAGGTGAGGGCGATGGCCGCCTGCACGGCGGGGGGCGTGTCGGCCGCGCCGGGGGCCACCGTCTCGAGGGCGAGCGGCGCCAGCGGGAAGGAGCGCTCCGGCCGCACGCGCTCGACGTGGATCACGTGGCGCGTCTCGCCGTGGGTGGGGGC
>DASRYU010000017.1:0-14604 GCA_035687045.1 Thermoplasmatota archaeon | reverse complement strand
TCCGCGATGAGGCTCGACGCGCCAAGGTCGGTGGACCAGACGGTCCGGCTGGTGGCGCCGACGACCTCGTTCCGCTGTACCGTGACGTTCTGCCGCGCCGAGCCTCCCAGGTACATGCCCGTCGAGCAGCCCGTGACGAGGTTGTCCTGGACGAGGGCCCCCTGGGCGGAGTCGACGTAGATGCAGTAGCTGGCGTTCGCGACATGATTCCTACGCGCGACGCTCGCGGGCGACTGGATGAGCGCGATGCCGAAGGTGCCGCCGTTCGTGACGTGGTTGTCCTCGACGATGCTGTAGCCGCTCGAGTCGTGGACATAGCAATTTGCGAATGTGTTGTTCCGGAGCTCGAAGAGCGCCGTGCCGGCTGTGCCGTTCGCCGCCTTCCCACGCCACGCGCACGGGTTCCCCCCGGCGCCGATGAACGTGTTGCCGCGTGCGATGACGGCCGCCTCGCGCGCGGCGAGGCCCGTTGCCCCGGACACGGTGATGTTGATGGTGTTGTTCTCGACGAGGCCGCCGGCGCCGCCCTCGAACGAGATGCCGGTCGCGCCGCGCAGGACGTTCTCGCGCGCGGTGAGCTGCGCTCCGGACAGGGCGCGCACGCCGAACTGCGTCGTGTTCATCGTGTTCCGCTCGAGGGTCGTCGGCCGCTGCACCGTGAGGCCGCTGGCGCAGCCGTTGGCGTGGTTGTCGCGGAAGACGAGTGGGGTCGAGGACAGCCCGGCGGCGAAGCACGCGTCCGAGGCGGTCACCCTGTTCCCCGAGATGTTCGTGGGCGCGCCGAGGGCGCCGCTGATCCCGAGGACGGCGTTGGAGACCGAGTTGTTCGTGATCGTGCCGAACAGCGTGCCGAAGATGGCGCGGGTGACGTTCGACACGTGGTTGCCGTCGATCGTCGCCGTGCTGGAGCTGACCCCACGGATGCCGTAGGTGGTGGCGACGCCCGGGGTGCCGTTCGCGATGTGGTTGCCCGCGACGCGGCCGGTGGTGGGGGGTTCAAGGCCCAACGCGCAGCGCTCGATCGTGTTCCTCGTCACGTCGTGGTGCCCGCGGAGGCGCACGCACGTGGCCCCGCCGCGGACGACGTTCTCCTCGAAGAGGGAGCTTCCGGTCATGTCGACGCCCGTCGCGTTCGGCCCCACCTCGATCGCGTTCCTGCGGAAGCTGCCGTTGAAGCTCGTGGCCTTCAGGTACGCCGTCGCGCCGCTCCCTCGCATCGCGCTGAACGTGTTGTCGGCGAAGTCCCCCGACGCGTTGGTGAGGTCGAACGCGCGGCCGCAGTCCGCGAAGGTGTTGTTCTCGAGCGTGAGGTTGCCGCCGGTCGCGACGAGGCACGTCTCCCACATCGAGATGTTGTTGTGGCGGACATGCGCCGTGGACTGGTGGAAGCGGAGCCCGTGCCCGAGGGGATCGGCGTCGTCGCGCACGAGATTGTTCATCACGAGCGTGTGCTGCCCCGCCGTGTCGTTGAGGCCGTAGTGGCAGTGGAGAAGCGCGTTGCTACGGACGATGGCGGACGTCCCCTCGAGGACGATGCACGTCTTGTCGTTGTCGAAGGTGTTCGTGTCGACGGTCGGCGAGCCGCTCGCGGCCTGCAGGCCCACGCGGTTGCCGCCGAACCAGTTGTCGTGGAACGTCGCTCCCGACGCGACGAGGGCGGCGCCGACGTTGTTCGCGCGGAACGTGTTGTTGCGCACCTCGGGCTGCCCACCGGCGACGGCGACGCCCACGCCGTTGCCTTCGTACGTGTTGTTGTCCACGGTGCTCGAGCCGCTCGAGACCGCGCGCGTCGCGGTGGCGCTGTCGGTGACCGTGTTGTTGTGCACGTGCGCCGTGCTGTTCTCGATGTGGATGGCCGTCCCCCAGCGCGAGAGGCGGTTGTCGACGATGAAGGCCGCGGGAGAGTCGCGCACGGAGATGCCGCGGCTGAGCGGGTCGGCGTCATCATCGATCGTGTTGAGGCGCATGGTGGGCGTGCCGCGCACCGAGTAGATGCCGAAGAGGCAGTGCTCGAGGTCGTTCGAGAGGTAGAGCGCCGCGGCGTCCTCGTCGCGGAAGCACGTCTCGCCGCCGCGCACGACGTTCCCCGTCAGGTTGGCGGAGCCTGACACGAGCAGCGCGCCCATCTGGTTGTTCTCGAACACGTTGTCGGAGACGGTGAGCGAAGCGGCCTGGAAGCGCGCGCCGAGCGCGTTCGCCCGGACCGTGTTGTTGTGCACGTGCGCCGTGCTGTTCTCGATGTGGATGGAGGCCCCCCACCGCGAAAGCCGGTTGTCGACGATGAGCGCCGCGGGCGAGTCGCGCACGGAGATGCCGCGGCTGAGCGGGTCGGCGTCGTCCTCGGCGTCGTTGAGCCGGATGGTAGGCGTGCCGCGCACCGACTCGATGCCGAAGAGGCAGTGCTTCAGGTCGTTGAGGAGGTAGAGCGGGGCGGCGTCCTCGTCGCGGAAGCACGTCTCGCCGCCGCGCACGACGTTCCGCGTCAGCGTCGGCGAGCCGGAGACCACCAGCGCGCCCATCTGGTTGTTCTCGAACAGGTTGTCGGCGACGGTGGCGGATGCGCCTTCGAGGCGCGCGCCGACGACGTTGCCACGGAACGTGTTGTTGTGGAGCTGGGAGGCGACGGAGCTGGTCCCCGTCAGCTGCCTCGCGTCATCGCTCGCGGCGCTGGCGGGGCTCGCGCTCGACGAGCTTTGCGCGATGAGGACGCCGAGGGCGTTGTTCTCGAACACATTGTCGGCGAGAGGGAGCGAGACGTCCTGCAGCCTCACGCCGTAGGTGTTGTTGCGGAAGGTGGAGCGGGTGACGATGCCTTCCTCGGACTCGACGACCAGCCCCTGGCCGGACTCGAACGTGGAGTCGGTGATCTCGAATCGCGCGCCAGGATCAAGCTGGACGGTGAACTGGAGGCTCGCGAGCTCGAACACGAGCGTGCCGACGGCATCCGCGCGCATCGTCGCGTCGCTCAGGCGCAGCGTCGCCTCCGGATGCACGTGGAGCGTCCAGGGGCCTCCGACAAAGACGAAGGTGGCGTTCTCGAGGACGAGCGTGCCGCCGGAGAGGACCTCGATGTTGCCGAGCACTTCGTAGGTGCCGTTCGCGTATCGGCGCGTCTCGCCTGCGCCGATGACGTCCGGGCCCGCGTAGGAGGCGCTCAGCAAGGGGGCGAGACCCGCCGTCGACGGCGCCCACAAAAGCACCGCAAGCACGCTGACCCAGACCGCGCGAACCACGCCTTCCTCCACCCGCGGCGACGGACGTGGGAGCCCGTTATGTAGTCTTACCTCGGACCCTAGTCGGAAGGCGAAGACGCGCCGGCGGAAGGTGCGTAGGCTTCACGAGGGGAGCGCGGCCTGCCTGCGCCGTGCCCCTCGCGCTCACGCCCACCCACGTGGTCGGCCTGTGCGCGGGAGCGCTCCTCGTGGGCGTCGGGCTCTTCGTGCTCGTCGCGCGGCCGGAGTCGCCCCTCCACCGCCTCTTCTTCGCGCTCGCGCTCGCGGACGGCGCGAGCACCGCCGCGCTCCAGCTGCGCAACGCGTCGACGGACGCCTGGTGGCGCGTGGCGTTCATGGAGTGGTACTGGGCGAGCATCCTCGCTTTCATCGTGCTCCTCGTCGCCTTCGGCGCGCTCTTCCCGCGCCCCTTGGGTGGCAGCGCCACGCGCCGGTGGGCCGTCCCGCTCGCGGCCGCGGCCTACGTCGCGCTCCTTGGCGCGTACGTGCTGGCGCCGACGCTCGCATGGCGGCACGTCCCCGGGCCCCTTGGCGGCACCTTCGAGTACGGGCCTCTTGGCGCGCTCGTCATCGGCGTCGGGATGTTCGGCGGCGCGGCGCTCGTGCTCGGCCGGCTCACGTACTTCCTGCTGCGTCCGCACCCCGAGAGCCACCGGCGGCAGGCCGTCTTCGTCCTCGCGGGCATGCTTGTCGCGTACGTGCCGGTGGCCAGCGTCAACGCCATCCTTGCGTACCGCGTCGTCGGCGCCGGGTACCTCACCGCCGGCGCCCCTGCGCACGCCCTCGGCCGCGCGAGCTATCTCCTCGTCGTCGCCGCCGCGCTCGCGGCGCTCCTGCTCACGCGCGGCCTCCCGCGCTTCGACCGCAACGTCGTGCGCGCGGCGACGGGCGCCGCCATCGCCCTCTCGGTCGCGACGCTTCTTCTTCCCGGCGCGCTCACGGGCGCGCTCGTCAAGGCGATCGCGCTCCTTGCCTACCCGATCCTCCTCTGCTACGCCATCCTCCGCTTCGAGGTCTTCGACATCGACGCGCGCCTGCGCCGCGCCGCGACCGTCACCCTGGTCGGCGCGATGCTCGCCGCGGCCTTCGTCGCGGCCTCCAGCGTGGCGGAGTCGTTCCTGGAGGACCGGCTCGGGAGCCTTGTCCGCGCGGAGCTTGTCGCGGGCATCACCGCCGCGCTCGTGACGGCCGCCGTGAGCGTGCCCGTGTCGCGCGCGAGCCGCCTCGTCGTCCAGCGGGTCGCCCCGACGCTCACCGGCCACGAGCTCGACGCGCGCAAGGAGGAGGTCTACTACCACGCGCTCTGCGCGGTGGTGTGCGCCGCGGCGCCCGACCCGCACGACTCGCGCGCGCTCGAGTCGCTGCGCGCGACGCTCCGCATCAGCGACGCGACGCACCAGCGGCTCGTGCAGGCTGCCCAGGCGCGGGCCGTCGCCGCCTGACGCGGAGGGGCGCGCCGGCCGCAGGGGCGCGCGTAGGGGGAAAACGCTTAGAAGGGGGTGGCTCTCCCCCGCACGATAGCCATGGACAAGGCCAAGCTCGCCCAGACCGCGCGTGAGATCGTCGCCCCCGGCAAGGGCATCCTCGCTGCCGACGAGTCGACCAGCACGATGGGCAAGCGCCTGAAGTCCATCGGCGTGGAGAACACGGAGGCCAACCGCATCGGCTTCCGCGGCGCGCTCTTCACGACGCCCGGCTGGGAGCAGCACATCAGCGGCGTCATCCTGTACGACGAGACGCTGCGCCAGTCGGTCGACGGCACCCCCGTCCCGAAGCTTCTCGCGTCCAAGGGCGTCATCCCCGGCATCAAGGTCGACAAGGGCTCGAAGGCGCTCGCGAACGCGCCGGGCGAGGAGGTCACTGAGGGGCTCGACGGCCTGCGCGAGCGCCTCGCCGAGTACGCGCAGCTGGGCGCGCGCTTCGCGAAGTGGCGCGCGGTCATCAACATCGACGCGGAGAAGGGCACCCCCACCGACTACGGCATCCGCGCCAACGCCCATGCGCTCGCGCGCTACGCGGCGCTCTGCCAGGAGGCCGGCATCGTCCCCATCGTCGAGCCCGAGGTCATCATGGACGGGAAGCACACGATCGAGACGAGCTACGCCGTCACCGACCGCGTGCAGCACGCCGTCTTCCACGAGCTCCACCTCCAGAACGTCTACCTCCCGGGCATCCTCCTCAAGCCGAACATGGTCGTCCAGGGGTACGCGAGCGGCAACCGCCAGAACGCGCAGCAGACGGCGGAGCTCACCCTCGACGTCCTCCGCAAGAACGTCCCCGCCAGCGTGCCGGGCATCGTGTTCCTCTCGGGCGGCCTCAGCGACGAGGACTCCACCGAGTTCCTCCACCTCATGAACGCCGCGCCCGGCCCGCGCCCCTGGGCGCTCTCGTTCAGCTACGGCCGCGCGCTCCAGCAGTCGCCCCTCAACGCGTGGGGCGGCAAGGCGGAGAACAAGGCGAAGGCGCAGCAGGCGTTCATGAAGCGCGCGAAGCTCAACGGCCTCGCCGCGCAGGGCAAGTACTCGCGCGAGATGGAGAAGCAGGCGTAGGCCGCGCCTCCGCGTGGCGCCGACGCCCTCGTGATCCCGAGATCCCATGAAAGCGTACGTCTGCCGGCGCTACGGAGGCCCCGAGGTCGTCCAGCTCGAGGAGCTCCCCGACCCCACGCCCAGGCCCGACGAGATCCTCGTGCGCATCCACGCGACGAGCGTGACCGCCGCCGACTGGCGCGTCCGCACGCTCGCGGTGCCGCCGGGTCTCGGCCTCTTCGCGCGCCTCGCCCTGGGCGTCGCGCGCCCGCGCCAGCCGATCCTCGGCACGGAGCTCGCCGGCGTCGTCGAGGCGACGGGCCGCGACGTCACGCGCTATCGCGCAGGGGACGCGGTCATGGCCTTCCCCGGCAGCAAGATGGGGTGCCACGCCGAGCTGCGCGCGCTGCCGGAGAGCGGACCCGTCGCGGCGAAGCCGGCGAAGCTCTCCTTCGAGGAGGCGGCATCGCTTCCGTTCGGCGCCGCGACCGCGCTCGACTTCCTGCGCAAGGCCCGCGTCCGGGCGGGCGAGGAGCTTCTCGTCGTCGGCGCCTCAGGCGGCGTCGGCACCGCCGTCGTGCAGCTCGCGCGGCACCTCGGCGCGCGCGTCACGGGCGTCACGAGCGCGCGCAACGTCGACCTCGTGCGCTCGCTGGGCGCGGACGACGTCGTCGACTACACGCGCGAGGACGTCGCGAGCCGCGGCGCGCGCTACGACGTCGTCGTCGACACCGTCGGCGACATGAGCTTCCCCCGCTGCAAGCCCCTGCTGCGCGAAGGGGGCCGGTTCGTCCCCGTCGCAGGCGGACTGCCCGAGCTGTGGGCCGCGACGCGCACGCGCTTCTCGCGCGGGCGCAGGGTCATCGCCGCCGTCGCCGAGGAGCGCCCGGAGCTCGTGGCGGAGGTCGCGGAGCTCGCGGCGTCCGGCGCGCTGCGGCCGGTCATCGACCGCATCCATCCGTTCGACGAGATGCGGGAGGCCCACGCGTACGTCGAGACGCGCCGCAAGCGCGGGAGCGTCGTGGTGCGCGTGCTCCCGTAAGGGCTGCGCCGCTCCGGCCACGGCCGCCGCGCCGTCCGCTGACGCTCAGGCCTGCATCACGAGGCACGTCGTCGTCCCGTGCGCGTACAGCTTCCCAGCGGCGTCGCGCAGCTCGCCCGACGCCGTGCGCATCGTCCGCCCCGAGTGGACGACGCGCCCTTCCGCGCGCAGGAGCGGCGTGTCCTTCGTGATGGCGCGCGTGAGGTGCACGTTCACGTCGAGCGTCGTGTACGCCTGCGCGGCGTCCAGCGTCGTCTGGACGGCGCTTCCCATCGCGCTGTCGAGGAGCGTCATCGCGAGGCCGCCGTGGACGACGCCGATGGGGTTGTAGTGGAACTCCTCGGGCTTGCACGCGAACGCGCAGAACCCTTCCGCGGCCTCGACGAGCTCGAAGCCGAGCAGGCGCGCGATGGGCGGCGTCGGCAGGCGCTTGTCGACGATCCGGCGCGCGATCTCGAGGCCGCTCAACGTGCCGACGTGCTGCGAGATGGCGTGCGGGTCGTCCCACGTGACGGTGCGCGTGCGTCCGGTCATCGCGGGCGCCAACGCTGGCGGCACGTTCAAAGCTGCGCGTGCGCTCGCTCGTGCCGATGAAGGTCGTCCTCGGCGACGTCGCGGTGGTCGTGCGCGACGCGAAGGAGAGCGCGAAGTGGTGGAAGCGGCTCGGCTTCGAGGTGCGCGACGGGAGCGGGCATTGGATCACCGTCGCGACGCCAGGCTCCGACGTCGTGCTCCACCTCTGCGCGGACGAGGCCCCTGCCGAGAGCGGGAACACGGGCATCGGCTTCTTCGTCGACGACCTGCGCGCGCTGCACAAGGCGTGGACAAAGAAAGGCGTGCGCTTCACGAAGGAGCCCGTGCAGGAGGTGGCGAGCTTCAACGCGATGTTCGCCGACCCGGACGGCAACGAATACTGGCTCTTCGAGGACGAGGACCTGCGCCCGCGCAAGCCGGTGAAGCGCGCGAAGAAGGCGCCGGCGAAGAAGCGCGCCGCGAAGAAGAGCGCGAAGAAGGCCTCGCGGCGCCGAAGCTGAGCTAGCGAGCGGTGCCGCGGGCGTGGCGCGCGAGCGGGCGCGCGTTGAAGGCGACGTGCGCGAGCGCGAGCCCCAGGAGGAGCGCGCTCACGATGACGTGCCACGCGTACGTCGGCCAGTAGGCGGCATCCGCGCGGAGCGCGCGCCCTCCGTACTGCAGCGCGAGCCCGGTGAGCGTCGCGAGCCACATCGCGAGGAGGAGGCTCGCGTCGACGGCGCCGCGCAGCCTCCCGCGCGCGGGCTCGCGGGGGCGGAAGCGGCGCGCGAGCGCGACGCCGGCGAGCGCGCCCACCGTGGCCGCGAGAAGCGACGCGTCGGACCAGTCGAGCGCGTCCGCCTCGCCGAAGCCCGCCCGCGCGCGCCACGTCCAAGCGGCGAGCACCGCAAGCGCGACCCACGCCGCGACGAACGCGAGCGCGCCCGGAGCGCTGGCGAGGAGCTTCCGCGCGAGCCCGACGAGGCGCGGCTGGTTGCGCGCCCAGTGGGCGAGGAAGGCGAGAAGGAAGAGGATGCTCGTGGCGCCGTGCCACCACGTCATCCAGCGCCCGTGCGGCAGCCGCCACGTGACGTACAGGAGCGCGAGGCCGGTGAGGACGGACCACGCCGCGGCGCTCGCGAGGACGAGCGACGTGAACGCGCGCCGGCGCCAGAGCGGCAGCGCGGCGAGCGCCGCGAGCGCGAGCGCCGCGTACGCCGCCTCGTCGTGCCAGCGCGCGCGCCCGAGCGCCGCGCCGTAGGTCGCGGCGATGGCGAGGCCGACGGCGAGGTTCGCGCCGACGAGCAGCGCGCGCGGGCTCCGCATGCGTCAGCGCGCGAGGGGCGCGTAGCGTTCGCGCGCGGCGGCGGCGTCGAGCTTCGCGGCCTTCGCGAGCTTCTCGAGGCGCTCGCCGTCGAGGTCCGCCTTCCCGATGCGGCTCTGGAGCGCGAGCGCCGCCTTCCAGATGCCACCGTCCGGGTCCACGCGGCGGATGCGCACCTTGCCGGTGCTCGGGTCGCGAAGATCCTCGAAGCGCAGCGGGACGAGCTTGCCGTCCTGGAGCGAGATGAGGCCGTTGCCCTCGCCTTCCGAGAGGAAGTCGACGGCGCCGAAGCCGAGCGTGCGCGTGTACTGCACGTCGAACGCGATGGGGTCGACGCAGCGCAGCTCGTAGCCGATGATCTTCGTGATCCAGCCGACGTCGAGCCCGCGCGGCTTGAAGCGCTTGTTGAGCACGTCGCGGATGACGCGCCCGAGGTCGATCTCCGAGAGGCGCGGGTTGTTGTGCTCGTCGTACTCGAGAGTGACGAAGCTCGCGAGGTCCTGCGGGTCCATGCGGTCGAGGAGGCCTTCGGCGAGGACGACGAGCCCCCAGTCCTGCCCCTCGGCCTTCCGCTTCACGATGGCCGCCTCGACGAGGTCGGCGATCTGGTCAAGCTTGATGCGGCCCGCCGGGAACTCCTCGGGGATGACGCAGAGCTGCGCGCCCGCGCCCACTGCGATGCCCAGCGCGAGGTGGCCGGCGCTGCGCCCCATCGCGGTGACGAGGTACCAGCGCGCGGTCGTGCGCGCGTCCACGACGAGCGCCTTCGTGATCTCGGTGCCGAACCACTTCGCGGTCTCGTAGCCGAACGTCGGCGCGCTCCCCGGGAGCGGGAGGTCGTTGTCGATGGTCTTCGGGACGTGGACGGCGCGCATGCCGCCGCCGGCGGCCGCCGCGACCTTCGTCGCCGAGGTGGCCGTGTCGTCGCCGCCGATGGTCACAAGGTCGGTGACGCCCAGCTTCTGGAGCGCCTGCACGACGGCCTGCATGTCCTCGGGCTTCTTGGTCGGGTTCGCGCGGCTCGTGAAGAGGATGGAGCCCCCCTGCCGCTCGATGCCCGCGACGTCCGCCTCCGTGAGCTCCCGCACCTTCGAGACGTCCCCCTTCATGAGCTGCGAAAAGCCCTTGGGGATGCCGAGGACGCGCCACCCGCGCTGGCGGGCCGCGAGCGTCACGGCGTTGATGACTCCGTTGAGGCCGGGGGCGGGGCCTCCGCCGACGAGGACACCGAGGGTGCGGGTCATGCGGGCGCGAGCCGGACCGCTTGGCAAAAGGATTCCGCGTGGCCGAGCGCGCCTCCTTCAGCCACGCCCGCCGATACGCTCTGCGCCGTCGTCGTGCCGGACCGTACGAAACGGTGCGGGAAAGTTCATCCCGCCTCAAGGGGTCAAGAGGTCGAGGACCGCTTGATCGCGAAGCTGCTCATGGCCATCACGATGGCTTTGACCGCGCTGGGCACGCCCGGCGTGACGGGGGACGTCTTCCAGGCGGGAGACCACTACCTCATGATCGACGGCGGCACCCTGACCATGTGGGTCGAGTCGAACGGCCAGCCCGGCCTCCAGCCGTCGCCCGTCGTCATCCTCGGCAAGGTCGTCACGCACCCCGACCATCAGGTCAAGCTCTGAGGTCGCACGCGGCAGCGCGGAAGCATTGAGAGGGGGCACCCGTGTTGCGCCCCGTGGCGTCGCCGCCGTCGCGCGTGCAGTGGGCGAACATCGTCGCGTACCACCTTCTCGTCTCGCTCACGAACCTGCTGAACCTCCCGCTGCGCGACGGGACGTTCATCCCGCGTCGCGCGATGCAGCTCCACGTCCTCCACAACGACGTCGAGCGCCTGCGCATGCTCAAGGGGGAGCTCGATGCGGCGAACGCGCACGAGGTGCGCGGCTTCCTCCTCGCGCCCAAGGCGCTCCTCTTCGAGCTCGAGGTCGCCCTGCACCAGTGGCCCGACCTGCCGCGCAACGCCGCCTTCTTCGAGGACTTCGCGCGCCTCTCGACGCTCGTCGCCCAGATGGGGGACCTCGCGGACGCGGCGGCGGTGCGCGACCTCGCCTACAAGCTCAGCGTGATGCTCCCGTTCTACGAGTACGAGGACGCGATGCGCGAGCGGAACGCGACGGCCGCGCGGTGGTTCGCCGAGCGCGAGGCGCGCGACAAATAAGAACGCTCATCTATCCGGCGTCCTCCGGGTGGGGCATGCGCGAGCTCGTGACGCGCGAGTACATGCCGCCGCTCGCGTACGCCGCCGCGACGGTCTACCTCGTCGAGTTCCTCCTCCTGCTCCTGCGCCAGGACGTCGCCGCGGCCGGCGTCCACATCCTCTTCACGGCCGTGCTCGTGCTCCTCGTCATGCGCGTCGACGCCCCGCCGTGGGCGCGCCTCGCCGGCTACGGCTGGGCCGGACTCGCGCTTCTCGGAAGCCTCCTCATCCTCGGCGCCGCCTCGTTCGGCGGCACCTACGCGCCCGGCTTCATGCTCGCGACGCTCGGCCTCGCGCCGGGCGCGGCGTGGGTCGCCGGCGCCTCCCTCGCCGACCCCGGCGCCGGACGCGCGCTCGGCATGGCCGCGAGCGTGGCGATGGCCTTCTCCGTCCTGCTGGCCCTCGTCGGCACGCTCGTCCTCGTCGAGGGCGGGCTCATCGTGCGGGCGGTCGGGCAGCTCACGCTCGTCATCCTCATCGCGTGGTTCTTCGTGCTCGGGCGCGACCTCTCGCAGGGCCGTCGGCACTGGCAGAGCGCGCCCCTCTTGCACGATCGCCAGCCGCGCTAGACAACGCGCGAAGGACCGGGGGCCGTTCCGCAACGCTCATCGCGCATCGCGCGTCCGACCGCGCATGACGAAGGCGCGCGTCACGGTCGTCCAGTTCGAGCGGGACTCGGCGGAGCCCCGGCGCAACCTCGACCGGATGAAGGAGGACGTGCGCGCGCACGCTGAAAGCGACCTCGTCGTCTTTCCCGAGCTTGTCGTGCACGGCCACGAGTGGGCGACGGAGATGCCCGACGCGCGGACGCTGCGCCCCGTCTCAGAGGCGATGCTCCGCGAGCTCGACGAGGTCGCGGCCGAGTGCCGCACGAGCGTCGTGTACGGAAGCCTCGTCGAGCGCGACGGGAAGCTGTACAACCTCGCCACCTTCACGGACGGGCGCGAGCGCGTGAGCTACGCGAAGACGCACGTGCACTGGAGCGAGGCGTTCGAGCCCGGCCGCGAGTTTCCCGTCGCCAAGGGCTTCGTGCGCCCGCTCGGGATGCTCATCTGCTTCGACGCCGCGTTCCCCGAGGTGCCGCGCCTGCTCGCGCTGGGAGGGGCGGAGATCATCGTGAACATCAGCGCCATCCCCGCGGAGTTCCCGCTCAAGCACGTGCACCGTCGGCTCGTCGCGTGCTCGACGGAGAACCAGGTGTTCACGGTCTTCGCGAACCGCGCCGGCGACGGGTTCCTCGGCGGCAGCGCGATCGTCGGTCCGGAAGGCGACGTGCTCGCGCTCGCCGGCGGGCGCGGCTCGCTCACCATCGATATCGACTTCGACGAAGTGCGGCGCTGGCGCGAGCAGGAGCCGCTGTTCGTGCATCGGCGACCCTCGCTGTACGAGCGCATCGCGCGCTGACGGAGACGCCGACGACACGACTAAATAAGGTGGGCCCGTCGGCGAAATCATGTGCACCGTCTGCGGGATCCTCACCGATCGCCCCGCGCACGCGAGCGTCCCTCGCGTCGTGGACATGTTGAAGGCGACGCGGCACCGCGGCCCCGACGCGTGCGGCATCCACGCGGGTGACGGCGTCGTGCACGCGCCGACGCCGGAGGCGCTCGCGGACGCCACGCGTGCCACGCCTCCCGCGAGCGTCGTGCTGGGGCAGTCGCGCCTCGCGATCACGGGCTCGCGCGACGCGCGCCAGCCCATCGTCTCGCGCGACGGCCGGCTCGCGCTCGCGCACAACGGCGAGGTGTACAACCATGAGGCGCTTCGCACGCTTCTTCCGCCGGAGTCGCAGCCGGAGACTGGGTGCGACAGCGACATCGTGATGGGCGTGCTGGAGCACCACTACGCCGCGACCGCCGACCTCGCGGAGGCCATGCGCCGCACCGTCGGCGTCGCGAGCGGCATGTACGCGCTCGCGGCGAGCGACGGGGAGACGCTCGTTCTTGCGCGCGACGCGGTGGGGAAGAAGCCCCTGTACGTCGTCGAAGGGAACGGCACGCTCGCCTTCGCCTCGGAGCGGAAGGCGCTCGCGACGCTGTCCTCCGCGCTCGACGCGCCCATCCGCGCGCTGCGGCCCGGCGAGATGCTCGTGCGCACCGTCGGCGCGCCGACGCGCATCGAGCGCTCGGAGCGCGTGAGCGTCCCGGCGCCCGACATCACCGAGATGGGGCCCGCGGTCGCGGCCTACGAGGCGGCGCTCGACCGCGCCATCGCGCGCCGCACGCGCGGTCTCGAGCGCGCGGCCGTCTTCTTCTCGGGGGGCGTGGACAGCGTCATGGTCGCGCGGCTCCTCCAGCGGGCGGGCGTCGACGTGCGCGGCTACGTCGTCGGCACCGCGGACTCCAGCGACGTGCGCTACGCGGAGGAGGTCGCGGCCGAGATGCGGCTCCCGATCACCGTCACCACCGTTGACGAGGACGCGGTCGCCGAGGCGCTCCCGCGCATCCTCGCGGCGACGGAGCTCCACGGGCCGATGATGGCCGAGGTGAGCGTCCCCATGTGGTTCGCCGCCAAGGCTGCGCACGAGGACGGCCACCGCGTCGTCTTCACGGGCCAGGCCGCCGACGAGCTCTTCGCCGGCTACGACTGGTATCGCGGCGTCCTCGCCGAGCACGGGCCGCTCACGCTCCACGCGCGGCTCTGGGAGGACATCCTCGCGCTGCCCGTCGACACGCTCGAGCGCGAGGACCGCATCAGCATGGCGTGGAGCCTCGAGATGCGCGCGCCCTTCCTCGACGCGGACGTCATCCGCACGGCGATGCGCATCTCCCCGACGCTCAAGCTCGCCGGCCCCGACGACCTCATGGGCAAGCGGCCGCACCGCATGCTCGCCGAGCGCATCGGCGTGCCGGTGAGCGTGGCGTACCGCACGAAGGTCCCCGCGCAGGACGGCGCGAGCATCCACGACCTCCTGGAGCGCATCGCGGGCCGCGAGCTGCCGGAGGAGGTGGAGGCGCCCGACGTTCCGGACTTCGGCAGCAACTACCGCTACCGCGACCGCGTCGGCGCGTACGGCAGCCCGCGGGTGCGGGCGTACCTCGCCCGCCTCGTGGAGAGGCACGGCATCCTCGTCGCGGAGGCGGACGGCACCGCCCGCGCCCGCACGAAGCGCGTCGAGGTGTCCGCGCCGGCGCCGGCGCTCCCGGCCGAGCGATAGGCGGCGCGGCAGCCTCGCGCGCAGGCGTGAACCTTTATCGTGGGCGCGCGTCTCGCGCAACGATGGCCGAGCCGCGCGTCCTCGCAGGCGCCGACAAGATCAGCTTCGCCTTCGGCGGACGTCACATCTTCTCGGGGGCGAGCTGGGTCATCCGGGAGGGGGACCGGGCGACGCTCGTCGGCCCCAACGGCGCGGGCAAGACGACGCTCATCAAGATCGCCGCCACGCTCATCCTCCCCGACGCCGGCGAGGTCGAGGTGCTGGGCCAC
This sequence comes from Thermoplasmatota archaeon, assembly GCA_035687045.1. Taxonomy (GTDB): domain Archaea; phylum Thermoplasmatota; class SW-10-69-26; order JACQPN01; family JAJPHT01; genus JAJPHT01. The sequence goes on along the minus strand of DASRYU010000017.1, from coordinate 338 downwards.
GCGCTCCCCGGCGGCGAGGACGAGGTCCGCCCGCGGCTGGGCCTCGCGCTCGCCGAGTACGAGCGCACCTTCCACTTCCGCCTCACCGCGCGCCAGAACCTCCGCTTCTTCGCCAGCTTCCTGGGCCTCTCCCGCGCCGAGGCGGACGCGCGCATCGGGCGCGTCGTCGAGCAGGTGGGCCTCTCCCACGCGGCGGACGCGATGTACGGCACCTACTCGTCGGGCATGAAGCACCGCCTCGCCGTCGCGCGCTCCCTCCTCCCCGAGCCCGACCTCCTCATCATGGACGAGCCCACCGCGGGCCTCGACGCGCAGACCTCGCGCCAACTGGGCGACCT
>DASRYU010000016.1:0-8757 GCA_035687045.1 Thermoplasmatota archaeon | reverse complement strand
CGAGGGAGGAGGGCCTCACATGCCGAGGCCGAGCTCGTGCTCCATCGCTTCGCGCGCGGCGAGCGCTTCCGTGGGCGTGACGCCGAGCTGCTCCGCGAGCTTCGCCAGGTGGCGCTCCTCCTCGCGCGAGATGGCGCGGTCGGAGAGCGCGACGGCGAGCGCCAGGCGATAGAGCTCGAGCTTCCGGTCCGCGGGTGAGATCGCGGGCACCGCGGCGCCGGCGAGGCGGTCCGCCGCGCGCTGGAGCGGGGCGATGGCGAAGAGCATCACGCCCGCGATGACGCCGCCAAGCGCCCAGCCCATCGAGTCCTCGAGGAAGTTCTGCGCGACCTGCGAGACGACAAAGAACGTCCCGACGAACATCGCGGCCACGGTGCCGCGGGAGATCGTCCAGCGCAGCTTCACGTCGATGTCGAAGAGGCGGTGCTTGAGGAGCGCGTAGCCGGCGAACAGCGGGATGCTCAGGCCGCCCGCGGCGTCGAGCACACCCTGCGCGTTGTTCGTCCACTCGTGGGGCCTTGGCGCATCGAAGAGGAAGGTCGCGGCGCCCGTCGCGGCGGTCGCGACAAGGAGGAGGAGCGCGAACGCGAGACCTTCCCGGCGGATGACGGGATGCTGGGACGAGAGCGCGTGGCCGAGGACGATGGCCGCGGCGGCGAGCACCAGGAAGAAGGAGCTCTCGTCGATGACGTAGAGCAGCCTTCCGTTCGTGGCGCTGATGGCCTGCGGGTCGAGGCGGCCGCTCACGTCGTTGAGGAGGAGGCTCAACGACCACACGAAGCCGCTCGTGAGGAAGCCGCAGAGGACGAGAAGGAGCGAGCGCCGCAGCGGCCCCGGCGGCGTCCGCGCCGCGTCCAGCGCGAAGAGGACGAGCATCAGCCCCGTCGTGACCGTCCAGAGCGACATCACGGGGGCGAGGGGGCCGTTGTCGGGCAGCGTGGTGCCGTCAGGGCCTCCGCCGGCGACGAAGAAGAGCGAGGGCTTCGCGAAGAACAGCGCCGCCGCGAACGCGACGATGAGGAGCGCGATGCGGCCTCCCCAGGCGGAGCGGCCGACCCAGCCGCGTGGGCGCGGATAGACGCAGAGGAAGTAGATCGCGGAGACGCCGACGCCGGTGAGGCCGACGGCGGAGGCGGGGGCGATGAGCGCGGCGGCCGGCGGATCGGGGAGGTCCGCGAGGAAGCTCAGGAGGAACACGGCGGCGATGCTCGCAAGGAGCGCCGAGAGGGCGCGCGTCGCGCGCTGGCGGGGGCTGAGGTAGAGGAGCCAGCCCGCGAAGAGGAGCATGGCGGCGCCGGCCACGGCGTAGGCGACGAACTTCGGCTCCGGCAGGAACTCCCCCGCCAGCAGGGGGCCGTGGCCACCATGAACCTTGGCAGCGCGCAGCTTCAGCGGAACGTCAGGAGCGGCGCGAGCTGCTGCGCGACGGCGGGGTCGTCGAGCGCCTTCTCGACGTCGGCGACGCCGCGGAAGGGCTGCTTGACCTTGAGGCGCACCGCGCGCTTCTTGCCCACGCCCGGGAGCGCCTCGAGCGCCTTGAGGTTCGCGCGGTTGATGTCGAAGGGGACGGTGACGCCGGTGAGGCTGCGGTAGCCGTGGTCGGTGACGGCGATGTCCTGCCAGGTGTTGAGCGGCACCTCGTACGGGACGCCGACAAGCATCGCGTACGTGCCGATGGGGCGTCCGAACGTCGTCTTGCCGTCGCGCTGCTCCATGAAGACACGTCGCAGCACGGTGCCCGGCGGGAACATCGCCTTGAGCATCGGCTGGTCGATCTCGTGGCGCACGAACTCCTTGAAGTCGAGGAAGCGCTTCTGGTCGACGTGCTGCGCCTCCTCGCCGTTCATCACCACCTTGCGGATGTTGATGCGGCGCGCCCAGAGGCCGCGCGCGACGTACTCGCGCAGGAAGCGCTTGTTGATCTCGTACGTGTCGTCGCCCTCGCCCGGTAGGCCCGCGATGAAGTTGAGCCCCGGAAGGAATGACGGGAAGCCGTTCGCGCCGCGCAGGTGGCCGTGCCGGTGGATGATCTCCGCCGCGCGCAGCACCGTCTCGGCGTCCGCGTTGAGGTTGTTCGCCTCCTTCACCCGCGGGTCGGCGCTCTCGAGGCCGAAGGCCGCGATGTTGCCGTCGGTCATGTAGCGCACGACGAGCTTCGTCACCTCCTCGGAAGCCTCGGGGTTGGCGGCGACGACGGCCGGATCGACGTTGTCGAGGTGGAGCGTGTGGAGCTCCGGAACGGCGGCGTGGATGCCCTTGAGCAGCGCCTCGATGGCGCCCGGGTCGGGCTCGGGCGTGGGCGTCTCTCCCAGGCCTTTGGCGTGATAGCTGTAGAAGCAGGCCTGCCCGCCGATGCGGAAGTTGCGCACGCCGTGCCGCGCGAGCGCCGCGACCTCGGCCAGCACGTCCTCGAGGGGGCGGAACTGGGGCTTGCCCTCCTTGGGCTCCATGCAGAACGCGCACCCGCCGTTCACGTAGCGCACGCATCCGTGGTACGTGTCGATCTCCGCGGTGAGCGGCTGCGGGTGGTCGGGGTGGTCCGCGACGACGAACGCGCCGCGCACGCTCCAGTCGCGCCACTCGTCGAACGTGCGCTTGCGGTTGCCGCCGACGCTGCGGTCGGTGACGGCGCCCGTGAGGATGTCGTGAACGAGCGCGTCAGCGTGGAGGCGCGCGCGGTAGGTGAAGACGCGGTCAAGCTCCGCGCGCCCCGCCGGCGCGAGGCCGCCGCCGCGCCCGAAGCCGTAGAGCGCGGTGCTGCCGGCGATGACGCTTTCCGCGCGCCCCGCGGCGTCGACGACCTCCTGCGCCTCGCGGAAGGAGAGGGGCGTGCCGCGGAGATACTTCCCCGGCACGAGAGCGCCCGCGATGACGACGAGGAGGTCGCACCACGCGAGAAGCTCGCGCTTCTTGCCGGCGCGCCACTCGTCGACGGTGACGTAGCGGACCTCGCACGCGGGGTCCGCGGCCTTCGCCGCGCCGGCGACGTAGCGCGCGTGCGGGCTCAGGTAGGGCGGCACGCCGAAGTTCGCGGGCTCGTCGACGTAGCCATCGAAGAGGAGGATCTTCGTGCCGCTCCGCGCGGGCCCGGCCGAGCGGATGCTCGGCTGCTGGGGCAGGACGGGGAGGGGCACGCTCTCCCACGAGCGGCGCTGCGACTTAAACGTTCGGAGCGCGCGCGCAGCCTATTCCGCGTCGAGGGCGCGCGTGCCGCCGTCGTCGAGGAGCTGCTCGATGCGCCCTTCGGCCTCGTCGAGCTTCGCGCGAAGCTTGCGCGTGAGGGCGATGCCCTCCTCGAAGCGCGCGAGCGCCTCGTCGAGGTCGAGGCGGCCGCTCTCGAGGTCGCGGATCTGCTTCTCGAGCTTCTGGAGGTCCTGGGCGAACGTCGGCTCAGCGGTCTGCGTCATGGGGCTTCCTCCCGGTCACTTTCGTCTGCACGTCGCCGTCGCGGAGCGTGATCCGCACGTCGTCGCCCTCGCGGACGTCGGCCACGCTGCGCACGGCGCGGCCGTCGGGCTTGCGCGCCACGGCGTAGCCGCGCGCGAGCACCGCAAGAGGCGAGAGCGCGTCGAGGCGCGCCGCGTGGGCCGCCAGGAGGTCGCGCTCCTTCGAGAGTGTCCGCCGCACGCCGTCGCCGGCGCGCCGCTCCAGCTCGTCGATGCGCTGCCGCAGGTCGGGCACCAGGCGCCCGAGGGCGGCGCGCATGCGGGCGTCGCACTCGTCGAGCTGCCGGCGCAGCGCGTGCGCGTCCGGCACGACGATCTCGCACGCGTTGCTCGGCGTCGCGGCGCGGAGGTCCGCGGCGAAGTCGCAGAGCGTGTAGTCGGTCTCGTGGCCGACGGCGGAGACGACGGGGATGCGGGAGGCCGCGACGGCGCGCACGACGACCTCCTCGTTGAAGGCCCACAGGTCCTCGGCGCTGCCGCCGCCGCGCCCCACGATGAGGACGTCGACGTCGTCGCGCGCGTTCATGCGGCCGATGGCGGCGGCGATCTCCTCCGCGGCGCCCTCGCCCTGCACGCGCGCGTTCGCGACGAGAAGGCGGACGCCGGGGTGGCGCGCGGTGGCGACGCGGAGCATGTCGCGCAGCGCGGCGGCGTGGAGGCTCGTGACGATGCCCACGGTGCGCGGGAAGCGCGGGAGAGGGCGCTTGCGCTGCGTCGCGAAGAGCCCCTCGCCCTCGAGCTTGCGGCGGAGCTGCTCGAAGCGCACGGCGAGCTCGCCGGCGCCGACGGGGCGCAGCTCCTCGGCGACGAGCTGGACGGCGCCGCGGGCGGCATAGAGGTCGATGCGGCCGCGCACAAGGACCTCCATCCCCTCCTCGGGGCGGAACTTGACGCGCCCGTTCGCGCTGCGCCACATGACGGCGGGGAGCACCGCCCCCTCGTCCTTGAGCGTGAAGTACCAGTGCCCGCTGGAGTGGGCCGTGAAGCCCGACACCTCGCCGCGGACCCAGAGGCTCGCGAGGTCCGGGTCCTCCGCGAGGCGCCGGCGGATGGCCGCGACGACCTCGGTCACGCTGCGCGAGGGGGGCGCCTCGGGGACGGTCCGGACCGGGACGGAGACGCTGGGCTCGGCCGGAGCGAAGGCCCCCAGGTTCGTCTCAGGTCGGCGCGCGGGCACGCAGGCGAGCAGGCCCCCCGCCGCTTAAGGCCGTTGGGGAGGGGGGACCGGCGGCGCCGCGCAACTGACAGGCATCCAGGCCAGAAACTGCATACCCGGCCCAGCGGACAGGCAAGCATCCTGATGAGCAGAACGGAGTTGGTCCGGGCGCTCGAGGAGCTGGAGGCGGCCCTCGAGGAGTTCCGGTCCGCGTACACCGAGTGGCTGGAGGGCGGCGGCTCCTCCACGCGCCTTTCCGATGCATTGGCCAAGGCGGAGCAGCGCCTCGACGCCGCGCGAAGCCTGCTGGCGAGCGCCTCCAGCGGCCAATCATATCCTTGATGACGGGGAAACGATATCTCCCATCCGAGGGAGATATCAGGCATGTCCATCCGTGGGATCTTCACCCTCCTCGCCGGCGACGATCGCGAGCCCACCGCGGAAGAAGACATCGCCCAAGCACGCCGGGAGCTCGATGAGGCGCTGGCCGCCCTCCGGACCGCCCGCGCCGGCTGGTCGAGCGCCCACACGATGGACCCGGACGCCCTCCGCGCCGCCCTCGACCTCGCCGAACGGCAGCTGGACGCCGCGCGCCAGCGTCTCCAGCGCGCCCTCGACCGGCGCCGTTGAAGCCGGAAGCTGACCACAAAGGATTAGAGCGCGCCCGGGCGGTCCAGGCGCGATGCCCGGGAGGTCACGCGACGCCGTCCGCGCCGCACGGGAGGTCGCCAGGGCAGCGAGCCTGCTCGCCTCGGAGGCGGCCAATCTCGCTCGCATCTACGCGGACGCCGGGCCCGCCGAGGAGGCCGCGCTCGTGGCCAGCGAGGCGTCCATCCACGCCGCGCGCGCCGTCTTCGCGCTCGACGACGAGGTCTCGCGCGCGCCCGACGCGGCGCTCGATGCCGCCATCCGCGCCTCGCTCGCCTCGCTCGAAGCGGCCTCGGCCGCCGTCGCCGCGACCCGCGCCGCGCTCGACGCGGCGCTCGCCGTCTCCAAGGGGCGCGCCGACCACCTGTCCGGAGAAGGCGCCTAGCGCCGCTCGCGCTCGTCCTCGGGCGGCGGGAACCCCGTTGTCGCGTCGATGGGCGTGCTCCACCCGACGCTCGCCGTCCCCTGCGCCTCGGCCTCCTCGCGGCGCTTCTTGTGCCCCTTCTTGCCCTTGTCCTTCGCGGGCTTCGCGACGAGCGCGCCGCACTCGGGGCAGAACTTCGTGCCCTCGTAGACGTCGACGCCGCACTTGGGGCACGGGAGAAGCTTGTCCTCGGCGATGAGGTCGGCGCCGCAGTGCTCGCAGAACTCGGAGTAGCGGTTGACGGGGCCGTTGCAGAAGCGGCACTTCTTCGAGTAGTCCGGCACGAGGCCGAACCGGTAGACGTTCTGCAGGTAGACGGCGAAGATGAGGAGCCCGAGCGCGAGCGCGAGGATGCGCCCCACGATGCCCCCCTGCGAGAGGGGCGCGCGTCCGAGCCCGTGCATCGCGAGCTGGTAGAGGACGACGCCGGCGAACGCGCCGAAGCCGAGCTGGAACCAGCGCACGTTCGCGGTGAGGGGGAGCTTCTCCGCCACGGGCCGGCGAGCCCGGAGGCGCATCATCAGGTTGTCGGAGGGGCGTCGCGGAGGGCGGCCGCGAGGCGCGGTGTCGCGGCGTAGCGGCGCGGGCGCTCTTCCGTCGCCTCCACGAGCCCCTCGCGCCGGAGCGCTTCGAGATGATACGCCGCGAGCCGGCGCGTGATGCCTGCCCGCGTCGCGAGCTCCTCCTGCGTGGCCGGGCTCGCGGCGACCGCTTCGGCGACCGCCCGGCGGCGCGGCTGCGCGAGCGCGAGACGCTCCTCGCGCCCCGCGGACGGGCCCGCGACGAACCAGCCGAGGACGCCGCATGCGCGCCGCGTGGTGGCGAGACCGTGCGCGCGCAGGACCGCGAGGTGGTGCGCCACGGCCGCGCGCGGGATGCCGGTCGCGCGGGCGATCTCGCGCGCGTGGAGGCCGGGCCGGTCGGCGAGGAGCTCGAGCAGCCGCGCGCGGCGCGGGTGGAGGAGCACGCGGTCGCGCGCGAGGCGCGAGTAGAGCGGGAGCGCGAGGCGGAGCGCGAGCGCGAGGGCGCCGGCGGCGGCGACGGTCGCATAGCTCCGCGCGGGAGCGTCCGCGGGCGCCGCGCGCGCGGGCGCATCGGGTCGCGCCCCCGCGAGGGCGCCGCCGTCGTCCGCGATGAGGGACAGCCGCCACGTGCCGTTGACGGGCGCCAGCTCGTCGCATTCGCACTGCGCGCGCTCCGCGTCCCCCACGTACAGGTCGAGGCGCTGGCCCGCGGCCGACGCGTTCGCGCCGACGTAGACGAGGAACCCCTGCTCCTCCCGCGCGACCATCGCGCGCGCGGCCGCCCCCGCGGGCTCGCCGGGGACGCTCGCGGCGTCCGCGACCGGCGCGAGCGCGAGGAGGGCCATGAGCGCGACGAGGGGAGGCATCGGCCGGCGGGCAGCGCGCGGCGGCGCCTCGTCCGTTGCGGACGGGTCGTTGAAGGATCCGGCTGCTCTGGCCAACGTTGGCCTAGCGAAGCCATGACCGCCTCGCGGCGCTGCGTCGGGCATGCGACCCCGCCGCCTCGTCCCGCTCGTCCTTCTCGCGCTCGTCCTCGCCGGCTGCGCCGAGCCTGCCGCCGAAGGGGCGCTCGGCGCCTCCGCGTCCCCGGGACCGCAGGCGCCGGAGGGGGCGTGGGTGCCCGACGCGATGGGCCCCGCCGGGCACGCGCACGATGCCTGGGGCGGGCGCGACCGGCTCACCGTCATCGACGAGACGCGCCCGGTGAGCCCGCTCTTTCTCGCGGAGCACTGGGACATCGTGTTCGTCCCGCCCGAAGGCGTCGTCGTTCCGCAGGGGGCGCGCACGGTCGAGGCGCGCTTCGACTGGTCGGACCCGCCGCTCAAGAGCTACTCGGAGCCCGACCTCTACGTGAAGACGGCGGCGGACGCCTCGCCCAGGCGCGTCGGCAGCCTGGCGCCGGGCGCGCCGCTCGTCTTCGAGGTGTCCGCCAACGACAGCGACCTCCCGCACCAGCGCATCAGCGCGTGGGAGTTCCGCTTCCGCTTCTATCCCGAGGTCGGCGACCGGCTCATCGCGTACATGGGGGAGCTGACGCTGCGCGTCGACGTGGAGCGCGGCTACGACGTGCCGCTCCTTCCGCCGCACCCCGACCCGCTGGAGGGGAAGGACGAGATCGTGCTCTTCAAGGACAGCGTCCGCGAGTTCGGCTTCCTCGGCCGCTCCGACAGCAGCCCCATCTGCCTGCGCGCCTGCCCCATGCCGCACACGCCCGACGACGGCGTCATCGTGCCCGCGTCGGCGGCCATCGTCGAGGTGACGCTCGAGCTGCCCAAGGACGTCCACACGCGGCTCGGCCTGATGTACCACGGGGCCGACACGCGGAACTGGACGACGGCGAAGGCGGAGGGCGAGGGCGAGCGGCGCGTCTTCCGCATCCCCGTCGGCGAAGGCGCCGACAGCCCGTACGCGCACCAGAGCCAGTGGGCTTTCCTCGTGTACGCGGAGGAGCCGGTGCCCCACGGCGCGCACCACGGCGCCTACACCCTCGCGGCGCGCGCGCTGCGGGAAGGCTGAGCCTCACCGGTCCGCTTCGATGCGGCTCGCGACGGGCCCGCGCTGCCCCTGGTACTTCGAGCCGCGCGAAGGGTGCCCGTAGGGTCGCGCCGCCGCGCTCGACATCTGGTGGAGCGCGATCTGCGAGACGCGCATCTTCGGGTGGAGCGCCACGGGCACGCGCCCGAGGTTGGAGAGCTCGAGCGTGATGTGCCCTTCGAAGCCGGGGTCGACGAAGCCCGCCGTCGCGTGCACGACGACCGCGAGGCGGCCCAGCGACGAGCGCCCCTCGACCTTCGCGACAAGATCGGCGGGGATGACGACGCGCTCGTACGTCGTGCCGAGCACGAACTCGCCCGGGTGCAGCACGAACGTCTCGCCGTCGCGGATGGTGATGCGCTCGGTGTAGTCCGCGACGTTCGCGCCCTTCGTGTCGATGTAGGGGATGTGCGGGTGGCGGAACACGAGGAACTCGTGCCCGAGGCGCAGGTCGATGGAGGCCGGCTGCACCTGCACGTCCGGGTCGTCGAGCGGGTCGACGACGAGGTCCCCCTTCTTCAGCCG
>DASRYU010000015.1:0-3927 GCA_035687045.1 Thermoplasmatota archaeon | reverse complement strand
GCGTGGGCGGCCCCGCGGGGGGCTTCGCCGGCTCCTTCGGCTGGCCGCGGCGCAGGAGGTTGCGGCGCGCGTCGCGCAGCACGCGCAGGACCTCCTCGAACAGGATGTCCTCCTCCTTCGTCATCGTCGTGCGGTCGGGGTTGCCGCCGCGCGCGGCGATGACGGCGGCCGTCACGATCTTGCGCTCGCGCAGGTCGTAGATGTCGTCGCGGACGCGCTGGAGATTCATCAGCTCGTCCTGGAGGATGAGGACCTTGGGCGTCGCGGGGTTCGCCGCGTGCTCCTTCGCGTACTCCTCGCGAAGCTCGCGCAGCACCGCGTCGAACGCCTCGTAGAAGCGGTCGTCCATCTTCGAGAGCGCGTTCGCGGAGCGCTCCTTGCGCCAGCGGTTGACCAACGCGGAGTACGTGAACTCCTCCTGGTCGAGCGCCGGCATCGCGTCCCCGAGGCGCATGGGGGTCTTGGAGGCTTCGGGGTCGGGCCGTACTTTCGGAACGGGCACCGTGGCTTCCGGTCGAGCGCGTTACGCCCCCTCGACGCGCACGCGGAGGTCCGCGAGGCCGACCAGGGAGGCCTCGAGGACGTCCCCCGGCTTGCAGGCGCCCACACCGGCGGGCGTGCCGGTCGCGACGACGTCGCCCGGCTCGAGCGTCATGTAGCGCGAGATGTACGCGAGAAGCTTCGGCACCGCGTGGATCATCTCGCCCGCGCGGCCGCTCTGGCGCGTCTCGCCGTTGACGACGAGCCGGAGCTCGATCTTGTCCCAGCTCGGACACGCGCCCGCGGGCACCACCTCGCTCACGGGGCCGAACGTGTCGATGCCCTTCGAGAGCGTCCATGGGAGCCCCTGGCGCTTCGCCTCCGCCTGGAGGTCGCGCGCCGTCATGTCGAGGAACACGGCGTAGCCGAGAACGCCGCGCATCGCCTCCTCCTCCGTCGCGCGCGACAGGCGCGAGCCGACGACGACCGCGAGCTCCGTCTCCCAGTGCACGTTCCCCACACCCGGCGGGAGGCGGATGGCCTCGCCGTCGCCCACGAGGCACGAGGCGGGCTTGAGGAAGAGGACGGGGTCGCCCGGCGGCTTCGCGTCCCCCGCCGCGCCCGAGCCCATGGCGCCGGCCATCTCGCGGCGGTGGTCCTCGTAGTTCTTCGCCACCGCGACGATCTTCCCCGCGGGAACGGCCGCGCCGCCGCGGACCCGGAGCATGAAGGGCATGGGCGCGCCCACCTGCGGGCCGATGAAAAGGCTTTTGCCGCCTGCTGGCCCGAGCGTGCACGTGGACCTGACCGTCATCGGGGCGAGCTCGCGCTACCTCGCGCCGCTGGGCGCGGGAAGCTCCTACCTCGTCACGGACGGCGAGACGCGCATCCTCGCCGACTGCGGGAACGGGACGTCCATCCGCCTCGGGCACGAGCTGGGCGACAAGGCGCTCTCGGCCGTCGTCGTGAGCCACTTCCACCTCGACACCGTCGCCGACCTCTTCCCCGTCGCGAAGGCGCTCCCGCTCTCCACGCCCATCTTCGTGCCCGACGGCGCGCGACCGAAGCTCCAGCAGCTCATGCGCGCCTACGGCATCGACCGCCCGACGCGCGAGCGCACGCTCATCGAGGGCGTGGCGCGCAACTCGGTGAAGGACGTCGGAAGCGTGCGCCTCACGTTCGAGCGCTCGGCGCACGGCTGCCCCGGCGTCGCCGTGCGATTCGCGGCGTGCGACGGCACGACGCTCGTCTACCTGAGCGACACGGGGCCGCGCCCGTGGCTCGTCGACTTCGCGCGCGGCGCCGACCTCCTCGTCGCGCACACGCTCCATCTGGACCGCGACGGCGGCCGCGCGACGAGGCACAACCTCACCGCCGGCGCGGCCGGTCGCCTGGCGCGCGACGCGGGCGTCCCGCGTCTCGCCTTGAGCCACATCCCGTTCTACGCGAACGCCGAGGAGTCGCACGCCGAGGCGAAGGCCGCGTTCGGAGGGGAGGTCGTGGTCCTGCGCGAGGGCCAGCGCCTCCCCGTCCGAGCGGTCTAGAGCGACGCGCGCGTGCCGGCGAGGTACTGGTGGATCATCATCGCGTCGCGGCCCGTCACGAGGCCGTCGCGGCTCACGTCGGCGTTGGCCGCATGCACCGAGCTTGCGGGGCGGTTCCCGACGACGACCTCCGAGATGGCGAGCACGTCGTCGAGGTCGATGTCGCCGTCGCCGTCGGCGTCGCCGATGAGGCCCGCGCGGAAGGAGCCGTCGACGGCGATCCAGGGCGCGTCCACGCCGTCGCTCGTGACAAGCTCGACGACCTCGAGGTCGAGCGCGCTCTCGCTGCCGGCGGGGCCGGCCGCCTGGAACGTGACCGTCGCGAGCACCGCGCTGCCGTTGATGCCCGGCCGGTGCGGCGTGGTCACGAGGATCGTGACGACGCCGCTCGAGCCGTTGTAGCTCCACGTCAGGTTCGCGCCGGGGATGGTGCCGTTGCCCACGCCGAGGACGCTCACGACCGAGGGGTCCACCGTCAGCGTCAGCGTCGCGGAGCCGAAGTCGCTCGCGTTCGCGAGCGTGATGGGCGCGGCGATGGCGTGCAGCATCCCGCCGCTGTAGTGGCCGATGCGGAACTCCGTCGGCGCGGCCTGGGCGGACACGGTGAGCATCTGGGGGCCGAGCGTGTGGTTCCCGAGCCTCGTCGCCACCTCGTACGTGCCGGCCACCATCGGGGTGAACTCGAAGACCACCGTGTGAGTGGCGCCGCCGTCAAGCGTCAGCGCCTGCGAGCCGCGCTGGATGTTGTTCACGAGGAGCGTGACGGTGCCGTTGCCCGCCTGCGCCCCTTCGTTCGTGACGTTGACGCGGACCTGGACGGGCTGCCCCGCCGTGGCGGCCGCGGGGACCATGAGGTTGTGCTGCACAAGCTGCGCGCCGGCGGCGGTGACGACGAAGTGGCCCGTGCCGACCCGCTCCGGGAGGCCGTCGCCGCCCGTGTCCTTGCGCGCGTGGATGGCGTACGTGCCCGCGGGCGGGACGGGGCGGATGAAGGTGTAGTTGCCGTTCGCGTCCGTGACGGCGCCGGGGGGCACCTCGCCGCTGAGGTTCATACCGGCGATGCCGGTCGACACGCGCATGACGACCGACGTGTTCGGCTGGTGCTGGAGCGTCGCCGGGTCCACGACCACGTCCACCGCGCGGGGGCCGACGAAGAGGCGGCCCACGAGCGGGCCTCCGACCTCGTGCAGGCCGTAGAGGCCCGTGTGGGGGAGCGCGCTGCTCGAGACGAGGAACGTGACGTTCCGGACGCTGCTGTTCGCGCCGATCGTGTAGGGGGAGCCGCCGACGACGACGGTGCCGTTGGGCGCGCGGATCTCGACCGTCGTGGCGTTGCCGCTCGGCACGATGTCGACCACGCGCAGCTCGTACGCGCTGGACACGGTCAGCGGGGCGCCCTGCGTCTGAACAAGCTGCTCGCCGAGGTAGGCGCCGTCGAAGTGCACCGACGTCGTGGCCGCGGCGGTGAACGTCACGTCCTCGCCACCGGTGCCGAAGTGGCTGGCGTTGGTGAGCGGGAGGCCGGCGAGCACGATGGCGCCGGCGACGAGCGAAAGGACGACCGGGTGGGCCCGGCCGGCGGCGAAAAGGGTACGGATGAGGGACATGGCAGCTGCCTCCGTAGGCCGAGGGGCGCCCACGGTTCAAGTACCCGCGCAGGGCACGGCCGTCATGGGGGTGTGACGGGCGGCGGTGACACCGCGAGCGGGCGCAGCGCGGCGCGCCGGAGAACGACGAACATCGCCTGGTGGAGGGGCAGCTCCTGCTCGCCGGGCTGCACCGTCACGCGCTCCCCTCGCAGCGCCACCTCCGTCGGCCTGCTCACGACGACGCGCACCGGCTCGTCGGAGAGGGCGACGGCGTCGCGAAGCGGGTCGAACCGCGCGAAGTCGTCGATGGGCAC
>DASRYU010000014.1:0-8846 GCA_035687045.1 Thermoplasmatota archaeon | reverse complement strand
TCTTCATCACCGGCGGCGCCTCCGGGCTCGGCCGCGCCCTCGCCGAGCGCTACGCGCGCGACGGCGCCCGCGTGCTCATCGGCGACATCCACGAGAAGCGGCTGGAGGAGACGCGCGCGGCGCTCGGCCCGAACGCGCACGCCATCCGCTGCGACGTGACGAAGGAGGAGGACCTCCTCGCCGCCGCCGCGTGGTGCGAGGCGAGCTGGGGCGGCGTGGACCGCGTGTTCAACAACGCGGGCGTCTCGGCGGGCGGCAGCATCGACGCGCAGTCGATGGCGGACTGGGAGTGGATCACGAACATCAACCTCCTCGGCGTCGCGCGCGGCTGCAAGGCGTTCGTTCCGCTCCTCAAGCGGCAGCGCGGCGGGCACATCGTGAACGTCGCGTCGATGGCGGGGCTCACGCACCCGCCGCACATGGCGGCGTACAACGCGACGAAGGCGGGCGTCGTGAGCATCAGCGAGACGCTGCGCACGGAGCTCGCGGAGCACGGCGTCCGCGTCTCCGTCGTCTGCCCCTCCTTCATCCGGACGAACCTCCTCGAGAACTTCCGGGGCGCGACACCCGACGTGCAGCGCACGACGAAGCGCCTCCTCACGAAGGCGAAGCAGTCGCCCGAGGAGGTCGCCGCCATCGTGCACCGCGGCGTGGAGGCCGGCGAGTTCCTCATCCTCACCGACAAGGACGGGAAGCAGGCCTACTACGCGAAGCGGCTCATGCCCGCCTCGTGGTTCGCGCGCATCGTCGAGTCGCGCGCGAAGCGCGTGATGGAGCAGCGCCCCGAGAAGCCGGCCTGAGCGCGCGCACCTTTTTGCGCGCCCCGGCCGCTCGCGCGTGCGTGCTCGACGAGGCCGGCCCGGTGCGCCGCGGCGAGGAGCTCCCGGTGGAGCGCGTGGACGCGTGGCTGAAGGAGCGCGTCCCCTCGCTCGCGGGGACGCCTCGCGTGACGCAGTTCTCCGGCGGCGCGTCGAACTGGACGTACCGCCTCCAGTACGAGAAGGACGACCTCATCCTCCGCCGCCCGCCCGCCGGCACGAAGGCGCGCTCGTCGCACGACATGAAGCGCGAGTTCACCGTCCAGCAGGCGCTCAAGCCGGTGTTCCCACTCGTGCCCGACATGGTCGCCTACTGCGGCGAACCGGAGGTCATCGGCGCCGAGTTCTACGTCATGCGGCGCATCGAGGGGATCATCCCGCGCAGGCGCCTGGGCGTGGAGCTCGACGCGGACGCGACGCGCCGGCTCTGCGAGCGCTTCGTCGACACGCTCGTGGCGCTCCACCGGGTGGACGCGGAGAAGGGGGGGCTTGCGCACCTCGGGAAGGGCGCCGGCTACACGCGCCGGCAGATCGAGGGGTGGAGCGATCGCTATCGCCGCGCGCGCACGTGGAACGTCCCGAGCTTCGAGGGCGTGATGCGCTGGCTCGCCGAGCGCACGCCGGACGACGCGGCGACGTGCGTCATCCACAACGACTACCGGCTCGACAACGTCATCCTCGACCCGGCGGAGCCGACGCGCATCGTCGGACTGCTCGACTGGGAGATGGCGACGCTGGGCGACCCCCTCATGGACCTCGGCAACTCCCTCGCCTACTGGGTGCAGGCGGACGACGGCCGCCTCGCGCTCGCCACGCGCCGCCAGCCCTCGCACCTCCCGGGGATGCTCACGCGCGCGGAGATCGTCGAGCGCTACTTCGAGCGCAGCGGCCTGCCGCCGCGCGACATGACCTTCTACGAGGTGTATGGCGTCTTCCGCCTCGCCGGCATCGTGCAGCAGATCTACTACCGCTATCACCACAAGCAGACGCGGAACCCGGCGTTCCGCCGCTTCTGGCTCCTCACGCACTACCTGCACCGGCGCTGCCGCGCGCTCATGTGCGACGCGCCGCGCCCGCGCAACGGTCATCCGGCGACGCGGCGCTGACGCGCCCGATGGTGCGTCGCCGCATCCTCATCACCGGCGCCTCGAGCGGCCTGGGCGCGAGCGGCGCGCGCGTACGTGCCCTGGTGGCCCTGGGCGCCCATCGCCTTCGCGATGAAGCGCCTGCCGCTCGGGCTCGTCGCGCGCGCCTTCTGACGCCTTACGTGCACGGGTCGGGGCCGTACGCGGGGAGGCCGGCCGCGAGGCCGACGCTCGTGCTGCCGTCGTAGCAGTCGACGTCGCGCAGGTGGTACAGCTGGCCGGGGCGCACGTACGGGAGCTCGGGCGGGTACGGCGAGCCGTCCGCGTTGCGGTACCACATGTCGGCGTCGCAGTTCCACCCGTTGCGGATGCCCGTCGTGTGCGAGCCGCAGTGCCACGATCCGTAGATGCCCGTGCTGCCGGGCGTCTCGAGCTTGCGCTCGAACGTCTTCTCGCCGAGGAAAGCGTAGAAGGTGACCCAGTAGGCCGGCGCGAGGCCGGCTTCCTCGAGGTTCGCGCGGATCATGTTGGGGCCGAGCTTGCTGCCGTAGACGTTGTCGGGGCCCCAGACGGTGCTGAAGCTGCTGCCGAACCAGCCGATGCCGCCGTCCGCGGGGGCGCCGGCGCCGCCGGGGCCGAGAACGGTGCCAAGGGGCGGCCCGCCGCGGCCGGCGGCGGCGAACTTGAAGTTCCAGTCGGCCTCCGTCTTGTTGCGCGGGTTCACCGCGTTGTAGTCGGCCTCGAGGACGTAGAAGCCGCCCGAGCGGTCGTTGCTCGTGTCGCAGTTGTCGAGCGGGTGGATGCCCTCGTACGTGTGGTTGTAGAACGCGGGGAGCGTCCACTGCGACGGGGGCGCGCTGCCCAGGCGCGGGTCGATGGCGTTGACGCGGACCGGCCCGACCTGCGTGGGCGCGGCCTCGCAGTCCCACACGTAGGCGGGGCTGTAGGCCGTGTCCTCGCCGCCGAACGTCCCGATGCGCCCGAGGCTGCCGCTTCGCGCGTCGTACTCGTTGTCGAAGCTCCAGCCGAACGGGTCGCCGATCTCGTCCATCGCCTGGTTCCACGAGCGCATCCACTCGATGCCCTTCTGGTCGAGGCGGCAGCCGACGAAGTTCATCATGCCGCCGGTGCTCTGGTAGGTGCCGCGCGGGTGCGGCTGGAGCGGGCACTGGCCGAGGACGGGCGCGCGGTCGGGGCGCTCGTAGTCGCCCCACACGCGCACGTCGGGGTCCTGGTAGATGCGCTGCGTGCCGCTGCGGCCGATGAAGAGCAGCTCGCTCACCCAGCCGTTGTAGTTGTGGGCGCCGACCGTCCACGAGCCCGCAGGTCCGGTCGTTGCGGGGCACCGGCTCTGGTCGAGCAGGAGCTGCGCCGAGTATTCGCGGAACGCGTGCTCCGCCATGCCGATGTACCCGTCGCCGTTGCAGTCGTTCCAGACGCCGAGGAGCACGACCTGCTCTTCCCAGACGGGCGCTTCGTTGCGCGTCTCCAGGAGGCCCACGTTGGGCGAGCCGCCCAGGACGACGGCGCGCGAGGTCGTGATGCCGTTGAAGTAGATGCGCTGGGAGCCCTTCGGCGGGGCGTCCTGCCACATCCAGTCTTCGCTGTCGTAGCTCGTGTCGGGCTCGAAGGTGCCGGCGACGCGCCACGTGGACGCGGCGCCGGGCGCGACGAGCAGGAGGGCGGCGGTGGCGACGAGAAGGGTCCGCATGGCGTCAGCTCCCTTCAGGTGCACGCGTCGCTGCCGTACGCGGGCAGGCTCGTGGCGACGCCGAGGGCGTTGCTGCCGTCGTAGCAGTCCACGTCGCGGAACATGTACGGGTCGCCGGGCGTGGCGAGCTTGTACTGGCCCTCGGGCGGCATGGGGCTGCCGTCGAGGTTGCGGTACCACGTGTTGACGTCGCAGTTCCATCCGTTGTGGATGCCCGTCGTGTGCGAGCCGCAGTGCCAGGAGCCGTACTTGCCCTCGCCCGTGGTGCGCTCGAAGCCGCGCGCGAGCGTGTCGGAGCCGACGTTCGCGTAGAACGTGAGCCAGTACGCGGGCGCGGGGCCGGGGTTGCCCAGGTCGACGCGCAGGAGGCGCGGGCCCTGCTTGATGAAGACGCTGTCGCCCGACCAGCCGGTGTGGGCGCCCCACGTGAGGCCGAGGTCGTTCGCGGCGCCGGCGCCGCCGCCGGAGATGAGGCTCGCGCCGGGGCCGCCGCGGCCGCCGGCCGCGAAGCGGAAGTTCCAGTCGGCCTGCGTCTTGTTCTTGGGGTCGACGCCGAGGAAGTCGTCCTCGGGGTAGAAGCCGCCGGAGCGGTCGTCCGTCCAGTCGCAGTTGTCCGGGTAGAGGCCGTCGCGCGTGTGGTTGAAGAAGCCGGCCACCGACCACTGCGTGGGGTTCGGGTTGCCCAGGCGCGGGTCGAGCCGTCCGATGCGGGCCGGGCCGACGGGCGTCATCGGCTGGGAGCAGTCCCACACGTAGGCGGGGCTGTACTCCTGGCTGTCGTCGCCGAAGGTGCCGATGCGGCCCAGCGTGCCGCTGTCGCCGTCGGACTCGTCCGCAAAGCGCAAGCCGAGCGGGTCGCCGATCAGGTCGACGGCCGTGTTGAACGAGGTGAGGATGTAGACGCCGCGCTGCTCGGCGCGGCAGCCGATGTAGTCGAGCGCGCCGCCGGTGGTCTGCGTCGTGCCGCGGGGGAGCGGCTGGAGGGCGCACGAGCGGTGGAAGGGCTTCTCGTCGGGGCGGTGGTAGTCGCCCCAGACCATCGCCTGCGGGTCGGGGTACATGCGCTGCGAGCCGGTGCGGCCGATGTGGAGGAACTCGCTGACCCAGCCGTTGTAGTTGTGCGCGCCCGAGACCCAGGTGTTCGCCGGGCCGGAGGTGGCGGGGCACACGCTCTCGCTCACGAGGAGCGACGCCGGGTATTCGCGGATGGCGTGCTCGCCGTAGCCGATGTAGCCGTCGCCGTTGCAGTCGGCCCACACGCCGAGGAGGCCGAAGTGGCGCTCCACCGTCGGCGGCTCGTTCTGCGTCTCGAGGAGCGCCACGTTCGGCGTGAAGCCGTTCGCGGTGCCCGTGAGCGTCATGACGTTGAAGTAGATGCGCTTGGAGCCCGGCGGGGGCGCCTCCTGCCACATCCACGTGGGCGTGTCGTACGAGGTGTCGGGCTCATGCGTGCCGCCCGCGCGCCACGTGGACGCGGCGGTGGGCACGAGGAGCGCAGCGACGGCGAGGATGAGCAACGTGTGACGCATGGCTGACAGGCCTCCCTAACTGCCCCCTCATCCAGGGGGGAGCCTATAGCCATTCTCGCGCGACCGGCTCGGCTTCCGTGGCTCAGGCGCAGGGGGCGGGGCCGTAGGCCGCCGTACCCAGGGGGATGCCGAGCTCGTTGCTCCCGTCGTAGCAGTCCACGTCGCGGAAGAGGTACGTCTGGCCCGGCCGGGCGAGCGGGTACTCCTCGACGTACGGGACGCCGTTGGGGTTCGTGTACCACGCGGACGCGTCGCAGTTCCAGCCGTTCTTCACGCCGCTCGTCGCCGAGCCGCAGTGCCACGAGCCGTAGACGCCGCTGCCGGGCGTGCGGGCGAAGCCGCGCTCGGTCGTGTTCTCGCCGACGAAGCCGTAGAACGTGAGCCAGTAGGCGGGCGCGAAGCCGGCGTCGGTGAGGTTGGCGCGCACGAGGCTCGGGCCCACCTTGCTCGACCACGTGGAGTCGCTGAACCACCCGCTGTAGAGGAAGCCCGTCCAGCCGATGCCGAGGTCCGCGCCGGGCACGCCGCTCGAGCCGAAGAGCGGGTCGCGCGCGCCGAGGAGCGTGGCGAGGACGCCGCGGCTGCCGCTCTCGTAGCGGAAGTTCCAGTCGGCCTCCGTCTTGTTGTTCGGGTCGACGCCGCTGAAGTCGGACTCGAGGGGCCAGTCGTAGACGTCGCGGCCGTCGTCGTTGGAGTGGTCGCAGTCGTCGAGGGGGCCGCCCTCGTACGTGTGGTTCACGAAGGCCGCCGCGGAGGGGTTGGAGGTGTCGCCAAGCGCCGGCCGCACCTCGGTGACCGCGAGGTTGCGCACGAAGTTGGGCGCGACGGGGCCAAGCGGCGTCGTGTTGAGGAGCTCGCCCATGTTCGTGCGGCGCGAGCAGTCCCACACCGTGGCGGGGCTGCGGGCGCTGTCCTCGGCGCCGCCGAGCGTGAGGCGGCCGAGCGTGCCGGTGCGCGCGTCGTCCTCGTCGCCGAAGCGCAGGCCGAGCGGGTCGCCGATCTCGCCCATGGCCTGGTTGAACGTGCCGAGGCCGTCGAGCCCCTTCTGCTCGAAGCGGCACTCGACGAGGTTCATCACGCCGCCGGTGGTGGCGAACGTGCCGCGCGGGTGGGGGACGAGCGTGCACGAGCGGTGGTACGGCTTCTCGTCGGGGCGGTGGTAGTCGCCCCACACCATCGCGGCGTCGTCGCGGTAGACCCGGCGGTCGGCGGTCGGGATGGGCTCGCGCGCGATGGGGACGTACTCGCTGACCCAGCCGTTGTAGTTGTGCGCGCCGGCCGTCCACGCGTTGTGCGCGCCGGTGAGCGCGGGGCAGGCGGCCTCGCTCGCGAGAAGCGACGCGGGGTACTCGCGCAGCGCGTGCTCGGCCGCGCCGATGTAGCCGTCGCCGTTGCAGTCGACCCACACGCCGAGGATGGCGACGTGGTACTCGTCGGCGGGCGCTTCGTTGCGCGTGCCGAGGAGACCCACGTTGAGGTTCGCGCCCGCGAACGTCTCGTGGCTCATCGTGATGGCGTTGAAGTAGATGCGCTGCTCGCCCACCGGCGGCGCGTCCGGCCACATCCACGTCTCGCTGTCGTAGGACGTGTCGGGCTCGTAGCTTCCTCCGACCCGCCACGCCGAGGAGGCGGCGGGGACGGCGACGAGCGAGACGAGGGCGAGGGCGAGAAGGACGTGGCGCGGCATGGCGAGCCTCGCGCGCGGGATGCGCACGAGGGGCTCATAGCCATTCTGCCGCGACAGGCTGGGCTTTCGTGGCTGGGCCCCTCGCGAGGCCCCGGCGCGAGCAAGATGGGTCCGCTCGGATTTGAACCGAGGTCGAGTGGTCCCAAACCACCAAGGATACCAAGCTACCCCACGGACCCGGGGCTGGTGTTCGCGAGAGGCGGCCGCCCCTCAAGAACCTCGCGGCCTCACGCCAGGCGCCGGAATCGCCAGACGGCGAGCGAGGCGAAGGCGGCGATGAGGCCCGCGCACCAGAGCGTGGCGACGAGCGCGGCGTCGAAGTCGGGGCGGCCCAGCGACCACCCGCGCACCGCGTCGACGGCGAGCGTGATGGGGCTGCGCTCCGCGAACGCCTGGAGCCACGAGGGCATCGTCGCGACGGGCACGAAGATGCTCGAGGCGAAAACGACGGGGAAGATCCAGGTGAAGCCGGCGATCTCGGCGGTCTGCGTGTCGCGCACGAAGAGGCCGATGCAGGCGGCGATCCAGCTGAACGCGAGCCCCACGAGGAGCGTGAGCGCGAGCGCGAGCGCGGCGTCGCCCGGGAGCCCGTGGAAGCGGTAGCCCATGAGGTAGCCCACGCCCGCCATGATGAGGACGGCGAGCGTGTGGCGCAGGAGGTCGGAAAGCGTGCGCGCCGCGAGGACCGTGCCGCGCGCGATGGGGAGGGAGCGGAAGCGGTCCATGACGCCCTTCTGCATGTCCTCCGCGATGTTGATGCCCGTCTGCATCGAGCCGAAGATGACGGTCTGGATGATGATGCCGGGGATGAGGAAGTCGACGTAGGAGACGCCCGTCTGGATGGCGCCGCCGAAGACGTAGACGAAGAGGACGGTGAACATGATGGGCTGGATGACCGCGAACGCGATGAGCTGCGGGACGCGGACGTAGTGCATCAGGTTCCGCTTCGTCATGAGCAGCGTGTCGCTGAGCGCGTACCCGACGCGCGTGCCGAAGGTGGCCTCGCTCACGCCTTCGCCTCCTCGTCGGCGGTCGCGGCGCGCCCGGTGACGGCGAGGAAGACGTCGTCGAGCGTGGGGCGGCGAAGCGAGATGTCCGCGAGCGGCACCTGCGCGGCGTCGAGGCGGCGGATGGCGTCGGCGAGCGTGCGCGAGCCCTCGGGTGCGGGGAGGGAGACGCGGAGCTTCGCCTCGTCCGCCGTGGCGCCCTGGTCGCGCAGCGCGTCGAGCGCGCGCCGGAGCGTGTCGAGGTCCGCGAGCGCCACCTCGACGACGTCGCCGCCCACCTTGCCCTTGAGCTCGCGCGCGGTGCCTTGGGCGATGATGACGCCGTGGTCGACGACGACGATGCGGTCGGCGAGCCGGTCCGCCTCCTCGAGGTACTGCGTCGTGAGAAGGATCGTCATGCCGTTCTTGCGCAGCTCCTCGATGATGCTCCAGAGCGCGAGGCGCGAGCGCGGGTCGAGCCCCGTGGTCGGCTCGTCGAGAAAGAGGACCTGCGGGTTCGCGACGAGGCTCGCCGCGAGGTCGAGGCGTCGCCGCATGCCCCCCGAGTAGGTGCGCGTCTGCCGCCCCGCCGCGTCGGCGAGTCCGAAGCGCGCGAGGAGGTCGTCCGCCACGCGCTCCGCCTCGCGCTTGGGCAGGTGGTTGAGCCGCGCGACCATCACGAGGTTCTCGCGCCCCGTGAGGTGCTCGTCGACGGCCGCGTACTGGCCCGCGAGCCCCACGACGTGCCGCAGCCGCGCCGCGTCGCGCGCGACGTCGAAGCCCGCCACGCTGGCCTCGCCCGCGTCGGGGCGGAGAAGCGTCGCGAGGATGCGCACGAGCGTCGTCTTGCCAGCGCCGTTGGGGCCGAGGAGGCCGAGGATCGTCCCGCGCTCGACGTCGAGGTCGACGCCGCGCAGCGCCTGCACCTTGCCGAACGCCTTGCGGACGCCGCGCACGCGGATCACCGGGTCGGGCACGCCGCGGCGATGCCGGCGCCCCCGTAAGAACGCGGCACTTGCGACAGCGGAAG
>DASRYU010000013.1:0-19232 GCA_035687045.1 Thermoplasmatota archaeon | reverse complement strand
GAAGGAGAAGTGCTCGTCGAGCACGCCGTTCGTCGGGCCGGCGGGGGAGCGCACGGGGCCGGCGGGCGTGAGCGCGTAGCCGTGGCTGCGCGCGCAGTGGGGCGTGGCGGGGAGCGCGTCGTGCTCCGCGAGGTACGCCTCGAGGATGTCGATCTCGAGGGCCTGCGCGTGCGTCGGGGGTGTCGCGAGCGGCGCGGCGAGCGCGAGCGCGGCGGCGAGGGTCCACACGGGAAGCATGCGCGGCGAGCCGCGCGACACGGCTTAGTCGTGACGCACGCGCAGCCGTCCGGCTCGTGGAAGCTTCCGCCTCACGCGCGCCGCGCGCGCTTCGCCGGCTGCCGCCCCACGCGCGCCTGCTGGATGACCTCCTCCAGGCGGCGGAGGTCGAGCGCGGCGACGCGCCGCTCGAGCTGCGCCGGCGTCTCCGCCTCGACTTCCACCGTTCCGCCCTTGATCGTGATCGTGAGCTCGTAGGCCATGCGCGTCGGGCAAGGCCGCGACCACGCATAACCGCGCGCGCATCGAGGACGCGGCGCGAAGCCGGATGCCGGCGCCGCGCGCCATGCGCCGCGATGGTCGAGCAGCCGGAGAAGCGAGAGGGGAACGCGCTGGCGGACGGGCAGGGGCGCGCGTCGCGCAAGGCGGCCGCGCGGGTGGAGGAGACGGAGGAAGGCGTCACACCCACGTGAGCCGCGCGCCGGCTTTCGATGCGCCGGCGAAAACGCGTTTTCCCCAGCGCCGCGTCGCGCGGCACGCATGGCAGGAAAGCGAGTGGCGGTCATCGTCTCCGATGGATTCGAGCAGGTCGAGCTGGACGAGCCCGTGAAGGCGCTGCGGGAGGCCGGCGCCACGGTGGAGGTGCTCGCCGAGGACGAGGAGCACCTCGAGCGCATCAAGGGCGTGAAGCACCTGGACGCCGCGGAGGGGACGAAAGGGGACCGTCTCCTCGAGGAGGCGAAGGTGGAGGACTACGACGCGCTCCTCGTCCCCGGCGGCCTCGCGAGCCCGGACGCGATGCGGCGCTCGCAGCGGCACCTCGACCTCGTGCGCGCGTTCGTGGAGGCGGGGAAGCCGACGTTCGTCATCTGCCACGGCCCGTGGCTTCTCGCGGACGCGGGCGTCGCGGCGCCTCACGTCGTGGCCGGCCATCCGCAAGGACCTGGAGCGGGCGGGGGCGCAGTGGGTGGACGAGGAGGTCGTGGTGGACAAGAACCTCGTCACGAGCCGGATGCCCGACGACATCCCGGCGTTCAACGACGCCATCGTCGAGATGCTGCGCGCAAGCGGCGGTCCGCCCGAGAAGAAGAAGGAGGAGCGCGCGGCGTAGGCCGCGCGAGGTCGGCTCAGGCCTCGTCGCCGATGCCGAGGTGCTTCGCGGTCCACCGGTAGTGCCGCTCCTCGTCGCGCAGCGCCCTCTCCGCCACGCGCACGAGCGGCTCGGGCCCTCCGACGACGGCGGCCCACTGGTAGAAGCGGCGCGAGAAGTCCTCCGTCGCGAGGAACGCCGTGAGAAGCGCCGCGTCCGTCGGGGCCTCTTCGAGCGTGCGCGCGATCGATCGCGCGAGCGGCGTCGGCTGGAGCTCGGCGACGAACGTGGCGGCGCCCACCTGGTCGAGGAGGCCGCGGATCTCCCGCACGTGCCCCTCGTGGTCGCCGCGGAACTCCTCCAGCTTGCCCTTGATCTCCTTGTCGCCGACCTTGCGGATGCACACGTCGTAGAGCGAGAGGAAGTTCCCCTCCGCCTCGAGCGCGTGGTTGAGGAGGATCTCGAGGAAATCCTCCGTCCCGACCGGCAGGCTCGCGAGCGCCTTCTCGACCTTCTGGTTCGGCTTGTCGACGTCTGTTCTCGCCATGGGAACTCCAGCGCGCGTCGTCCCGCCTGCGGAAAACCCGTTGCGGCTGGCTCGCGGGTAAGCCGGGTATCTCCGGCGCGCCCTCCCTGTCGTGAAGCCCGGGCAAAGCCCAAGCCTCCGACGCCCATGCGCGCCGTATGCCTCGGCTCGAGAAGGTGGACAGGCGCGCGGTGGCGCGGGCGGCGAAAGGGCTCGCGCCGATGCTGCGGCGGCGCAGCGCGCTCTTCGGCATCGGGTTCGCGCGCGGCGGCGAGGCGAGCGTGCGCGCCTCCATCCATGCGATGCTCGAGGCGGTGGAGGACGACGACCTCTTCGCCGCGGAAGAGGAGAGCCTTCTCTGGTGCCGCGTCGAGCGCTCCGGGCTCGTGCTGGTCGGCGTCGGGAAGCGAGCGTACATCGTCGCGCGCGTGCAGGCGAGGGGCGGCCGCGCGGCGCGGCTCCTTGTCCGTTGAATCGACGACGCGGCGGGTCCCTTCTTGTCGGCTCGCGAAAAAGGGAGGCCCGATGAAGAAGACGCCGTCGTACACGGAGGACAACACGCGCGACCCCCGCAACCCGCCCCTCGACCCGGAGGACGCGGTGAAGCTCCAGAAGGGCGCGCAGAAGAAGGAGCAGGAGCAGGGGCAGTAATCACGAGACGCGGCGCAGCAGCGGGCGCAGCATGGCGACCCACGCAAGCGCCGCGGCGAGACCCAGAAGCGTTCCCCACGCGACGCCGAGCGCCGGATACGCCCAGCGCACGACGAGCGCGTACACGACGATGTTCGTGGAGCCGAGGACGAGGACCTTGCCCGTCGCGCGCGCGAAGTCCGCGCCTTGCTTGCG
This sequence comes from Thermoplasmatota archaeon, assembly GCA_035687045.1. Taxonomy (GTDB): domain Archaea; phylum Thermoplasmatota; class SW-10-69-26; order JACQPN01; family JAJPHT01; genus JAJPHT01. The sequence goes on along the minus strand of DASRYU010000013.1, from coordinate 16,554 downwards.
CGCCAGGATGACGAGCGTCGAGAGGAGGACGGCGGGGAACGTCCCGAGGAGGCCCGTCCAGTAGGCGCCCAGCAGCCCCGCCAGGAGGACCGTTCCGCCGACGACGGTGCCGGCGAAGGCGGCGCGCAACGCGACCTCCCGCGGCCCGTAGGGCCGGCGCGTGCCTGGGACGCTGCGCACGCGGCGCTCGAGGATCCAGAACGAGCCGGCCGTCACGAGCGCGAAGAGGAGGAGGCTTCCCGCGAGCGCCTCGTAGGCCACCTGCTGCGCCACGAGGGCGAGCGCGAGCCACAGCGCCAGCGAGCCGGCGACGGCGAGCGGGAGCCCGCGCGGGAGAAGAAGGACGAAGGCGACGAGGAAGAGCGCGTCGATGCTCATGCCGATGGGCACGGCGAGCGTCGCGCGCGCCACGAACCCCACGCCCTGCGTGAGGGCGACGAAGACGAGCGCGACAAGGATGTTCGACGGGAGGTTCCCGACGAGGCCGCCGGCGCGCGTTCCCAGCCGCTCCGCGAGAAGGGTCGCGGCGCTGATCCAGAGGCCGGCGACGACGGCCGCCGTCGCCGCGTGGAGGAGCGCGACCTGCACGCGGGCGGCAGGCGCGCGCCGGCGCTTGGCGTTTGGCGCCTAGCCGCGGCGGCGCAGCGCGACGGCGGCGAGGCCGACGGCGGCGAGCGCGGCGAGGGCGCCGGCCGAGGGCACGTTCTTCTCGTTGCCGCCGCTCTCGACGGCCGCGTCGTCGCGCGGCGTGCCCTCGTTCCCCTCGTCGATGGGAACCGGCTCGGGCGCGCCGCCGTCGCCGCCGGCGAGGATGCGCATGACCGGCGGCGCGTCGCCGACGGCGATGTCGACAAGAGCGAGAAGCTCGCCGTCCTCCGACTCGATGCGGAGCGCGACGTTGCGCGCGTCCGTCTCCTCGGGCGCGGTCCAGCGGAACGAGCCGCGGGCGTCGCCGTCGAGCGTGAGGTCCTGGAGGTGGACGCGGCGGTACGTCTCGTCCGACGTCGGCGCGTCCGGCTCGTCCGACTCCGCGGTGTCGTAGGCGTAGTAGACGCGCACGAGCCGGTCGCGCCATTCGGCGGCCATCGTCTCGTTCTCGGGCTCGATGGTGACGTCGACGGTGTCGCCCGCGTCGATGGCGTTGTCGGACGCGAAGGCGCGCAGCGGCGTCACGACGTACACCGCCGACGCGGGGGCGGCGAAGAGGAGCAGGCTGGCGAGCAGGGCGATGCCGGTGGTGGCGTGTCGCATGAGGATGGAGTGGACGGCGGGGTCCTTCTCATCCTCGGTATCGTTGGCCCTTCACCGAACGCCGCGCGCGAGCCAGGCGGCGATCCGGCGCGCGGCGAGCGGGCTCGCGAGCGCCACCCCGTGCCCTTCCCAGCGGAGGTCGAGACGCTCGCCGCGCCAGGCGGCCCGCCACGCCTCCTGCGTCGAGGCGGGGACGACGAGGTCGTGGCGCGGGACGGCGAAGAGCGCGGGAGCGGGCGGCGGGTACGTCGAAGGCGAGACGGGCTCGAAGGCGCGCCCCACGTCGTCGAGCGTGACGCCCGCCGCCGCGAGCGTCCGTCGCCGCGCCTCGCGGTTCTCGCCCGTGCGATAGAAGGAGACGGGATTGTCGACCGCGGCGAGGAAGGCCAGCCGCTCCACCGGCGCGCCCATGGCGGCCGCGAGCCCGAGCGCGTTCCCTCCCAGCGAGATGCCGAGGCCCACGACGCGCTGCGCGCCCCGGACCTCGCGCAGGTGGCGCGCGAGGGCCGAGACGTCCGCGGCCGCGGCGGCGCACGCGCGCGTCGTGTGGCCGAGGTCGGCGCGGACGAACCCCCAGCCGCTGCGCCGGCCGGGCATCGCGCGCGCGCCGTGGTAAGGCATCTCGGGCGCGGCGACGCCGAAGCCTTTCGCGAGCAGCGCCCGCGCGTGGAGATTGTAGAGGCCGAGGTCGTCGGGTCGGGCGAAGCCGCCGTAGGGGAGCGACAGGATGCACCACGCGCTTCCGCGCGCGGGCGGGCGCAGCCACGCGCCCACGGCGCTCGAGGTCCCGTCCAGCGCGACGGGCGCGGCGAAGGGCGGCGCGGCCTCGGCGAAGCGCGCGGCGCGGACGGTCGCGAGCAGCCGTTCCACTTCGGCCGGCTCGAGGGGCGGGGCGTACGGGTCGCCGCGCGCGTCGAGCCCCTGGCCGCGGTCGATGAGGCGGTCGATGGCGCGCGAGAGGCGGCCGAGCGGCACGCGGCGCTGACGCTCGGACGCGGCTTGAGGATAGCGAGAAAAAGAGGTCGCGCGGTGGCGCGCTTACTTCGCGCCGAGGGCCGTCTTGAAGCCCTTGCCGGCGCGGAACTTGACCTTCGTCGAGGCGGGCTTGGGCTTCGTGACGTACTCCTCGCCCGTGAAGGGGTTCTTCGCCTTCTGGCCGCCCTTCTGCGCGGGCTTGACCGTCTTGGAGAAGACGCCGACGCCCGTGATGCTCACGCGGTCGTTCTTCTTGAGGAGCGTGGCGACCGTCTCGAAGGTGGTCTTGATGGCCTCGCGGGACTGCTTGGGGGAGAGGCCGGTCTTCTTCGCGACGACTTCGACGATGTCGGTGGTCTTGGCGGTCTTGGGCATGGGAAACGCGTTCTCCGCGGGGCGTAACACGCGAGGAGCACTTAGATTCGCGGGGTCCGTTGCGAGTGCACGCTTGTTTTCCGAGGGATTTCACCGCAGCGGCGCGAGGAGGTGCAGCCGCGCCTCGCGGACTGCCGTCTCCACCTCGAGCTGGTTCTCCATGGCGGCGACAAGACCCGCGTCCAGCCGGAGCTGCTCCGCCGTGCGCTCCGCGATGACGCGCTCCCGCAGGGAGACGCCGTCCGCCCGCGCCGTCCGCAGCGCGTCGAAGACGATCGTGCGCGCGAAGGGGCGGAGCCGCTCGTCGAGGACGTCCGAGAGCTGCGCGAAGCGCGGGTCGAACTTGAGGAAGTCCTCGACGAGGTCGTCGGGGGCCCCGCTCGCCTTCATGTGGCCGACGAACCAGCGCATCTCGGGCTCGGTGAGCTCGCCGTCCGAGGCGGCCACGATGAGGACCGCGCGGCCGATGCGGGAGAGGAGCTCGCGGGGCATCGACCCCACCTCGGGCGTGAGGAGGAGGCGGTGGCGCGCGCGCCGCGTGGCGTCCTCGACCACGAGGAGCGACTCGATGGCCGTCACGAGCCCCGTCTCGAGGCCGAGCCGCTGCGCGATGCGCACGGTCGCCGTCCGCTCCTTCTCCGCGAACCCGTCCACGCGCGCCGTCCGGATGGCGTCGTAGACGAGGCAGCGCAGGAACGACGGCTTCTGGCCGCCGACGACGCGCTCGACGACCATCGGGCCGGGCACGAACGCGCGCAGCGCGTCCACGTCCGCGTCGGGCGCGCCGTAGCTTCGCAGGATGGAGAGGTACGTCTCGCGCTCGCGAGGGGAAAGCTCCCCGTCCGCCGACGCGAGGGCGAGCACGAGCTTCCCCGCCTCCGCCATGATGCCGGCCGGCAGGGGCACGGGCAGCCCGAAGCGGGAGAGGGGGCCGAACTGCTCGGCGAGCTGGTGTTCGAGGGCGTTCAGGGTCCGCAGGTCGAGTCGTTCCGGCATGGTGGCTCCTCCAGCCAGCTCGCGCCTACGGGCGGAGGGTGCATCACGTTGACGGACGTGCAGCCGACGCGAGCGCGCGAGGGGCCGAGGGGCCCAGGGCGCCCCCCGACAAGGGCTTCCCCCGGAAGGGCCGAGCGGGCGCTGCATGCCCGCCGAGCACTTCGTGCCCCGCTTCGCCAAGGAGATCAGCGCCTCGCCCCGCGTCCAGGCGAACGCGCTCAAGGCCCTCGCCCTCGCGAACCCCACCGCGCCCGAGGAGGAGTGGCGCGGCGTCGCCGCGGCCGCCCTCATCGTGGGCGCCCAGTGGGAAGGCCAGAAGCTCGCGAAGGACGAGGTCGCCCGCGCCGCCGGCGTACCCGAGGCGATGGTCGCGCAGCACTACCAGAAGCTGGCGGACACGCTGCGCAAGGCGCTCCGCTGAGTCGGGCGCGGGCCGAGGCGCGGGCCGAGGCCCAGGCCGAGGCCGAGGCCGACGCGGACGCCGAGGCTCGGGCCGAGGCCGAGGCTGAGGCCGAGGCCCGGCCGGCGCAGACGCTCTCGGCGGAGCCTTCTTCCCCGCCCACGCGGCTCCTCCGCCCGGAGGCAGACACCTGCACGTCCGGGCGAGCGCCGTCGCGTTGAGCGTCCTTCTTCTCTCCCTCGCGCCTGCGGCCGCCGACCCCGCGGCGCCCACCAGCGTCACGGAGGCGCTGCGGATGGCCACCGGCCTCGCGCCCGCCGCGCCCGCGCCGCGGACGGCGACGCTCGCGGAGCTCGTGGCGCAGGCGGACGCGCGCCTCGGCGTCGCGCGCGACCCGACGGAGCTGCGCGCGCTCGAGGCGCTCGACCCGCGGCTCGCCGACGTCGCGGCCGACCTTCTCGCGGCGCTCCTCGACGCGGCCGCCGAGCGCGACGCCGCCTACGCCGGCGTGACCAACGCCGAGATCGCGGCGCTCGCCGACGCGGACGAGCCCACGCCCGAGGCGCTCGCCCTCCTCGCGCGCATCGACGCGGCGCGGGTGCGGGTCGCGGCCATGCGGCTCGCCGGCGCCGTCGACGCCGCGACCCCGAGGCTCCAGGCGCTCGCGCGCGAGCTCGCGCCGCCCGCCGCGCACGCCTCGACGCTCGCCCCGGCGCCCCTGGTCGACATCTTCCCCGTCCTCGGCATCGACCCGCTGGGCGTGAGCAACGTGTTCCCGCACGACTACGTCCTCAGCATCGACCTCGGTGGGAACGACGTGTACGACAACAATGCCGGCGGCAGCATCCTCTTCGGCCGCGGCTTCATCCTCGGCGACTCGTCCACGTTCGGACCGCAGATCCCCTTCACGGGCCTCACGATGGGCGGCGAGTACGAGGACGCGGCCGAGTCGTACACCGCCACGCTCGCCATCGACGTCGCAGGGGACGACACGTACGGCGTCTACAAGGAGCCCAGCCGCAAGGGGGGCTCGCGCGACCACCTGTGCACGAACGGGCCGCTCATCCGCCGCATCGTTGTCCAGGGCTCCGGCTCGGGCGGCATCGGGATGCTCGTCGACCTCGCCGGCAACGACCAGTACCGCGGGAAGACGCTCGCGCAGGGGAACGGCCACGTCTCGGGCGTGGGCGTGCTCTTCGACGCGGACGGGGACGACCGCTACACCGCCATCCGCTCCGCGCAAGGCTCGTCCGTTCTCCAAGGCGTGGGCGTGCAGGTGGACCTCCGCGGCGACGACGTGCACGAGATGAAGAGCCCCGTCGGCGGCATCTGGAACGTCGACCGCGGCCGCTGCGACGCCACCGAGCGGCTCGCGATGGGCGCCTCCGTCATCCAGGGCGCGTCGCTCTTTGTCGATGCGGCCGGGAACGACCGCTACGACGTGGACGCGCAGGCGCTCGGCCACATCGACGCCATCGCGGCCTTCGGCACCTTCTGGGAGCTGGGCGGCGTCGACGACTACGGGGGCTTCCCAGGCCGGGGCAACGGCGTGCGCCTCGTCACGACGTCGGGCGTGGGCGCGGCGCCGGCCGGCGTCGGCGTCTTCAACGACGCGGAGTGAACGGACAACGCGACGCCGACAAAGGCCAAGTAGCCGCAGCCGCTGGCCGACGCATGCGCGCGCTCCTCGTGCTCGCCGTCCTCCTCGTCGCCGGCTGCGCCACCCCCGCCGCGGAGCTCGACCCCGCCTCGACGCTCCCGCCCGTCGCGTACGAGGTCCCCAAGCCCGACCTCTCGCTCGCGCTCCTCGAGGAGAGCGTCCTCGTCCCCATGCCCGCCGGCGCGAACGTCCTCATCCACGCCCGCCTCGTGCGCCCCGCGACGGACGAGCCCGTGCCCGTCATCGTAGAGTTCACGCCCTACAACGGCCTCCCGTCGCGCTCGACCGCCGTCGAGCCGGTCGCGTTCGGCCCCGGCGCCGGGCCGCTTGGCGAGGACGCCTTCGTGGAGGAGCTTGTCCGCCGCGGCTTCGCCTTCGCCTACGCGGACGTGCGCGGCACGGGCGACTCCAGCGGGTGCATGGACCTGCGCGGCCAGCTCGACATCGAGGACGCCTACGCGCTCACGGAGTGGCTGGGCACGCAGCCGTGGTCGAACGGCAAGGTGGGCTTCATCGGCGCGAGCTATCCGGGGAGCACGTCGCACATCGCCGCCATCGCGAACAACCCGCACCTGGGCGGCGTCGTGCCCGTCGTGGCGTCCACGAGCTTCTACCACTACCACCACAAGGGCGGCGTGCCCTACATCAACCACCTCACGACGAACTCGGCGTACAACGCGTACGCGGCGGCGCCCACGCTCAACCCGCAGCTCGAGAACTGGGCGACGCGCCAGCTCGTCGAGGCGGCCGAGTGCGACCAGGCCACGCACCTCACGGTGCAGCTCGATCAGACGGGCGCCTACACGCCCTGGTGGGCCGACCGCAATCTCCGCCCGCGCGTCGACCAGGTGCAGGTCCCGGTGCTCATGGCGCAGGGGCTCGCGGACTGGAACGTGAAGCCCGACCACATCGCGACCTACTGGAACGACCTCGCCGTCCGCAAGACGCTCATCGCCGGCCAGTGGGGGCACCAGTTTCCCGAGGACGCCGAGAGCGCCTACGGCAAGTGGTGGGAGCTCGTCGCCGCCTTCTTCGACGAGACGCTCCGCGGCACCCGCACCGGCCTTTTCGACGCGGACAAGGCCTACGTGCAGGGCACGGACGGCGAGTGGCGCGTCTACGCCACGTGGCCGCCGCTCGACGCGCGCCCGCTCGCGCTCAACCTCACGCCCGCGGGGCTCACGATGACGGACGCGCCCTCGGGCGAGATCGGCTGGGAGGCCGTCCCCGGCCGCCTCGACCCGCGGATGCTCGGCGAGGACGAGCAGGTGGTCCTCGAGCTCCCGCCCCTCGACGCGCCCCTCCACGTGAGCGGCACGCCGACGCTCAACCTCACCCTCGTGAGCAGCGCGGACGACGTGCACCTCGTGGCGATCCTCGAGCGCGAGAGCGACGGGCGCTGGGTCCGCGAGAACCACGGCTACCTCAACCCGACCTACCGCGACGGCCTCGACCGCCCGGCGCGCCTCGTGCCCGGCGTGCCCACGCCCGTGACGCTCGAGATGTACCCGCAGGAGGACGTCTTCGACGCCGGCACGAAGCTGCGGCTCGTCCTGCGCAGCTACGACGGCGGCGCCGTGCCCGTCTTCGACCGCGCGTCCATCCGCGCGCTCCTCGACGGCGAGCGGGCGGGCCAGCTCTGGCTGCCGCTCTCGCCCCTCGCGTAGGCTCAGCGCCGCCGCGCGAGGAGCGCGACGCCCGAAAGCGCGAGCGCGACCAGGGGCACGCCCGCGCCGGGCACCTCGTGGTGCGCGTGCGACGACGAGCTCACGCGGCTCTCGCTGCGCCACTCGTGGCGCTCGTCGCGCGCGCGCTGCGAGGGCCGGTCGTCGTCCCCCAGCGCCACGCTCACGGAGACGCCAAGACCCGAGCCGCGCGCCCGCGTCTCGTGCCGCGCCTCCGCCTCCCCGCGGACAAGGACCGTGCGCCGCTCGTACGAGCACGAGCCGTCGGCGTGCGTGACCTTCAGCGTCACCTCGTACGTCCCCGGCTCCGCGTACACGTGGGTCGCGTGGCGGCCGCGGGAGCGGTGGCCGTCGCCCCAGTCCCACTCGTAGCGGCCGCGCGCCTCGCTCTCCGCCTCGACGCGCACGCGGGGGCCGTCGATGCGGAGGTCGAGCCAGCCGGCGAAGGACGAGGATTCCGACGAGGACGAGGACGAGGACTCGGACGAGGACGAGGAGGACGAGGAGGAGGACGAGGACGAGGCGGACGCCGACGCTGACGCCGAGGGGGCCGCGCGGACCTCGACCTCGCGCGCGCGGCGGTACTCGCGGCCAGCGTCGTCCACCGCGACCATCACGACGGTGTAGACGCCGGGGCGCTCGTACGTGTGGCGGGCGCGCGCGCCCACGCTCGTCTCGCCGTCCCCCCAGTCCCACGTGTAGCGGTAGCGCGCGTCGGCACGCGCCTCCACCTGCAGGTCCGCCTTCGTCTCCAGCTCGAAGCTCGGGCCGCGCGTCGCGGCGGCGTGCGGCGCGGCCGCCGCCAGCACCGTCGCGACGAGGCCGACGCTGATCCACAGAACTCGGGTCATGCTTGTTCTCCCTCGAAGCCGCCACCTCGAGCCGGGTGCTCGTGGATTTTGGCGGAAGCCTTTGAGCAACGCGCGAAGCTTACTCCGCGCGCTCCGCGTCCTCCGCGGTGAGCGGCGCGAGCGCGTCGCTGCCTCCCTCGCACGCTACGCCCGCTTCGCGGGAAGACTTGAGGACCCGAGGACCCAAGGACCCGAAGAGGACTCCGCGCGTCCTCCGCGAGCTCCGCGTTCTCCGCGGTGAGCGGGTCTGGGCGACCCCGCGCGCCCCCGCGCGTCCTCCTCACGCTCCGGGTCCTCCGCGGTGAGCGGCGCGAGCGCGTCGCTGCCTCCCTCGCACGCCACGGCCGCTTCGCGGGAAGACCCGAGGACCCGAGAACCCGAAGAGGACTCCGCGCGTCCTCCGCGAGCTCCGCGTTCTCCGCGGTGAGCGGGTCCGGCGACCCCGCGCGTCCCCGCGTTCCCCGTGCCCCCGCGGTGAGCGGGTCCGGCGGCGCCGTCACGGGCGCCAGTCGAGGTTCCACCAGAGGATGAGCGTCGCGTGGTTGCGCGACTTCGGGTCCGTGATGTAGTTCTCCATCACGGCCGCGACGCTGAAGCCCGCGGAGAGCTGCGCCGAGAGCGTGCGGTCGCCGCGGTCGCCGGCGAGGACGCTCTTCACGTACTCCACGGCGCTCATCCTGTCCGCGTACTTGTCGTAGCCGGGGATGCGCCCGCCCGAGACGAGCGCGCGCACGTTGAGGCTGCGCGCGAGGTCCTTGCGCATCTGGTAGAGGCGCTTCGCGACGCCGCTCCGGCGCGCGTCCGGGTGCACCATGATCTCGGTGAGGTAGATGGCGTCGCCGTTGGGGTCGTGCGTCGTGAGGTAGCCGCCGCCGGTGATCTCCGTCCACTTGTGCGGCGTGAGCGCGCGCGCGAGCGGCACGCGCAGCGACGTCGCGCTGCCGACGATCCAGCCGTCGATCTCCGCGACGAACTGCCCCTCGGGGAAGATGCGCACGTGCGCCTCGAGCATCTCGTCCTTCCAGTACTTGTCCGGCGGGATGCCGGGGAAGGCCGCGGCCTCCAGCGCCTGCACGGCGTGGATGTCCGAAGCGCGCATGTGGCGGTACTTGATGGGCATCAGCCGGCCCTCCGTCGCTCGTGCTCGTCGAGGCGGAACCACTGCGCGGCGTTGTCGTGGAGAAGCATCCGCTCGTGCTCCTCCTCGAGGTCGAGCGAGCGCACGAAGCGGAGGTAGGGCGCCATCTCGACGAGGGGCCAGTCGGTGCCGAAGAGGAGGTCCTCGGGGTTGCCGGCGTACTGGATGACGTCGCGCACCTGCACGGCGAGCCACGTCTCGAACTTCGCCTCGGGCGTGCCGAGCACGAGCCCCGAGATGTCCGCGCGCACGTTGTCGTTCTTGTACATGAGCTCGGCCACGTCGCGGAACCACGGGTTCCCCAGGTGGCACACGACGATGCGCAGGTCGGGGTTGTCGACCGCCACGTCGTCGAGAAGGAGCGGGTGCGCGTACTTCAGCTTCCCGCGCTTCGTGTACGTGTCGCCCGAGTGGAACATGACGGGGACGCGGTGCTTCGCCGCGAGGTCGTAGACGGGCGCGCAGAGGCGGTCGGTCGGGTAGTAGTGCTCGTAGCCGGGATAGAGCTTCAGCCCCACGACGTCGCCCCGGCGCAGCCGCTCCTCCGTCGCCCCGAGGTCCAGCGGGGCGCCGCCGGCGAGGCTGATGCCCTCCACGACGTGGAGCCCCGCGTGCGGGCGGAGCGCCTCCACGACCTGGTCGACGCGCGGGCGCGCGCTGTTGGCGAGGTACGACGTGAGCACGAGCCCCTTCGACACGCCGTTCGCGCGCATGGTCTCCGTGAGGCTCGCCACGCGCTCCTCCAGCGGCACCGGGGCGTCGGTGTAGTCGTTGATGTGGAGGTGGCAGTCGAGGATCACGCGACGACGAAGCGTCGGACCCGCATAAGGTGCGGGGCATGCGGGCGCGCGAAAGGATAAGAAGCCGCTCCTCGTCGAGAGGGCGATGCGCGCGCTTTGCGTCGTCCTCGCGCTCCTTTCCGCCGGCTGCGTCGTCCCCGGCCTCACGCAGAACGAGCTGCCCGTGGACCTCCGCCTCGACGCGGTGCCGGAGGGCGCGGTCGTGGAGTCCGTCGAGGGCGGGCTGCGCCTCGTCTTCGACGCGGTCGACCTCCCCTTCGAGCGCGACATCACGATCCCCCCAGGCACGACGCTTGTGCGCGCCACGGGCATCGTCGCCGAGGGTTCGGGGGTCTCCGTGTCGATGCGCCACGCGGACACGCTGCGCCGGCGCTGCAACTTCGCGCCGCTCGACGCGTGGGACGCGCCGGTCCTCGGCCGCGGGAGCTGCACGGGCGTCACGCTCGTGGACGCGCTGCCGGCGGTCTGGCAGGTGCGCGCCTTCTCGCCCGACGCCACGGGGCGGGTGGAGGTCGAGCTTCTCGCGACGCCGCTCGACGGCGCGCTCGCGCGGCTCGACGTCTCGCAGCTCTCGAAACGCGAGCACGAGCTGGAGCCGACGAAGGTGCTGAAGGTGCCCAGCTTCGACGGCACCCCGCTGCACGTGGAGGTCACGCTCCCGAAGGGACCGGGCCCGTGGCCCACCATCCTCGCGTCGAGCCCGTACAACCACGACGACCGGCTCGCGAGCGGCATGCCCGCCATGTGGAGCTACTTCACGCGCGACTGGGCCGAGCGCGGCTACGCCGTCGTGAACGCCGACGTGCGCGGCTACGGCTTCAGCGAAGGGTGCGTCGAGGTGTGGGGCCCGAACGAGCAGGCCGACCAGGTGTTCCTCGTCGAGTGGGTGGCGAAGCAGGAGTGGAGCGACGGGAACGTCGGCTTCTACGGCCAGAGCTACGTCGGCACCACGCCCGTCGAGGCCGCCGTGAACGGGCCGGAGGCGCTCAAGGCCATCATCGCGGTGGCCCCGGTCACGGACGCGTACAACGACTGGCACTTCGGAGGCGTGCCCAACGGCGAGGGCTCCGGCAGCCCCGTCGCGTACTACCAGACGGGCGCGGGCATGCCCTTCCCGCCGCTGGGGAGCACGGAGCCCGCCGACTACGCCTGGCTCATCGAGAGCACCCCCTACTTCGCGCAGCGCGCGGACAACGGCTTCTGCGACCCGACGGTCCTTGCTCGCCCCAACGACCCGCGCGCGCTCTACAACGACTTCTTCGCGGAGCGCAACTTCAGCGCCCGCGCCGGCGACGTCCGCGCGGCCGTGCTCTACACGGAGGGCTTCGAGGACGCGAACGTGAAGAGCGCGCTCATCCCCGACTGGTTCAACGCCATCACGGCGCCCAAGCTGGGCCTCTTCGGCCACTGGGTCCACCAGCACCCGACGCGCGCCGACAACGAGGCGCTCTTCCTTCTCTGGCTCGACCAGCACGTGAAGGGGAAGCCCGTCGGGTTCGAGACGCTCCCCGCCGTGCGCGTCGTCACGAACGACGGGCGCGAGCGCGTCGCCGACGCGTGGCCGCCCCTCGCGCCCGAGGTCGCCTCGCTCCATCTGGACCCCGTGCGAGGGCGGCTGGCGGCCGAGGAGGCCAGCGGCTCCGCCACCCTCGTCATGGACCCGATCCGCGGCGCGCTGCCCCTCTCGCTTGGCGACGCGCCGCTCCTCACGACGCGCCTCGTGATGGAGAGCGAGCCGCTCGCCGCGCCCCTCCACCTCGCGGGGAGCGCCGTCGTGAGCGTCGAGGCGACGCTGCAGCGCGCGCAGAACGCCTACGTGGCGGCGTACCTCCGCGAGACGAAGGAGGGCGAAACGCGCCTCGTCGCGTGGGGCATGTTCAACCTCGCGCACCGGCAGGGGCACGACCGCTACGTTCCGGTGACGCCGGGCGAGCGGCTGCACTTCGGCATCCCGCTCCTGCCCACCGAGTACGTGTTCGCGGAGGGCGCGGTGCTCTCGCTCGAGCTTCGCGGCGCGGCCGTCGCCGACTGGGCGCTCACGCCGCCGACGGAGCCGGGCGCGCTCGACGTCCACGCCAAGGGGTCGACGCTGCGGTTCCCGCTCGCGGAAGGAGGCGAGCCGCTGCCGGCCACCGCGCAACGATGAGCGGGCGAGGGCGTTCTTCCTTCGGGAGCGCCGCACGCGCAGGCATGGCCGACGAAAGCCCCGACACGCCCACCGTCTGGAAGGACACGCAGCACGAGAAGCTCGCGCCGCGGCTCGACGTGGACGCAGGCGACGCGAAGCAGGCGAAGGGCCCGAGCGGCAACGAGGAGAAGGAGGAGAGCGCCTGACGGCGAAGGGGAACAAGACGACGTGGCCGCACCCGCGAAGCGAGACGGCGGAGGGGGCGGCGAGCCACGACGCGGAAGAGCACATGGAGGATCGGCTGCCGGAGGGGCAGGACGGGCGCCCGAGCGTCGACTGGATGGACTTCGACAAGCCCGACGGCGGCCCCACGCGCAAGATGGTGACGCGCGGCATCCGCGAGGTGGAGAGCGCGGACGAGTAGGCGGCCCGCTCCGCCATCGAGGAGGACGCGACATCGTTTTTCGACGCGCGCGTCCTTTCTCCATCGATGCCTCGGAGCCTGCGCCTCGCCCACATCAGCGACATCCACTGCACCGGCGGAGGCGTCTGGGAGCCCGAGGGGTGGGACGCGGGCGTCAAGCTCGTGAACGAGATGAGGCCCGACGCGGTGCTCATCTCGGGCGACTTTACCGACTGGGGCCTGCGGGCCGAGTGGGAGAAGATCGTGCCGCGGCTCGACGAGCTGCGCGCGCCGAAGGTCACCTGCCTCGGGAACCACGACGCGCGCCGCGAGGGGTGGCGCATCTACGAGGAGATGCTCGGGCGCGACCGCTACTACGCGACGCGCATCAAGGACGTCGACTTCATCGTCCTCGACAGCAGCCAGCCCGACCTCGATGACGGCGAGGTGGGGCGCGAGCAGCGCGGATGGCTGCGCGACCGCCTGCGCGAGGCCGAGTTCCCCGTCGTCGTCCTGCACCACCACCTCGTGCCCATCCCGAACACGGGCCGCGAGATGAACATCTGCCGCGACTCCGGTGGCGTCCTCAAGATCCTCAGCGAGTGGAAGGTGCCGCTCGTCCTCGGCGGCCACCGCCACATGCCGTGGGCGTGGGAGCTCAACGAGACGCTCATCGCCCACGCGGGCACGTTCTCCTCCAACAAGCGCCAGATGCCCCATTCGTTCAACATGGTGACCATCGGCGAGGAGCGCGTGAAGGTCGAGCTCGTGAAGTTCGCGCTCGATGGCAACGCCGAGACGAGCCTCATCGCCGACGCGTGCCTCGACGAGCAGTGGGGCGGCCAAGGGCGCGAGGACGACATCCGCTCCGTGCACGAGGCGGGCCTACGGCCGGAGGGGCCGGCGCGCGGCGGCCGCGACGAAGGCCAGAGCGCCGACAAGCGCGAGCGCCGGCGCGCCGGGGATGGGCAGCTTCTGGGCCGCTGAGGCCGCGCCGCCGAGGACCGTGACGAGGAAAGAGAGGGTCGAGCTCGTGCCGCGGAACGAGTCGTCGAGCGCGTAGTAGCTCTCGATGGCGGCGCTGAACGTGAGCGCGCGGTTCGTGAAGGCCGAGCCCTCGACGGGGGTCACGCGGAACGCGACGACCGCGCTCGTCTGCTGCGAGCCGTGCTGCCGGCTCGCGAGCGCCACGCGCTCGGGCGGCTCGACGCGGAGGCCGTCGTCCACGTGCGTGAGGCGCGCGTCCACCCGCGTCGGCGCGTTCCCGAAGTTGACGAGCGTGACCGGGAACTCGTGCGTCCGTCCGGCGGGCACCGAGGCGAGCGCGTGGTCGAGCTGGACGTCCAGCACGCCGAAGTACGACGCGGTCAGGTCCACGCTGGCCCGCTCCGTCTCCTGCCGCCCGGGCGCCCCGACGACGGCCTCGAGGACGATGGGCGCGGCGACGAAGCCGGGCGCCTGGTCCGTCGCGATGGCCTGCACGACGCCCTCGAAGCGGACGTAGCCGTTCTCGCACGCCTGGACGCTCTTGACGTCCGTCGCCGGCGACACCGTGACGGCGCTCCAGGCGGGAGCCTCCGCGACGAGGTACATGATCGTGACCTGGCCGCCGCTCGATGCGTCGGAGAGGAGGCACGAGGCGCGCGCGACGAAGCGCGTGACCACGGGCTCGCGCAGCGGCTCCACGTGCTCCGGGAACGGCTCGATCTCGAGGGTCACCCAGTCCACGACCTCGGGCTGGCCCAAGGCGGCGGGCGCGAGAAGGAGCGCGAGGAGGAGCGCGCGCATCGGCGGGAGAGCCCCCTGCCTCACGAAATACGTATGCGACCCGGCAGGGCTGTCGATGCATGGCCTCGGAGCCCACCGCGCTCGACGCGCTGCTCAAGGAGGGGCGTCGCTTCCCGCCCGACCCGGCGTTCGCCGCGCAGGCGAACGTCCGCGACCCCGCGGTCTACGAGCGGGCGCGCGCGGACCCGGAGGCCTTCTGGGCGGAGGAGGCGCGCCAGCTGAGCTGGATGCGCCCGTGGGACAAGGTCCTCGACTGGCGCTTCCCCCACGCGCAGTGGTTCGTCGGCGGGAAGCTCAACGCGAGCGTCAACTGCGTGGACAGGCACGCGCGCGGCGCGCGGCGGGACAAGGTCGCCATCCGCTGGGAGGGGGAGCCTGGAGAGCGTCGCGACGTCACGTACGCGGAGCTTCTCGAGGAGGTGTCGCGCTTCGCGAACGCGCTGCGCTCGCTCGGCGTGGGCAAGGGGGATCGCGTCGCTATCTACCTCCCGATGGCGCCCGAGGCCGCCGTCGCGATGCTCGCCTGCGCGCGCATCGGCGCGGTCCACAGCGTCGTCTTCGCCGGCTTCAGCGCGAGCGCGCTCGCGACGCGCATCCAGGACGCGGAGGCGAAGGTCGTCGTGACGGCGGACGCGTCGTATCGTCGGGGGAACCTCCTGCGCCTCAAGGACATCGTCGACGAGGCGGTGGAGCGATGCCCGAGCGTCGAGCGCGTCGTCGTGTGGAAGCGCGCGGGGGCCGAGGTGCGATGGACGCCGCGCGACCTCTGGTGGCACGACGTCGTCGCGGCGCAGCCCGCGGAGTGCGAGCCGGAGCCGATGGACGCCGAGGACCCGCTCTTCACGCTCTACACGAGCGGCACGACCGGGAAGCCGAAGGGCGTGCTGCACACGACGGGCGGCTACCTCGTCGGCGTGAGCACGACGACGCGCTACATCTTCGACCTCAAGGAGAACGACGTCTACTGGTGCACCGCCGACGTCGGGTGGGTGACCGGCCACTCGTACATCGTGTACGGGCCGCTCTCCGCGGGCGCGACGATCGTCATGTACGAAGGCGCGCCCGACGCGCCGGCGAAGGACCGCTTCTGGGACATCATCGAGCGGCACGAGGTCACCATCTTCTACACCGCGCCCACCGCCATCCGCGCGTTCATGCAGTGGGGGGACGAGCACCCGCGCAAGCACGACCTCTCGTCGCTGCGCCTCCTCGGGAGCGTCGGCGAGCCCATCAACCCGGAGGCGTGGATGTGGTACCACGAGGTCATCGGCGGCGGGCGCTGCCCCATCGTCGACACGTGGTGGCAGACGGAGACGGGCATGATCCTCCTCACCACGCTGCCGGGCATCGACGCGACGCGCCCCGGCTACGCCGGTCGCCCCTTCCCAGGCGTCGACATGGACGTGGTGGACGAGCAGGGGCGGCCCGTGGACGAGACGCACGGCGGCTACCTTGTGGTGCGCACGCCGTGGCCCGCGATGTTCCGCACGCTCTGGCGCGACCCGGAGCGCTACGTCAGCGAGTACTGGTCGCGCTTCCCCGACGCGTACTTCCCGAAGGACGGCGCGCGCCGCGACGGCGGCTACATCATGGTCCTCGGGCGCGTGGACGACGTCCTCAAGGTGAGCGGCCACCGCATCGGCACGATGGAGGTCGAGAGCGCGCTCGTCGAGCACCCTGCCGTCGCCGAGGCCGCCGTCGTCGGCAAGGCGGACCCCGTCAAGGGCGAGGCCATCGTCGCGTACGTCATCCTCCGCGCGGGCGCGAGCGTCGACGAGAAGGAGCTTCGCGAGCACGTGGCGAGGACGCTTGGCGCCATCGCGCGCCCGGAGCGCGTCGTCCTCACGCCCGACCTCCCCAAGACGCGCAGCGGCAAGATCATGCGGCGCCTCCTGCGCGACGTGGCGGAGGGGCGCCCGCCCGGCGACGCGACGACGCTCGCGGACCCGACCGTGGTGGAGCGGCTCAGGAAGCTCCTCGGATGAGCGCGCTGCGGGAGCCGCTCACCGCGGGGGCGCGAAGAGCGCGGGGGAAGCCCGGGGCGGGAGGAAGCTGTCTTTGCTCCCCGCGAAGCCCTCGCGTCCCCCGCGCCCCCGCGGCGAGC
>DASRYU010000012.1:0-9595 GCA_035687045.1 Thermoplasmatota archaeon | reverse complement strand
GCCGATCGCGAAGTACACGCCGGTCACGCCGCCGACGGTGAGCCCGACGGTCCCGACGCTTCCCGCGAGCGGGCCCAACGACGACTACGCGATGACGACCGGCGGCTCGACCGGCGTGTACTTCGCGATCGGCAACGGCATCGCCGCCGCGGTCCGCAACGTGTCGAACGCGGGCTTCATCATCAGCGACGTCGCGACCTCGCAGGGCTCCGTCCAGAACGCGCAGCGCCTGCGCGCGGACGACCACCAGCTCGCGACGATGCAGAACGACGTCCTGTACGAGGCCTACAACGGCGAGGGCCGCTTCGCGGGCGGCGCCATCACGGAGCTTCGCGCCGTGGGCTCGCTCTACTCGGAGCTCATCCAGATCGTGACGCTCCAGAGCGCCAACATCAACAGCGTGGCGGGTCTGGCCGGCAAGCGCGTCGTCGTCGGCGCGGCCGGCTCGGGCGCCGCCATCAACGCGGGCGACGTCATCAACGCGAGCGGCGTCTCGATGGACGTGCAGTACCTCGACCTCAGCACCGGCCTGGACCGCCTCCGCGACGGCGCCGTCGACGCGGTGTTCTGGACGGGCGGCATCCCCACGGGCGCCATCACGAGCCTCGCGACGACCAGCCCCGTGCGCATCGTGCCCATCGACGAGACCATCAAGAACGCGCTCCTCGCGCAGCGCCCCTTCTACGCGAACGCGACGCTGCCCGCCGGCACCTACAACGGCCAGGCGGAGGCGGTCGAGACGGTCGCCGTCCGCGCCGTCCTCGTCGCCCGCTCCGATGTCGCGGCGGACGACGTGTTCCGCCTCCTCGGCATCATCTACGAGGGGCAGGACGTGAAGCGCTCGCACGCGCAGGGGCAGAACATCCGCCTCGAGGACGCGTTCCTCGGCGTGAGCGGCGTGCCCTGGCACGACGGCGCCACCGCGTACTTCACGAGCAAGGGAATGACGCCGCCCAGCTGAGGCGCCCCCCTTGCCCGAAGAGCCAGCCCCAGCGGGGGCCATCGCCGCCCAGTCCGCAGCAGACATCGAGGAGAAGATCCTCCGATTCCGCAAGTTCCCGGGCCCGTTGGGCTGGCTCTACAGCATCGTCGCCGCCACGATGACGGTCGTGGTGATCTACCAGGTCGGATGGGGGGGGATGACGTACGCGAAGCTCCTCCCCCTCTTCCTGGGCCTCTCGCTCCTGACGGTCTTCTACCTCTTCCCCGCGTGGAAGTCGTGGTCGTTCGAGCGCCCCGACAAGCCGCTCGCTCCGTGGAAGAAGCGCGCGGCGTGGTGGCTCGCGTGGCTCGACATCCCGCTCGGGCTCGTGGCGGCCGGGTGCGCGTTCTACCTGTTCTACTACGCCGACGACCTCGTCCTGCGCGCCGGCGACCCGTCGCGCATGGACATCGTCGTCGCCTCGACCGGCCTCATCCTCCTCGCGGAGGCGACGCGCCGCAGCGTCGGCCTCCCGATGGCCATCCTCGCCGCCATCTTCGTCATCTACGCACGCAACGCGCACCGCCTCGGCGCGACGCACCCGCTCTACGTGCGCTCGAAGCGCTGGGAGCTCATCCTTGAGCAGCTCTGGTTCGGCAACGAGGGCGTCTTCGACATCCCCGTGCAGGTGGCGGCGAAGTACGTCCTCGTGTTCGTGCTTCTCGGCGCGGTGTTCAAGTACAGCGGGGTCGGCGAGTTCTTCATCAACTTCGCCTACGCGCTCACGGGCCACCGGCGCGGCGGCCCCGCGAAGACGGCCGTGCTCGCGAGCGCGATGATGGGCACCGTGAGCGGCTCGAGCATCGCCAACGCCGTGACGACGGGCGCGTTCACCATCCCGATGATGCGGCGGGTCGGCTATCGGCCCGAGTTCGCCGCCGCCGTCGAGGCGAGCGCGTCCACAGGCGGGCAGATCATGCCCCCCATCATGGGGGCCGCCGCGTTCGTGATGGTCGAGTTCCTCGCCATCCCCTACCGCACCATCGTGCTCGCCGGCATCATCCCGGCGCTGTGCTTCTTCTTCGGCGCGTGGGTCATGGTCCACCTCGAGGCGAAGCGGCGCGGGCTCCGCAGCGTTCCCCGCTCCGAGCTACCGCGCGTGCGCGAGCTCCTCAAGCGCGACTGGTACTACCTCGCGCCCTTCGTCGTCCTCATCGGGCTCCTCATGGACCCGACGACCGACATCCTCCACGCCGCCGTCTACACGCTGGGCGTCACCATCCTCATCTCGTTCATCCGGCCCGCCACGCGCCTCAACCTCGCGCGCACGCGCGAGGTCTTCGACGAGACGGCGCGCAACATGGCCGGCGTCACCATGGCGTGCGCGGCCGCGGGCGTCATCGGCGGCATGGTAAAGCTCACCGGCTTCGGCTCGAAGATCGTGTTCCTCGTCAACGACT
Organism: Thermoplasmatota archaeon; assembly: GCA_035687045.1. Taxonomy (GTDB): domain Archaea; phylum Thermoplasmatota; class SW-10-69-26; order JACQPN01; family JAJPHT01; genus JAJPHT01. The sequence continues at coordinate 7,213 of DASRYU010000012.1, read as the reverse complement.
GGAGCGGCGGCATCTTCCTCATCGCGCTCATCCTGACGATGATCGCGTGCCTCGTCCTCGGCATGGGCCTCCCCACGACCGCGACCTACGTCCTCGTCGTGACGCTCGCCGCCCCCATCATCGTGAACTTCCCCGGCCACCAGATCCCCAACGGCCTGAGCGTCCTCCACTGGACGCTCGTCGCGCACATGTTCGTCTTCTTCTACGGCGTGGTGGCGGACGTCACGCCCCCCGTCGCGCTCTCCGCCTACGCCGCGAGCGGCATCGCGGGGAGCGACCAGTTCAAGACGGGCCTCGAGGCGTTCAAGATCAGCACGAACAAGTTCCTCGTGCCCTTCGCCTTCGTCTTCCAGCCAGCGTTCCTCCTCCTCGGCATGCGCTGGACGGACCCGCTCTGGATCGCGGAGTTCCTCTTCGACCTCACGTTCCTCTTCGCCGGCGTCCTCTACATCCACGCGGGGCTCTCGCGCTTCATGTACACGCACAGCCGGTGGTGGGAGGCGACGTTCATGTTCGTCGCGGGCGTGCTCATGATGTTCCCGACGTACACGACGACAGGCATCGGCGCCGCCCTCGCGATCACCGCGACGCTCGCGAACCGGCGGCGCGGCCGCGCCGAATCGCCCGGCATCGCCGCCTGAGACCGCGCATCCTTTCGGGTGCGGCGTCGACCGGGCAGATTGATACACCCGCACCCCATGCGTGGCCTCGGGAGGCCAAGGTTTGGAGGCAGCCATCCGTAGGTCCAGGTGGAGCGCTCTCGCCCTCACGCTCACGCTCGTCAGCATCGCGCTGGTGCCGGCTTCGGCCGCGGAGGCGGACCTCCGCCCCACGCGGCTCGCCCTCGGGCTCCACGAGATGCCGCACGTCCTCGCGGAGGGGGACGTCTACGACGGCGCCACCATCGTGCGCGTCATCCCGGAGATCGGCGTCCTCGCCGTCCTCACGCGCGAGCCCACGACGTTCGCGCAGCGCCAGCTCGCGGACCCGAACGTGCGCTACGTCGTCAACGACGACCCGCGCCCGCTTCTTCTCGACGACCGCGTCGAGGAGCCGCCTCGCCTCCTCCTCACCCCCAACGACCCCCAGTACGGAAGCATGTACGGCCCCCAGCAGGTGCGCGCGGACCTCGCGTGGAACACCGCGACGGGCGACATGGACGCCGCCGTTTGCGTCATCGACACGGGCGTGCGCCGCACGCACGAGGACCTCGGCACCGCGCGCTATCTGGGCGGCTACGACTACGTCAACAACGACGCCGACCCCGCGGACGACCAGGGGCACGGCACGCACGTCGCCGGCACCGCCGCCGCGAGCGTGAACAACAACCTCGGCATCGCGGGCATGGGCAACGTCGGCTACTACGCGGTGAAGGTGCTCGACTCCGGCGGCTACGGCTCGTGGTCGAACGTAGCAGCGGGCATCACGTGGTGCGCGAACAACGGCATCCCGCGCACGGTGCTCTCGCTGTCGCTTGGCGGCTCCGGCTCGGACCCCTCGGTCGATTCGGCCATCCACTACGCCTTCGCGACGAAGGGCATGCTCGTCGTCGCGGCGAGCGGGAACGGCTACTGCAGCAACTGCGTCGCCTACCCCGGCCGCCACCCGGAGGCCATCGGCGTCGCGTGCACGAACTCCGTCGTCGCCTCGTGCGCCTTCACGTCGAAGGGCCCCGAGGTGGACATCGCGGCGCCTGGCGAAGGCATCGTCTCCACCTGCCACTCGTCCGACACCGCGTACTGTACGATGTCGGGCACGTCGATGAGCACGCCGCACGTCTCGGGCATCCTGGCCCTCGTGTGGAGCCACGAGACGACGCTCAACGCGACCGCGCTCTGGCAACGCCTGAACGAGACGGCGAAGGACATCGGCACCGCCGGCAAGGACAGCACCTTCGGGTGGGGCCGCATCGACGCCGAGTGCCTCATCACGAACACGCTCTGCTCGCTCCCGCCGGCCCCGCCGCCCGCCACGAAGAACGTCTTTCTCGAGTCCTTCGAGAGCGGCCTCTCGGGCTGGACGCTCACCGGCCTCTGGCACACGAGCGCGTGCCGCGCGGCCTCGCCCGTCACGAGCCCGGGTGGTTGTACGCGAGGCTCGTGACGGGCGAGGCCGCGCGGCACGAACGCGGGCGAAGCGACCTCTCCCCCCCTCGCCGTCCCGGCGGACGCCACGTACGCGCGCCTGCGCCTCTCGAGCTGGTACGTGACGGAGAGCTCGACGGCGTACGACAAGAAGACGGTCCTCCTCAGCGTGAACAACGGCACCTTCTCGGCGGTCCACGTCGAGTCGGGCCCGGCGTCCACGTGGAACGCGATCGACATCGACCTCGCCGCGCACGTCGGCAAGGCCGTCCGCGTGAAGCTCCGCTTCGACACCGTCGACAGCCTCTACAACAACTACGAAGGCTGGTACGTGGACGACATCCGCATCGCCGTCGACCTCAACGCCACGCTTCCGCCGGCGACCCTCGTGCCCGGCATCCCGCTCGCCTCGGCCGCCACCGGGAGCAACGGCGGGGAGATCTCCCTCTCGTGGACCGCGCCCAGCGACGGCGGCTCGCCGATCACGCACTACACGGTCTATCGCGCCACGAGCGCGACCGGGACCTACTCCGCCATCGCCACGACGGCCGGGCTGAGCCATCTCGACACGGGCCTTGGCAACGGCGTCACCCGCTTCTACAAGGTCAGCGCGACCAACGTCGCCGGCGAGGGGATGCTGAGCGCCGCGGTCAACGCGACGACGCTCAACGTGCCCAACGCGCCGGTCATCGCGGTCCAATCCGGGCCCGACCGCGGCCAGCTGCGCGTCGCGTGGCTCCCGCCCCCCGACGGCGGCTCCCCCATCACGGGCTACGCCGTCCATCGCAGCGAGAGCGCCTCGGGCCCGTACGTGCTGCTCGGGACGACGACCGCCACCGCGTGGACGGACGCCGGCCTCGCCGACGGCGTCGCGCGCTGGTACAAGGTGCGCGCGACGAACGCGCTCGGCGACGGCCCCCTCAGCAGCGGGGTGAACGGGACGACCTTCGCGCTTCCGGGCGCGCCCGCCTCGCCCATCGCGAAGCCGGGGCCGGGCGTGGGCGAGATCCGCGTCTCGTGGAACGCGCCGCTCCAGAACGGCGGCACGCCCGTCACCTCGTACCGCGTCTACCGCGCGGACAGCGTGGACGGCACGTACGTCCTTCTGGGCACCTCGAGCGCCCTCTCGTACACCGACGGCGGCCTGCCCAACGGCACGCGCTACTGGTACCGCGTGTCCGCCACGAACCTCGTCGGCGAAGGCGCGCCCACGGCGAGCGTCGACGCGCGCACGTTCACGCGCCCGAGCGCGCCGCAGAACGTCGTCGCCCGCCCCGGAAGCCAGCTCCTGTCCGTCGACGTGACGTGGCAGCTCCCCGCCGACAACGGCGGCGTGAACGTGAGCGGCTTCCGCGTGTACCGCGACGGCGTCCTCGTCGCATCGACGAGCGCGCTGAGCTTCCGCGACACGGGGCTCGATCCGACGCGCGTGTACAGCTACCGCGTCGCGGCGGTGAACGTCGTCGGGGAAGGGAACGCCAGCGCGCCCGACTGCGCGCGACCCGCGCCGTGGCCGGAGCACGCGCTCCTCGCGTCGTGCGCGCTCGCGCTCACGACGCTCCACGCAGACGTGCCGCTGCAGGGGCGCGGCGAGGAGGGCGCGCGGCGCGAGGCGTAGCGCGTCAGTACTCGATGTCCCAGCCGTTCGGCACCGGCCGCGGCGCGTCGACGACCTGGTAGCCCCAGATGGGTGTCAGCACCATCATGCGCATCAGCCGCACGCGCTCCTCGTACGTCGGCGCCCGCACCACCTCCGCGTCCCCGGAGAGCGCGAGGATCTTGCCGAAGATGAGCACGTCCGTGCCGTGCTCGTCCGTCTTGAGCTCGCGCGCGTTGTCCACCTCGTAGAGGAGCTGCGCCTTGCACTCGAGGTGCATGCGGCACTCCTTCACGCGCGGCGGCTTCACCTTGCGCGACGGGAGCGTCGAGAGGCCGGCGCGCGTGAGCTCGTTCTCCCAGCTGGGCGTCTTCTTGCGCGCGAGCATGTGCAGCTTGTCCACAAGCTCGGCGCCGGGGATGTTCACGACGAACTCGCCCGTGGACTGGATGTTCATGTACGTGTCGTGGTCGGTGGAGCAGACGAAGGCGAAGCCGTGGGAGCCGGCGGTCATGCACCAGTTCTTCGGCGCGACGTTCACGTTCCCCGCGAGGTCGGCCGTGGTGACAAGGACGATGGGCTGGGGGAGGCAGTAGAGGTCGTAGAGGTACTCCGAGCGCTGGCCGGACGCGGGGTCCATGTCGTCGGGCGTCTCGATGGGCACGTCGACCTTCTCGCGCGGCGGGAGGCCGACGCCGAGGCCGCGCTCCGGCCCCCAGACCGTGCCCTTCTCCCACTTGTCCTGCGGGCCCTCCTGGCGCGCCTGCTCCTCGGCGAGCGTCTTCCCCTTCGCCATCGCGTGCGAGGGGCCCCGCGCGGTGCAAATCCGTTGCGTCATGCCGCGCTCCGCCGCGGCCGCGCGCAAGCGAGCAGGAGCGCGCGCGAGCCGACAACGTGAAGCAACGCGCTCCGCACCCTGCGCGCGTGGTCGAGGAGCTGACGCTCGACGAGGCGAACCGCCGGCTCGCCGCGGAAGGATATCCGCCCATCCAGCGGCTTCCCGCCGACCCCGCGGCGCTCGCCTCATGGAAGCGCATCGTGGACGCGCGCCGCGAGCTGGAGAGCGCGAAGAAGCTCAGCGACGCGACGCTCCTCGCCATCTCCTCCTTCTGCCACTGCTACAAGTGCCCGAGCTATCCGCGCGGCGAGCGCGCCGTCTACTGCATCACGGGCAAGAGCGAGCACTGGCTCAACCCCGCGAGCTGCCTCTGCCCGAGCTGCGAGGTGTACAAGATGGGTCACATGCAGGGCACGAACTACTACTGCATCACCGGCGCGCCGGGCAAGAAGCTCGCGAAGGTGGGCGGCGCCGTCGGCCTCGCGGGGAAGTTCCTCGACATGGAGATCGAGAAGGGGAACCCCGGCAAGCGCGTCCCCGAGCGCCTCATGGCGCCCCCGCAGCTCATCGGCAAGGCGCAGGAGCAGGTCGAGACGCCCGAGAAGGTGCCCGGAGCGGAATGAGATGGTCGACCTGGAGACGGCGGAGAAGGCGTTCCTCGACAACGACAAGCTCGCGCGCGTGCAGGAGATGTGCCTCTGCCCCTCGTGCCCCGCCTACCCGGAGGAGGACCGCGGCGAGAAGAAGGCGTACTGCCTGCGCGGCGATTCGGCGCACAAGGAGAGCATCGACCCCAAGGACTGCCTCTGCGAGCTCTGCGAGATCTACAAGCACGGCCGCCTCTACGGGCAGAACTTCTTCTGCCTCGAAGGGGCCGCGCTGAAGAAGGGGCTCCGCAACGTGCTCAGCGGGCACCTCATCACGGGGCTCGCCGACGAGCGCGACGGGCCAGGGCCCGTGCTGTTCGTGTCGAGCGGTCTCGACGTGCACAAGCGCGGCGAGAGCGGCGCGACGGGCCCCGAGCGCTGACGCGGCTTCAGCGGCGCCGCAGGAGCGCGACCGCCGCGAGCGCGAGGAGGCCGAGCCAGGCGCCGCCCAGCGGCACCTGCGCGCCTCCCGAGGTCGCGCCCAGCGCCTGCCCGTCGAGGAGGCCGATGAGGCCGCGCCCCTCGCGCGCGAGGGGGACGTCGACGTTCATGTGCCCCTGCGGCCCGAGGCGCTGGCGCTTCTCCCAGTCGAGCTGGATGCGCGTCGTGCCGGGCTCGAAGCTGCCGGGGACGGTGACGACGCCGACCTCGTCGGGCGCGAGCCGCGGCATCGCGACGCTCGTGCCGCCGACGGTGACGTTGCCGAAGGTGAGGTTGCCGTAGCCGATGTTGCGGATGGTCACGCGCAGCTCCTTCGCGTCACCCGCGACGGCCACGATCTCGGGGCGCGCGCCGTACTTGTGGACGTTGAAGAACGCATGCATGATGCCGTTCCAGCTCTCGACCTCCTGGACGCGCACGTCGTCCTGGATGGCGGGCTGCCCCCACGGCGCGATGGCGCCGCGTCCGGACATCTCGTACGTCCAGCTCGACGCGCCCACGAGGCCGTAGCCTTCGTCCGCCGTCGTGCCGCTGGCCGGATAGATGGTGCTCCAGATCTCGCCGCAGTCCTCGCGCACGTCCGCGAAAGCCTCGTCGCAGATGCGCGTGAACATCTGGAGGTCCTCGGGGGGCGGAAGGTCCTCGGCGCCCCACGGGTGGAGCCAGAGGTTGCCGCAGCAGTGGATGCTGTTCACGTAGTCCGGCCGGACGCGCTCCATGACGGACATGACCGTGCGCGTCTCCGGCTCGCTCGCGGGCTCGGGGCCGGGGTTGTTGAGGATGGGGTTCTCGTTGACCGTGCCCCAGGTCGTGGGAAAGTTGCGGTTCACGTTCACGAGCTTCGCGTTGAGCCGACCGAAGGCGTTCGAGCCGTCGGGGTTCACCATGGGCAGGATCCACGTGTGGCGGTTCTCGACGATCCACTTCGCCGTCTCGTTCGTCGCGTACTCGTCGAGAAGGAACTGCGCGACCTCCGTCACGAAGTAGACGCCGCTGTACTCGTTCGAGTGCGTGCCGCCGTCGATGTAGATGACCTCGCGGTCCGCGAGCGGGATGCCTTCGCCCGCCTCGATGCGCGCGAAGTCGGCGATCTCGAGGAGCCACAGGTCGAGGCCCGCCGTCGACTTGCCCGCGCTCGTGAGGCGCACGAGGTCCGGGTGGTCGAGCGCGAGGCGCTGGACCTCGAGCGTGAGGAGCGGGTAGTAGGGGTAGAACGTGAAGGGGCCGACCTTGTTGAGCGGGTCCGCCGGCGGGCGGCGCACGTCGCCGTCGATGCCGATCGGGAACCCGTCCGCGCTCTCCGGCCCGAATTCGGCCGCCGCGGTCGGGGCGATGAGGATGCCTACCAGAAGGAGCGCCAGCCTGCCCATGAGCAGTCGACTGGCGGCGGCCCCACGTGAACTTTGCTGCGATGCGGGAGACCGGATTCGAACCGGTGATGGCCTAAGCCATGGGATCCTAAGTCCCACCTCATACCGGGCTAGAGCACTCCCGCGTGCTGCGCCGGACTCGCGCTCGCCCTACATGAGCATCCCGGCACCTTCATCCACGCCTGGGCGCGTGGCGCGTGCGTGACGTCCGCGGCGCCCCCGACCCCGCCGACACC
>DASRYU010000011.1:0-4520 GCA_035687045.1 Thermoplasmatota archaeon | reverse complement strand
TCCGGTGCCCGCGCCCGTCGCGCGCGCGCCCGCACCCGCAGCCGCGCCGCCCGCCGCGCGCGAGCCCGAACCCGAATCGAGCGCGCCCGCCAAGGCGTCGCCGCGCGCGCGAGCGCTCGCCACCACCGGCATCGCGGGCCTCGACGCGCAGCTTGGCGGCGGCATCCCCCGCGGCACGACGCTTCTCATCATCGGCGAGCCCGGCAACGCCATCCCGCTCTTCTCCGAGCAGTTCGCGGGAGGCGGGTTGGACGCTGGCGAGGACATCCACTTCTTCGAGTTCGACCGCCCCGCCGGAGGCATCCGCGCGAGCGTGAGCGGCTTCGTCCAGCGCGGCAACGAAGGGAAGGCGGAGCTCACGGTGCACGACGGGTACGCGCCGCAGTTCGGCATGAGCATGAACGCGCGCGTGCGCGACCCGAAGGCGATGAACGTCAGCCTCGCGAGCGCGACGGAGGCGATGATGGCGTCGCTCCAGAACACGGCCGCCGATCGCCCGTACCGCCTCGTCGTCGAGAGCCTCTCCTCCATCACGCGCGCCGACAACGAGAACGAGATCCTGAAGTTCGTCCGGAACCTCGTCTACCTCGGCCACGAGATGGACGGGCTCCACCTCATCAGCATCGTCAAAGGGCTCCACAGCGCCGAGTTCGAGACGCAGCTGCGCCACCTCGTGGGCGGCGTCATCGAGTTCGGCGCCGAGCGCAAAGGCTTCGGCATCTACAACTACCTCATCGTCTCCAAGCTCCTCAACGTCCAGGACCCCGTGCGCATCCTTCTCTGGAAGGAGACGGACAAGGGGCTCTGGCTCGAGAGCACGAAACGCGTCTTCTGACGAGGGCGCCGAGGCCGACGCCGACGCGCGAGGCCGAGGAGTCGACGCCGGCCCTCGGCGTCGGCGTCCGCCTCGGCCCCCGTTCGCCGCAGAGCGGCGAACGCTTATGGTCTGAGAGCCGCCATCGCCGCCTGAGATGGGCGACGAGAACATCCCGGTGGCCGTCGAGAACGTCCTCATGAGCAGCCAGGGGCCCATCGTCATGCTCGCGCCGAAGAACGGCACCCACCCCGACCGCGTCCTCCCCATCTTCATCGACCAGACGCAGGCGCTCAACATCCAGCTCGCGCTCGAAGGGCAGCTCTCGCCGCGCCCCATGACGCACGACCTCTTCTCGCAGGTCCTCAACGAGCTCGGCGCCATCGTCGACAAGGTCGTCATCGAAGAGCTCCAGCAGAACACGTTCTACGCGAGCCTCTACGTGCAGGTCGAGAAGACGGACCGCTCGCAGGTCAAGCGCTTCGACGCGCGCCCGAGCGACTGCATCGCGCTCGCCGTCCGCGTCGGCGCCCCCATCGAGGTCACCCAGAAGCTCATGGCGCAAGCCTCCATCGCGCGCAAGGACGTCGGCCCCCTCCCCGTGACCGAGGACGAGCCGGACGACCTCGGCGTCTCGCGCTAATTCGGGAACAGCACCGCCGACGCCAGCGGCGAATCGCGATTCTCCAGCGCCGTCGCCAGGATGAACGAGAACACGTCCCACTGCGACGCCGGGCGACCCGTCCGGTACGTGAGCCACCACTGGATGGCATCGAAGACCTCCTTGTCCGCCCACGACACGTTCACCGACGCCGTCCCCCGCCGCACCGGCGGCTCCGGAGCAAGCTCGTAGCGCTGATGACCATCCACCATCGACATGCGATGGCACGAGGCGCCGCCGCGCGATGCGCTTTGTCCGCGCTGGGCGCCGCGCGGCGCGGGCGCGGAGAAAGCTCATGAGGAGGAACGCGCGGCTCGAACGTTCGAACGGATCGTTCGCCGCGAACGTTCGAGCGGATCGTTCGGCGCGAACGTTCGACGGGAGCGCTCGAGCGGAACGTTCGCCGGGAACGTTCGAGGCGATCGTTCCACGCGAACGTTCGATGCGGTCGTCCCGAGCGAACGTTCGCACGGCTCGCCCGCGCGCTACGCCCGCGCCGCGTCGCCGCTCGCGCGGCGAGCCTACGGGGAGAGCCCGCGCGCCTTGATCGTTCGGACGCGCCTGCGAGCACGTCCTCCCATCAAGGCCACCGGGCTCTTCCTACGGGAAGAGCCCTCTGGCCTTGATGGCCTCGCCGCATCGCTCGAGCGCGAGGACGTACGCGGCGGTGCGCATGTCGATGCTCTTCGCTTCGGCGATCTTCACGGTGTTGCGGAAGGAGCGCTCCATGATGACGGCGAGGCGGTCGTTGACCTCCTGCTCCGTCCACGGGTAGTGGTTCTGGTTCTGGACCCACTCGAAGTAGCTCACGACGACGCCGCCGCTGTTGGCGACGACGTCGGGGACGACGAAGACGCCGTTCTTGTGGAGGATCTCGTCGGCCTTGACGGTGGTGGGGCCGTTGGCGCCTTCGCCGATGATGGTGGCGCGGATGTTGGCGGCGTTGCGCGAGGTGATCTGGTTCTCCAGGGCGCAGGGGGCGAGGATGTCGCATTCCTGCGTGAGGATGTCGTCGACCGACTGCGCCTTTTGATAGCCTCCGATGAGGCCCTTGTTCTTGCGCGCGTAGGCGAAGAGGTCGTCGACGTCGATGCCGTTCTTGTTGTAGAGGGCGCCGCTCACGTCGCTGATGCCGACGACCTTCGTGCCGCGGTCGGCGAGGAACTTCGCGGTGTAGTAGCCGACCTTGCCGAAGCCCTGGACGACGGCGGTGAGGTCCTGCATGCGCTTGCCCTTGTGCTTGACGGCGGCTTCGATGGTGGTGACGACGCCGCGGCCGGTGCTTTCGGTGCGGCCGAGGGAGCCGCCGAGGCTCAGGGGCTTCCCGGTGACGACGCCGGCGCTGTTGCCGCCCTTGATCATGGCGTACGTGTCGTAGATCCAGCCCATCATCTCGCTCGTCGTGTTGACGTCGGGCGCGGGAATGTCGTTCTCGGGGCCGAAGACGTTGATGAACTCGACGGTGAGGCGGCGCGTGAGGCGCTCGAGCTCGCCCTGCGAGAAGCGGGTGGGGTCGCAGACGACGCCGCCCTTGCCGCCGCCGTAGGGGAGGCCGGCGATGGCGCACTTCCAGTTCATCCACGCGGCGAGGGCGATGACCTCGTCGAGCGTGACGTCCTGGTGGTAGCGGATGCCGCCCTTGGTGGGGCCGAGCGCGTTGCTGTACTGGCAGCGGTACGCGGTGTAGACCTTGACCTCGCCGTTGTCCATCCGCACGGGGACGCTCGCGATGGTCGTGCGCATGGGGTGCGAGAGGTGCTGCACGATCCACGGCTCGAGGGCCACGTGGTGGCTCGCGCGCACGAACTGCTGGTGGGCCATCTCGGCGAGCGACGGCGGCCCCTGCCCTTCGGGCGTGGGGGCGGTGCGACCGAGGTCGGGCGTGTGCGTGGCAGCGACGTTCTCGGGGGACAAGCTTGGCCACCTGGGGCGGTGCGCCGCGAGCAGCCGCGCCCCTGCTTATACTCTTCCTCAGGGAAGCGTAGAGAACGCGACGCCGTAGCACGCACCCCAAGGGGTGTGGGCGCTGGAACCACAGCGGGGACGCGACGCAGGAGGGATATCGTTTCCTCCTCAGACCGACTCGCTGGCGGCCGGTTCACCCGACGCAAGGGGGAACCATCACCCTGCCCGACAGCACCGCCGCGCCCCGCCTGCTCCGCACCTTCCTGCAGTCCAGCATCGGCCAGCGCGTCGTCCTTCTGATCATGGGCAAGGACGGAGCCCGCGAGCTCGTCGCGATCGTCCACGAAGTCGACGAGGCGAACGTCCGCGTGACGACGCCGCACGACCCGGACGTGCCGCAACTGCTCGCGCTCCACGGCATCCTCCACGCGCGTCCCGCCAAGGAGTCGATGCCCCATGCACAGCCACGCCGAGCCCGCACTTGACCTGAAGACCCGCGCCCTCCTCGCCTACGAACAGGAACGCGAACGCATCCACCAGACGCGCGCAGCGTACCTGCGCGAAGAGGCGAAGCGCCTCACGGAGAGCATGGCGCGTGCCCTCCACCACGTTCTCGACGTCGACGTCCTCGACATGGTGAACCCGGACCCCGAGATCGGCACAGCGCGCGCGGAGATCGGCGGCGTGGTGTTCGTTTGGAAGCGCGCGACCTGGCACGATGCGCACATGCTGCACGTCGAGCGCGAATGCAGCGCCTGCGGCCGCCGCGTGCTCAGCCGCGGCATCCACGCGCTCCACCAGGTCGGCGAGTTCCTCGACCCCCTCCACCGCGCGAGCGACCACGACTGCCAGCCTCGCGCCGCCGCGCCCCCCACCGTGTGGACGCTCGCGCCCGTCCACGACGACAGCGAGACGCGCGAGCGCATCACGCTCCAGGTCGACGACGGCTTGGCGCACCTCACGCTCGAGTACGAGGAGCTCGACGACCGCGACAGCGCGATCAGCCTCACCGCCGCTCTCGATGCCGAGCGGCTCCTCAAGCTCGCGCACGAATGCGAACGCCTCGCCATCATCCTCGCACCCCCTGAGGAGGCTGAGGCGTGATGCCGCGCGGCGAACCCGCCTGGCGCCCCCTCGCGC
>DASRYU010000010.1:0-20136 GCA_035687045.1 Thermoplasmatota archaeon | reverse complement strand
GGCGGCGCGGGGGGCGCCTGCTCCTCGACGGGTGCCGGCGGGATGACGACCGGCGCGGGCGGCGGGGACGGCTTCTCGAGAAGGATCGTTGTCCGCGTGCCCACGCGCACGGCGACCTGGCGGTCGAGGCGCGCGCAGATGCTGCAGAGGAGCTCCTGGTCGTCCACCGGCTGCGCGAGGCACGCTTCGCAGGGCAGGTAGTCGAGCACCAGGCGAAGCTTCGTGCCCGCGTCCGGCAGCGACATGAACGCGCGAACAAGCGGCCGGTGCGGCTTAATCCTTGGGGGCCGAGCCGGGGGGGCCGGAGCGGTCGTCCTCGGGCTCGATGTGCACGAACGACTCCTTCACGCCCAGCTCCGACGCGAGGCGCCGCTCCACCTCGTCGGCGACCTCGTGCGCGCCCACGACGTCCTGCCGGTCCACGACGAGGTGCATCTGGACGTACGCCTCGCGCCGCGTCCCGCGGCTGCGGATGTCGTGCACGCTCACGACGCCGGGGACCTCGCGCACGACGCGCGCGACCTCGCCCGCCTCGAACACGGCGCGGTCGGTGAGGGCGGGCAGCACGTCGCGGTAGACGCGCCAGCCGGCGATGGCGATGGCGACGGCGACGACGAGCGCGAGCGCGCCGTCCGCGTGCTCGAACCCGTAGCGGTGCAGAAGGAGCCCCGCGAGCACGGCGAGCGTGACGTAGACGTCGGAGCGCGTGTGCGCGGAGTCCGCGAGAAGGACCTCGCTCTGCTGGCGCTGCCCTTCGCGCCGCTCGTACCAGGCGACAAAGACGTTCACCGCGAGCGTCGCCACCATCGCACCCAGCGTCAGCGCGTCGACCAGGGTCTCCTGCGGCTCGAGAAGGCGGCCGATGGCGCCGCGCCCAAGCTCGAAGGCCGTGACAAAGAGGAGGCCGCCCAGCACGAACGCCGCGAGCGTCTCGTAGCGGCCGTGCCCGAAGGGGTGGTCCTCGTCGGCGGGCGCGGTGGAGAAGCGGATGACGACGAGCGCGACGATGTTGGCCGTGGCGTCCACGCCGCTGTGGAGCGCGTCGCCCACGACGGAGAGGCTGTTCGCCCGGAGCCCCACGATGAGCTTGCTCGCGGCGACGGCGAGGTTCAGGATGAGCGTCGTGACGAGGACGCGCTGGACCTGGCGGGCATACCCCTTCATCTTGGGCGGGAGGAGCCGCTGCTGCCGCTTAGCCTTCGCGAAGAGCGACGCAAGGAAGCTAGAGCGGGCGAAGCTATCGGACGATGGGCGTGCCCGGCTCCCAGAGGAGCCCCTTCGTCTGGTGGCGCACGAGGGAGGCGTAGTAGCCGCCGGCCTGGACAAGCTCGCGGTGCGTGCCCGTCTCCAGGACGCGGCCGTCGCGGAGCACGACGATGCGGTCCGCGTTGACGACGGTGGAGAGGCGGTGGGCGATGATGAACGTCGTGCGGCCGCGCACGAGGCGGTCGAGCGCCTCCTGCACCATCGCCTCGCTTTCCGCGTCGAGCGCGGAGGTCGCCTCGTCGAGGATGAGGATGGCGGGGTCCTTCAGAAGGGCGCGCGCGATGGCGAGGCGCTGCCGCTCGCCGCCGGAGAACTTGGCGGCGCGCTCGCCCACGAGCGTGTCGTACCCTTGCGGGAGGTTCATGATGAACTCGTGCGCGCAGGCGGCCTTGGCCGCCTCCTCCACCTCCTGCTGCGACGCGCTGGGGCGGCCGTAGGCGATGACGTTGCGGACGGTGTCGTTGAACATCGCGGCGTCCTGCATCACGACGCCCACCTGCGTGCGCAGCGACTTCTGCTTCACCTGGCGCAGGTCGAGCCCGTCGACCTTGATGCTCCCGCGCTCCGGGTCGTAGAGGCGCTGCAGGAGCGCCATGAGCGTGGTCTTGCCGGAGCCGCTGGGGCCGACGATGGCGACGACCTCGCCCGCCTTCACGTCGAGGTCGATCTTGCGCAGGATGACCTGCCCCTGCTTGTACGAGAAGCCGACGTCCTCGAACGTCACGTCGCCGCGGACGCGCTGGAGCTCCACCGCGTCGGGCGCGTCGCCGAGCGTGTCCTGCGCGTCGAGGATGCCGAAGATGACGTCGAGCGAGACGCGCGCGCGGCGCAGCGTCTGGTACGTGCCGGTGAGCCCCTGCACGGGCCCGAACACGCCGCCGACGTAGCCGAGGAAGGCGACGACGGTGCCGACGGTCGTCTGTCCCTGGAGGACGAGCCAGCCGCCCAGCGCGATGGCGCCGATGCGCGCGAGGACGCTCACGAAGCTTCGCGCGGCGCCGAACGCGCTGTCGCGCCCGACGCCCTTCACGACGACGTCGTTGGCGGAGCGCACGTCGGTGAGGAAGCGCTTCTTCTCGACGTCCTCCATCGCGAAGCTCTTCACGACGACGATGCCCGAGAGCACCTCGTTGAAGCGCGAGTAGATCTTGGACCAGCGGTCCATGAGCGTCCGGTCGCGGTCCGTCTGCTCCTTCGCGGCCCACGCGCCGATGAGCGCGGGGATGGGCGCGAAGAAGAGGACGAGGAGCGAGAGGCGCCAGTCCAGCTGGAACATGAAGACGAGCGCGAGGCCCAGGTACATGAGGCTGGGCAGGATGTTGAACGCGACCTCGGTGAACGCGCCAAGATAGCCGCTGATGCCGCGGTCGAGGCGCGTCATGAGGCCGCCGACGCTCTGCTCGCGGTGGAACGTGAGCGGCAGCGAGTGGAGGCGGCCGACGGTCGACTCGAGCAGACGGTGGTGCACGCGCAGGCGGATGCGCCACGTGAGCCAGTTCGACCACGCGACGAGCCCTTCGCGCGCGACGTGGAGGACGAGAAGCATCGCCACGCCCGCCATGAGCGCGCGGACGGCGGAGCCCGCGGTGAGCTCGTCGAAGATGTACTTCAGGACGAGCGGCTCGGCGGCGTTGAGCGCCGCGACGACGAGCGTGAGCGAGAGGACGCCCATGACGACGTTGCGGTCCGGCCGCACGAAGACGAACGCGCGCCGCAGCTGCTCCTTGAGCGGCGCGCCGGGGGGCTCGTCCGCGCGGGGGGCGGACGCGGGAGGAGGCGCCTGCGTGGGGCCGGCGGGACCGCTGAGACGGGCCCACCATTGACGTGGACCGCGCCCCTCCTTGCGGGCGCGGTCGCGCCACGGCGCCTCGAAGACCACGTTCCCTCTCCCGGCGCGTGCAGCTCAAAGGGCTTGCGGTGGTGCCGTGCGCGGCGTGCCAAGCAAGCAGACGTGCGTCAGTGCGCGTCGCCGTACTCCTTCATCACGTCCTGCGGGCCGCCGTACTCCTCGCGCCCCATGTTCTCCAGGAAGTCCATGATCTCGCGCGGCGCGTTGTTGCGCTTCGCCGCCTCGAGGATGTCCTCCTTCGTGGCGGGGTAGCTCACGCCCTCGAGGTGCTTCTGGACGTTCGACGGCGACTCTCCACCGACTCCTCGCGTCATGCGTGCGCCGTCTCTTCGCGCCCACGCAAGGCGCTTCTCGCCGGGATGGGCCCGATGCCGAGGACGAGGCTATGGCGCGCGGAGTTGCCGGCGGGTTCTTGCGCCGCCTCGACAAGAGGCCGCGCGTGGTCGCCTCGTCGCTTCTCGCGGACCGCCGGGCGCTCGTCACGGGCGGCGCGAGCGGCATCGGCCGCGCGCTCGCGGACGCGCTGCGGAAGGCGGGCGCCGACGTCGAGGTGGCGGACGTGCGCGCGCAGCCCGCCTGCGACGTCACGCGCGGCGCCGACGTGGACGCGCTGTTCGCCCGCCTCCACGCCGCCGGCCGGCTGCCCGACCTCCTCGTGCTCGGCGCCGGCATCGGCGCGCACGAGCGCCTCGCCGAGGGGGACCCCGACCTCTGGGCGCGCGTGATGGACGTGAACGTCGTGGGCGCGATGCGGACCCTGCGCGCGTTCGTGCCGCCGATGCTCGCCCGCGGCTCCGGCGACGTCGTCTTCCTCTCCAGCGTCAGCGCGCGCCACCCCTACCCGTACGGCGCCGCGTACTCGGCGTCAAAGGCTGCGCTCGACGTCGTGGCGGAGACGCTGCGCCTCGAGACGCATCCCGCGCTGCGCGTGCTCGTCGCGCGGCTCGGCATCGTCGACACGCCGTTCTTCGAGCGCGCGAGCGGGCACCCGGGCGACGTGCGCTCGCTTGGATGGGGCGCGCTCTCTCCCGAACAGGCGGCGGAAGCGATCCTTGACGCGCTCTCGCGTCCGCACGAGGTCGCTATCAACGAGCTCGTCCTGCGTCCGGTCGGCCAACCGATGTAAGCGCCCAGGGTAGCGGCAAGGACTAAGCGAATCGTCGCGACCACCCGGGCAGTCGAAGGTGGTCACTTGCATCGCGTCCTCATCACCGGCGGTGCCGGCTTCATCGGCTCGCACCTGGCTGACGAACTCCTCCGCCGCGGGCACGAGGTCCGCGCGCTCGACGTGCTCTCTCCCCAGGTGCACGGGGGCGAGGCGCGCCGCCCCGAGTACCTCTCGCGCGACGTGGAGCTCATCGAGGGCGACTGCCGCGACCCGGGCGTGGTGCGCAAGGCGCTTCGCGGCGTCGACGTCGTCTACCACCTCGCCGCCGCCGTCGGGGTGGGCCAGAGCATGTACGAGGTGCGCCACTACGTCGAGGCGAACAACACCGCCACCGCCGTCCTTCTCGAGGCGCTCATCGAGACGCCCGTGAAGCGCCTCGTCGTCGCCTCGAGCATGAGCATCTACGGCGAGGGCCTCTACCGCCGCCCGGACGGCACGATCGTCGAGAACGCCGAGCGCGACCAGGCGCGCGTGCGCGGCGGCGACTGGGAGACGCGCGACCGCGACGGCACGACGCTCCAGCCCATCCCCACGCCCGAGACGAAGCGCCCGTCGCTCGCGAGCGTCTACGCGCTCACGAAGTACGACCAGGAGCGCCTCTGCCTCCTCATCGGCGACGCCTACGACATCCCGACCACCGCGATGCGCTTCTTCAACGTCTACGGCCCGCGCCAGGCGCTCGGGAACCCGTACACGGGCGTCTTGGCCATCTTCGCGAGCCGCATCCTCAACGGCAACCCACCGCTCATCTTCGAGGACGGCGAGCAGAAGCGCGACTTCGTGAGCGTCTACGACGTGGCCCGCGCCTGCGCCCTCGCGCTCGACGCGCCCGCCTCGCACGGGAGGACGATCAACGTCGGGAGCGGCGAGAGCCGCAGCGTGAAGGACGTCGCCGACGCGATGCTGCGCGCGCTCGACCGCAAGGACATCCAGCCCGAGGTCACCGGCAAGTTCCGCGTGGGCGACGTGCGCCACTGCTTCGCCGACATCTCCCTCGCGCGCGACGTGCTCGGCTACCGCCCGCAGGTCGAGTTCCAGAAGGGCGTCCAGGAGCTGGCCGAATGGCTCCGCGGCCAGCAGGCCGTCGACCGCGTGGACGCGATGAAGGAGGAGCTCGCGAAGCGGGGGCTGGTCGTCTGAAGACGCTCGGCCTCCTCGAGTGGTTCCACGTCGGCGACAAGCCGCACGTCGAGCGCACCATCGCCGACCTGCGCGCGCTGGGCGTCACGCACCTGCGGACGGGCGTCTCGTGGGCGGACTGGCACACGCCGGAAGGGCAGGCGTGGTACGAGTGGCTCATCCCGCGCCTGGCGCGCGAGGTGGAGCTTCTCCCCTGCTTCCTCTACACGCCGCCCAGCATGGGCGTCGTCCCGCGCACGAACGCGCCCCCGCGGGAGCCCAAGCGCTACGCCGACTTCCTCGACGTCATGATCACGCGCTTCGGGGAGCACTTCGAGTGGGTCGAGCTCTGGAACGAGCCCAACAACCGCGCCGAGTGGGACTGGACGCTCGACCCGCAGTGGCTCACCTTCTGCGAGACCATCGGCGGCGCCGCCTACTGGGCCAAGCACCGCGGCAAGAAGGTGCTCCTGGGCGGCATGAGCCCCGTCGACCCGAACTGGCTCGAGCTCCTTTTCGAGCGCGGCGTCATGCAGCACGTCGACGCCGTCGGCATCCACGGCTTCCCCGGCACCTGGGAGGTCACGTGGGACGGCTGGGACGCGGAGATCGCGAAGGTGCAGGCCGTCCTCGACAGGCACGGCAGCCGCGCGAAGGTGTGGATCACCGAGGCCGGCTACAGCACGTGGAAGCACAACGAGGTCGGGCAGCTCCAGACGCTCCTCGACGTCATGGACGCGAACGCGGAGCGCGCGTACTGGTACGCCATCGAGGACCTCGCGCCCGAGCGCAGCGCCATCGTCGGCTTCCACACCGACGAGCGCGAGTACCACTTCGGCATCGTCCGCCACGACCGCAAGGAGAAGCTTCTCCACCAGCTCTGGGAGACGGGCGGCATCGGCCGCGTGCGCGAGGCGCGCTGGATCACGCACACGCCCGCCTCGCAGCCGGGCGAGGTCGTCGTCACCGGCGGCGCCGGCTTCGTCGGGACGAACGTCGTCGACCGCCTGCTGCGGCGCGGCAAGCCCGTGCTCATCCTCGACAACCTCTCGCGGCGCGGCACGTACGAGAACCTGCGCTGGCTCCGGCAGACGCACGGGGACAAGGCGCGCATCCGCGTCGCCGACATCCGCGACCGCGCGACGGTGTTCGACGCGCTGAAGGAAGCCTCCGCCGTCGTGCACCTCGCGGGCCAGGTCGCGGTCACGACGAGCGTCGACCACCCGGAGGACGACTTCCACATCAACGCGCAGGGCACGCTCCATATCCTGGAGGCGCTGCGCCAGCAGGACCGCGACGTCCCGCTCCTCTTCACGTCCACGAACAAGGTGTACGGCGAGATGGCGGAGGTGCGCTTCCGCGCCGACGGGCAGCGCTACCGCCCCGAGAGCGCGCAGCTCGAGGGGCTCGGCTTCGGCGAGGACCGCCCGCTCGACTTCCACAGCCCGTACGGCTGCTCGAAGGGCGCGGCGGACCAGTACGTCGTCGACTACGCGCGCATCTACGGGATGCCCAACGTGGTCTACCGCATGAGCTGCATCTACGGGCCCCACCAGCACGGGAACGAGGACCAGGGGTGGGTCGCGCACTTCCTCCTCCAGACGATGAAGGACCGCCCGATCACCATCTACGGCGACGGCCGTCAGGTGCGTGACGTGCTCTTCGTCGAGGACCTCGTCGACGCGATGGAGGTCACGCTGCGCGACGCGAAGCGCCTCAAGGGGCGCGCGTTCAACATCGGCGGCGGCCCCGACAACACGCTCTCGCTCCTCGAGCTCGTCGACCAGATCCCGCAGCTCCAGGGCGGGCGCAAGCCCGCGGTCGCGATGTCCCCCTGGCGCCCCGGCGACCAGCGCTGGTACGTGAGCGACACGCGCGCCTTCCAGGAGGCGACGGGGTGGCGTCCGAAGGTGAGCGTGAAGGAAGGTCTCTCGCGCCTGCAGACGTGGCTCAACGAGGCGAACGGGCGCCCCGCGACGCTCGCGCCGCGGAGGGCGGCGTGACATGGCGGAGACGACGATGAAGGCGGCCGTCATCGCGGCCCCGGGGAAGCTCGAGGTCCAGCGCGTGCCCGTCCCGCGGCCGGGGCCGGGCCAGGTGCGCATCCGCGTCGAGGGGTGCGGCGTGTGCGGGAGCGACATGGCGCTCTTCGAGGGGCGCCCGTGGTTCGAGTACCCGCGGGAGCCCGGTGCTCCGGGCCACGAGGGGTTCGGCGTCATCGACGCGCTCGGCCCCGGCGTCACCGGCTGGCGCGTGGGCGACCGCGTCACGGGGCTCTTCGGCCGCTACGCGGAGTACGACGTGGCGCCGGCGGAGCACCTCATCGCGATGCCCGAGGGCGTGCCGACGTTCCTCGGCGAGCCGCTCGCATGCGCGGTCAACGCCTTCCGCCGCTCCGACGTGCGCGCGGGCCAGACGGTGGCCGTCGTCGGCACGGGCTTCCTCGGCGCGCTCCTCGTCGGGCTCGCGAGCGAGGCGGGAGCGACGGTCATCGGCGTCTCGCGCCGCGGCGCGTCGCTCAAGGCCGCCGAGTCGATGGGCGCGAAGCACCTCGTCGAGATGGACGAGCCGTGGAAGGTCGTGCAGGAGGTCGAGCGCATCACCGGCGGCGCGCTCTGCGACCGCGTCCTCGAGGTCACGGGCAAGGAGAAGCCGCTCGACCTCGCGGGGAAGCTCACGAAGGTACGCGGCCGCCTCGTCATCGCGGGCTATCACCAGGAGCACCGCAACGTCGACATGCAGCTCTGGAACTGGCGCGGGCTCGACGTCGTCAACGCGCACGAGCGCGACCCGATGGTCTACCTCGACGGCATGCGCGAGGCCGCGCGCCTCGTCGCTTCCGGGCGCCTCCGCGTCGACGGCCTCCTCACGCACACGTTCCCCCTCGACGACGCGCAGCGCGCGTTCGAGACGATGCGCGACCGGCCCGACGGCTTCCTCAAGGCGGTGGTGCGCCCGTGAGGACGCCCAGGCTCGGCTTCGTCGGCGTGGGCTGGATCGGCCGCATGCGCATGGAGGCGCTGCTGAAGGCGGGCGCGGCGGAGGCCGCCGCCGTCTACGACGCCTCGCCCGAGGCGGTGCGGGAGGCCGTGAAGGTCGCGCCGGGCGCGTACGCCGCCTCCTCCTTCGACGACCTCCTCGCGCGCGACCTCGACGGCGTCGTCATCGCCACGCCCAACGCGCTCCACGCGGAGCAGAGCACCAAGGCGCTCGCGCGCGGCATGGCCGTCTTCTGCCAGAAGCCGCTCGGCCGCGACGCGGCGGAGGTGCGCGCCATCCTGCGCGCGGCGGAGAAGGCCGACCGGCCGCTAGGCGTCGACCTCTCCTACCGGCACACGGCCGTCATGCGCCGCGTCAAGGAGATGCTTGACCAGCGCGCCATCGGCGACGTCTTCGCCGCGGAGCTCGTCTTCCACAACGCGTACGGCCCCGACAAAGGGTGGTTCTACGACCGTAAGCTCAGCGGCGGCGGGTGCATGCTCGACCTTGGCATCCACCTCGTCGACCTCGCGCTCTGGGCGCTGGCACCCGCGAAGGTGGAGAACGTGTCGTCGCGCCTCTTCGCGAAAGGGCAGCCGCTCGGAGAGGAGGACGTCGAGGACTACGCCATCGCGCGCCTCGACCTCTCCACGGGCGCGGCCGTGCAGGTCGCGTGCTCGTGGCGCGTGTCCGCCGGCTGCGACGCGGTCATCGGCGCGACCTTCCACGGCACGCAGGGGAGCCTCCGCATGTCCAACGTGAACGGGAGCTTCTACGACTTCCGCGCGGACCACCTGCAGGGCACGAAGCTCACGCCGCTCGTGTCGCCCCCCGACGACTGGGGCGGCCGCGCGCTCCTCGCGTGGGCGCAGGACGTCGGCCGCGGCGCGACGTTCGACCGCGGCTCGTGGGGGCACGCGGAGGTCGCGGAGACGCTCGACCGGGTGTACGGCCGATGAAGGTCCTCATGACGGCGGACGCCGTCGGAGGCGTCTGGACGTACGCGGTCGACCTCTCGCGCGCGCTCGTCGACCGCGGCCACGAGGTCGTCCTCGCCACGATGGGACCCGCGCCCGACGCGGCGCAGCGGCGCGACGCCGCGCACGCGACGCTCGTCGTCTCCGAGCGCAAGCTCGAGTGGATGAACGACCCGTGGCGCGACGTCGATGCGGCGGGCGACTGGCTCCTCGCGCTGGAGCGCGAGCACGCGCCCGACGTCGTGCACCTCAACGGCTACGCGCACGCGACGCTCCCGTGGCGCGCGCCCGCCCTCGTCGTCGCGCACTCGTGCGTCGCCACGTGGTGGCAGGCCGTCCACGGCGAGTTGCCGCCGCCCGAGTACGACGAGTACCGCGCGCGCGTCGCCCGCGGCCTCGCCGCCGCGCGCCTCGTCGTCGCGCCCACGCGCGCTCTGCTCGACGCGATGCGCCCCCTCTACCGCTTCAGCGCGCCCACGCTCGTCATCCCGAACGGGCGCGACGCGCGCGGCCTGCGCGAGGCGCCCAAGGAGGCGCGCGCGCTCGCCGTCGGCCGCGCGTGGGACGAGGCGAAGGACTTCTTCACGCTCGACGAGGCGGCGCGGGGGCTCCCGTTCCCCGTCGACGTCGTCGGCGACCCGCGCCACCCCGACG
The DNA here is from genome assembly GCA_035687045.1 of Thermoplasmatota archaeon. GTDB lineage: Archaea > Thermoplasmatota > SW-10-69-26 > JACQPN01 > JAJPHT01 > JAJPHT01. The sequence goes on along the minus strand of DASRYU010000010.1, from coordinate 10,124 downwards.
GCGCGGACGCGCGCCCGTTCAGGCACGCGCGCGCCCTCGGCCGCCTGCCGCGCGAGGCGCTCCTCGACGCCTACGCGCGCGCCGCGGTCTTCGCGCACCCCGCCCGCTACGAGGCGTTCGGCCTCGCGCCCGTCGAGGCCGCCCTCTCCGGATGCGCGCTCGTCCTCTCCGACCTCGCCACCCTGCGCGAGGTCTGGGGCGACGCCGCGCTCTACGCGCCCGTCGGCGACGCCGCCGCGTGGCGCGACCGGCTCCGCGCGCTCCTCGACGATCCCGCGCGCACGCGCGAGCTCGCCGCGAAGGCGGGGGCGCGCGCGCAGCGCTACAGCGTCGACGCGATGGCGTCGTCGTACATCCAGGTCTACTCTCGCTTGGCTCAGGAGGTATCGGCATCCGCTTCGTGATGTTCACGCACTCGCTCCGCTCGGACTGGAACCACGGCAACGCGCACTTCCTACGCGGTGTGATCACCGAGCTCATGGCGCGCGGCCACGAGGTCGTGTCGTACGAGCCAAAGGACGCGTGGAGCGTGCAGAACCTCGTCGCGCAGCACGGCGAGGAGCCGCTGCGACGCTTCCACGAGGCGTTCCCCCACCTGCGCGCGGAGGTCTACGACCTCGCGACGCTCGACCTCGACCGCGTCCTCGAAGGCGCCGACGTCGTGCTCGTCCACGAGTGGAACGACCACGGGCTCGTCCAGCGCATCGGCGAGCACCGCAAGCGCGGCGGGAGCTACCTCCTCCTCTTCCACGACACGCACCACCGCAGCGTGACGGCGCCCCACGAGATGCAGGCGTACGACCTCAGCGGCTACGACGGCGTCCTCGCGTTCGGCGAGGCCATCCGCCGCGTGTACCTGGAGAAGGGGTGGGCGAGGAACGTCTGGACGTGGCACGAGGCCGCCGACACGCGCGTCTTCCACCCCATGGAGGGGGAGCCGCGCGAGGGGGACCTCGTCTGGATCGGCAACTGGGGGGACGAGGAGAGGAGCCGCGAGCTCATGGAGTTCCTCGTCGAGCCTGTGCGCGACCTGCGCCTGAAGGCGCGCGTGCACGGCGTGCGCTACCCGGACCACGCGAAGGACGCGCTGCGCGACGCCGGCATCGCCTACCAGGGGTGGGTCGCGAACCACGAGGCGCCGCGCGTCTTCGCCCGCCACGCCGTCACGGTGCACGTGCCGCGCCGCCCGTACGTCGAGAAGCTTCCAGGCATCCCCACCATCCGCGTCTTCGAGGCGCTCGCGTGCGGCATCCCTCTCGTGAGCGCGCCGTGGAACGACGCGGAGGGGCTCTTCACGCCGGGCGAGGATTTCCTCGTCGCGCGCGACGGCGCCGAAATGCGCGCGCACCTGCGCCGCATCCTCGACGACGCGGCGTTCGCGCGCCGCCTCGCGGAGCGGGGGCGCCAGAGCGTGCTCGCGCGCCACACGTGCGGCCACCGCGCGGACGAGCTGCTGCGCATCGTCGAGGAGCTGAAGGGCGCCAAGAAGGCCAAGGGCGCCAAGTCCGCCTCGGCCTCGGCCTCGGCGTCGGCGTCGGCCCCGCCCTCGGCCTCGGCGTCGGCGTCGGCCCCGCCCTCGGCGTCGGCGTCGGCCCCGGCCTCGGCGTCGCCTGCGCGCCGCCCGCGCGTCGCCTTCTTCGCGTCCAGCCTCGTCTCGAGCTACTGGAACGGCGCCGCGACGTACTACCGCGGCATCCTGCACGCGCTGGCGCGGCGAGGCTTCGACATCACGTTCTACGAGCCCGACGCGTTCGAGCGCCAGAAGCACCGCGACATGGCCGACCCCGACTGGTGCAAGGTCGTCGTGTACGCGAACGACGAGCGCGAGGCGCGGCGCATGGTGGAGAAGGCGCGCGGCGCCGACCTCGTCGTGAAGGCGAGCGGCGTGGGCGTCTTCGACGAGCTCCTGGAGCGCGAGGTGCTCACGCTCCAGACGGCGGACACGCGCGTCGTCTTCTGGGACGTGGACGCGCCCGCGACGCTCGACCGCGTGCAGAACGACCGCAGCGACGCGTTCCGCGAGCACATCCCGCGCTACGACGCCGTCCTCACCTACGGCGGCGGCCCCCCCGTCGTGAAGGCGTACGAGGGGCTCGGCGCGCGCTCGTGCGTCCCCATCTACAACGCGCTCGACCCCTCGACGCACCACCCCGCGCCGCCCGACGCGCGCTTCGAGAGCGACTTCGCGCTCCTCGCGAACCGCCTCCCCGACCGCGAGGCGCGCATCGAGGAGTTCTTCCTCAAGCCCGCCGCGATGCTCCCCGAGAAGCGCTTCCTTCTCGGCGGCAACGGCTGGCACGACAAGCTCATGCCGAGGAACGTGCGCGCCATCGGGCACGTGGGCACGAAGGACCACAACGCGTTCAACTGCACGCCGATGGCCGTCCTGAACGTCAACCGCGAGAGCATGGCGCGCTACGGGTTCTCGCCGCCCACGCGCGTGTTCGAGGCGGCCGGCGCGGCGGCGTGCCTCGTGAGCGACAAGTGGGAGGGCATCGACCAGTTCCTCGAGCCCGGGCGCGAGGTGCTCGTCGCGCAGGACGGCGCGCAGGTGGCCGACATCGTGCGCGGCCTCACGCCCGAGCGTGCTCGCGCCATCGGCCAGGCCGCGCTCGCGCGCGTGCTCCGCGAGCACACGTACGACCACCGCGCGCAGCAGGTCGTGGACACGCTCTTCCCGGGGTGGGGCCTCTGAAGCTCGTCATCCTCGGCCTCTCCATCACGAGCTCGTGGGGGAACGGCCACGCCACGACCTACCGCGGCCTCGTGCGGGAGCTCGTCAACCGCGGCCACGACGTCCTCTTCCTCGAGCGCGACGTGCCCTGGTACGCGTCGAACCGCGACATGCCGCGCCCGCCCTTCGGCCGCACGGAGCTCTACGCGGACCTCGCGGACCTGAAGCGCTTCGAGCGCGAGGTGCGCGACGCCGACGCGGTCGTCGTGGGAAGCTACGTCCCTCAGGGGCCCGACGTCATCCGCTGGGTGCACGCCACGGCGCGCGGCCCGACGTTCTTCTACGACATCGACACGCCCGTGACGCTCGCGAAGCTCGAGCGCGGCGACCACGAGTACCTCGAGCCCAGCCAGATCAAGGGGTTCGACGCGTACCTGAGCTTCACCGGCGGGCCCACGTTGGACCTCATCGAGCGGCGCTACGGCGCGCGCGCCGCGTGGCCCCTCTACTGCAGCGTCGACCCCGAGCTCTACTACCCCGAGGAGCGCGAGCGCGACCTCGACATGGGCTACCTCGGCACGTACAGCATCGACCGGCAGCCCGCGCTCGAGCGGCTCCTCGTCGAGCCCGCGCGCCGCTGGCCGGAGGGGCGCTTCCTCGTCGCGGGCCCGCAGTACCCGGCGGAGATCCGCTGGCCCGCGAACGTCTCGCGCGTCGACCACCTGCCGCCGAGCGAGCACCGCGGCTTCTACAACCGCCAGCGCTTCACGCTCAACGTCACGCGCGCCGACATGGTGAAGGCCGGATGGTCGCCCAGCGTCCGCCTCTTCGAGGCCGCCGCGTGCGCGACGCCCATCGTGAGCGACTGGTGGGAAGGGCTCGACAGCTTCTTCGAGCCCGGCCGCAGCATCCTCGTCGCCCACACGAGCGAGGAGGCGCTGCGCATCCTGCGCGAGACGCCCGAAGACGAGCGGCGGCGCATCGGCGAGCGGGCGCGCGACCGCGTGCTCTCGAAGCACACCGCCGCCGAGCGCGCGCGGGAGCTCGAGGCGTACGCGAAGCGCGCGCAGGAGGCGAGGGCGCGTGCGTGAGGACATCGCGCGCCTGGGCCCCTGGTTCCACAACCTCCACTTCCCCGATGGCACGCAGACGGCGCCCGACCACCCGTTCGGCGACTTCCCGCGCTTCAAGTGGAACGAGATCGCGCCGCACATCCCGGAGAACCTGAACGGCTGGACGGCCCTCGACATCGGCTGCAACGCCGGGTTCTACTCGTTCGAGCTCGCCAAGCGCGGCGCGCACGTGACCGGCATCGACCTCGACCCGCGCTACCTCGCGCAGGCGAACTGGGCCGCGAAGCAGATGGGGCTCTCGCAGCGCGTCGAGTTCCGGCGCATGCAGGTGTACGACCTCGCGCACGAGGAGCGCGAGTACGACCTCGTGCTCTTCATGGGCGTGCTCTACCACCTGCGCTACCCCATGCTCGGGCTCGACTGCGTCGCGAACGTCACGAAGCGCATGCTCGTCTTCCAGACGCTCATGGCGCCCGAGGACGAGGTGCGCACCGACACGGACAAGCCGCGCGACATCGCCGACCGCGCCGCGCTCGTCGCGAAGGGGTGGCCGCGCCTGTCGTTCCTCGAGCACGACTTCGCCGGCGACGCCACGAACTGGTGGGCCGCGAACCGCGCGTGCGTCGAGGCGATGCTGCGCTCCGCCGGGATGGGCGCGCTGCGCCGCGTCGCGGACGAGACGTACGTGTGCGAGCCGGACCCGACGAACCCGTCGCCCATCCGCACGTGGGACAGGAGCGAGTTCCTCAGCGCGACGGGTCGCCCGTGGCTCGACGCGGCCGACGCGAAGACGAAGCCGGCGCAGCGCACGGTGGAGAGTTTCGCGAACCGGTAGGCGGGCGCGCGCCGGCCTGTCCCGTGTCCGCTCCGGCGACCCGCCGCGCACGCTTTCTCCTCCCGGGTCCTCGGGTGCCCGGGTCCACGGGTCTTGCGCGAAGCGCTCGAGGAACGCGGCCGCTCAGGCGCTTGCGCGCGCGGGCCTCGTCGCGTCCGGGCTGGGCGCGGCGGCGCGCTCGCGGCCGAGGCCGATGGCGCGGTAGCGGACGCCGGCCGCGAGCATCGTCGCGGGGTCGAACGTGCGGCGGCCGTCGACGACGACGGGCGCGCGCATGAGCCGGAGGAACTGCGCGGGGGCGAGGCGGCGGTAGTCGGCCCACTCCGTCTGCACGATGCAGCCGTCGGCCTCGCGCAGCGCGTCCTCCGCGCTCTCCGCCATCTCGACGGGCACGCCGAGCGCCTGGAACGTCCTCCGCGCCGCAGGGTCGTGCGCGACGACGGTGGCGCCGGCGGCCTGGAGCGCGCGCAGGATGGGGACGGCGCGCGTCTCGCGCACGTCATCCGTGTCCGGCTTGAAGGCGAGGCCGAGGAGCGCGATGCGCTTGCCGGCGAGCTCGCCCAGCTCCTCGCGCAGCATCTTCACCGTCACGAGCGGCTGCTCCTCGTTGCCATCGAGCACCGCCTGCAACAGGCGGCTGGGGGCGCCGGAGGTGCGCGCGACGTGCGCGATGGCGGCGACGTCCTTCGGGAAGCACGAGCCGCCGAAGCCGGCGCCCGCGCGGAGGAAGAGGGGCCCGATGCGCGGGTCGTGGCCGATGCCGTTCGCGACGTCGTACCAGTCGATGCCGAGGCGCTCGGACACGTTGGCCATCTCGTTGGAGAAGCCGATCTTGAGCGCGAGGAACGCGTTGGCGGCGTACTTGATCATCTCGCTCGTGCGCGGGTCGACGAGGATCTTCGGGCAGTCGAACGCGTCGTAGAGCGAGAGCACCGCCTCGCCCGCCTTCGCGGAGAAGGCGCCGACGACGATGCGGTCCGGTTGGCACGCGTCCTTCATGGCCGTGCCCTCCTTCAGGAACTCCGGGTTCGACGCGACCTGGAACGTGTCGTCGCCCATCGCGAGGCCGCTCGCGGCCTCCAGCTCGGGGCGCACGACGTCCTCCGCGGTGCGCGGGGGCACGGTGCTCTTCGTGACGACGACGTGGAAGCCGCGGCGCCCGCGGAGCGCACGCCCGACGGCCGCCGAGGCCTGGCGGAGGTACGTGAGGTCGCTCTGCCCGTCCTTGCCCTGCGGCGTGCCGACGCACAGGAAGGTGAAGTCGCTCTCGCGCACCGCCGCCTCGAGGTCGGTCGTGGCGGTGAGGCGGCCGCTCGCGACGACCTCGCGCAGCGCGTCCTCGAGGCCGGGCTCATGGAAGGGCGCCTCGCCGCGCCGGATGGCCGCGACCTTCTCGGGGAGCACGTCGACGATGCGCACGCGGTGCCCCTGCTTCGCGAACACGGCGCCCGTGCAGAGGCCCACGTAGCCGCCGCCGATGATCGCGACGCTCGCGCCGGGCGCGGTCGCGACGTCGCTCATGCTTCCACCTCGGCGACGGTCTCCACCGTCTGGCGCTGCGCGAACCACTCGTACGTGCGGCGCAGCCCCTCCTCGAGGGGCACCTTCGGCTCCCAGCCGAGGCGCTCGCGCGCGAGCGTGATGTCGGGGCGGCGCTGCTTCGGGTCGTCCTTCGGGAGCGGGCGGTAGGAGAGGGGGAGCGGGTGGCCGACGACCGCCTCGAGCGCCTTCGCGAGCTCCATCATCGTCATCTCGCGCGGGTTGCCGATGTTCATCGGCCCCGTCTCGTCGCTCATCATGAGCCGCCAGAAGCCGTCGATCTCGTCCTCGACGAAGCAGAAGGAGCGCGTCTGGCTCCCGTCGCCGTAGACGGTGAGCGGCTCGCCGCGCAGGGCCTGGCCGATGAAGTTGGGCACGACGCGCCCGTCGTCGAGGCGCATGCGCGGGCCGTACGTGTTGAAGATGCGAACGATGACGGTATCGACGCCGTGGTAGGTGCGGTAGGCGGTCGTGAGCGCCTCCGCGTAGCGCTTCGCCTCGTCGTAGACGCTGCGCGGGCCGACCGGGTTCACGCGGCCCCAGTACGACTCGGGCTGCGGCGAGATGTCGGGGTCGCCGTACACCTCGCTCGTGGAGGCGAGGAAGAAGCGCGCGTCGTGCTCGCGCGCGAGCTGGAGAAGGTTCTCCGTCCCGACGGAGCCCACCCGCAGCGTCTCGAGGGGGAGGCGCATGTACTCGGGGGGCGACGCGGGCGAGGCGAGGTTCCAGACGAACTCCACGCGCTCGTCGAGAACAAGCGGCAGCGTGACGTCGTGCTGGATGTAGCGGTAGCGGCGGCTGGGCTTGAGGTGCGCGAGGTTCGCGACGGAGCCGGTGAGGCAGTTGTCGACGGCGACGACGCGGTCCCCCTCCGCGAGGATGCGGTCAACGAGGTGGCTCCCGAGGAAGCCCGCGGCGCCCGCGACGAGGTGCGTCCTCACGAGGTCACCCTCCGGCGGGACGAGGGGCTGTTGCGAGAGGTGACCATCGGCTCCTCCTGCGCGATGAGCGCCTGGAGGAACTCGAGCATCGGCTCGCGGAACTCCTCCCGCATGAGCGCGACCTCGACGTTCGTCTTGAGCCACTCAAGCTTGTTGCCGAGGTCGTAGCGCTTGCCTTCGAGCACGCTCGCGTACACGGCCTGGTCCTCGAGAAGGAGCTTGATGGCGTCCGTGAGCTGGATCTCGCCGTTGCGGCCGGGGGAGGTGCGCTCGAGCGCGTCGAAGATCTCCGGCGTGAGGACGTAGCGGCCGAGGATGCCCATCTGGCTTGGCGCCTCGTTGGGCCGCGGCTTCTCGACGAGGTCGGTGAGCGTGAAGAGGCCCGGCTCCACCTCGCTGCCGGGCTCGATGACGCCGTAGGAGGAGACGCGGTCCTGCGGGACGTTCTCGACGGAGAGGACGCTGCCGCGGTACTTCTGGTGGCGCTGCAGGAGCTGCGAGAGCGCGGGGACGGAGGAGAAGCAGACGTCGTCGCCAAGGAGCACGGCGAAGGGCTCGTCGCCGATGTGGTTCTTCGCGCAGAGGATGGCGTGGCCGAGGCCGCGCGTCTCGCGCTGGCGCACGTAGTGGATCTCCGCCATCTCGGCGATGCGGCGCATCTCGTCCATCATCGACTGGTCCCCCTTCGAGCCGAGAAGGTGCTCGAGCTCGAAGTTGCGGTCGAAGTGGTCCTCGATGGCGCGCTTCCCGCGGCCGGTGATGATGACGATGTCCGTGATGCCGGAGGCCACGGCCTCCTCGACGACGTACTGGATGGCGGGCCGATCCACGAGCGGGAGCATCTCCTTGGGCGAATTCTTCGTCGCCGGAAGGAAACGGGTACCTAGCCCCGCTGCGGGGATGACTGCCTTCATCGCTCCTGCTGCTGCTCCAGGGTGGTATACAGAGCTTGGAACATCGCGCGCAGGGAGGCGACCGACGCGGCGGGCCGCGCCAGCCTATAAGAGGCAGCCGCGCACCGGCGACCACCCCGCCGCGTGATAGCAGAAACCGCTAAGTAGGCTGGGGAGCCCGCTTGGTCGCCAGTGCACGGCAGCGGGCGCGGCCGCAACGACTGCCTTCGAACCTATGGCCGCGCCCGCCTCATTCTCGTCGCGTGTCTTCGGGGACCGGGAGAACGCGCGCGGAAGGAAAGCGTTTCGCCCTCCACACGCGCCTCGAGGCAAGCAGAGGCGACGACCGCTCGCGGAGGTCCATGGACGTGTTCGCGTCGCCGCCGGATGCTCACGACGCGCGCAGGTCCAACGCGACCGCCGCGCGGACAAGCTCCTTGAACGCCGCCTCCTCCACCGCGTCGCCCTCGCGAAGGTCGATGGCGCGGCGCGCGTTCCCCTCCAGGCTCGCGTTGAACAGGCGCGTGGGATCCGGCAGCGCGGCGCCCTTCGCGAACGTGAGCTTCACCTTGTCCTTGTACACCTCGCCCGTGCACAGGATGCCACCGTGCGACCAGACGGCGACGCCGTCGGGGTTCGTCGGCTTGCGCCACTTGCGCTCCTCCACCGCCTCCGGGTCCGCCTCCAGGATGAGCCGACGCACGCGCGCGAGCGTCGCGTCGCGCCAGTCCCCGCTCGGCGCCGCGGGCGGGCGGCGGCCAGCGCGCGGTGCGGCCGCCTTCTTCGGAGAGGTCTTCTTCGCCGAGGCGCGCTTCGCGCCCTTCTTCGCCGCCATCGAGGCGGGCGAGGCGCGGGCGCCGCTTGAAGCTCGCGCACCGCGGGGACGGCCGCCGCGCGCCGGCGAAGGTTCTTCTTCCCCGCGGGCCGTCATACGAGCACCTACGGGCGGCCTGCGGATGCTGTTGGACTACGCGCTCCTGCTCACGTCGCTCCTCGCCTTCGCCGCCGGCCCCTTCGTCGCCTGGATCGGCCGACGCAACCTCCTCGCGCTCTTTGTCGGGCTCCTCGTCTCGCTCGCGGGCATCAACGCGCTGCTCGTCCCCCTCTTCACCGTCTTCGGCCTCCCCCTCGACCTCATCCTCGCCGCCGCCGTCACGGCGGGCGCGCTCTGCTCCGGCACCATGGCGGGCTTCGGCATCATCTACCCCCGCATGGCGCTGGGCGTGGCGCACCGCGTGGCGCTCGTCGGGGTCGCTCTCGCCGCCGCCGGCACCAGCGCGTACGCCTTCGCGGCGCGGAGCTCGTTCGTCGCGGGAGGCGGCATCACCGACGCCTTCTGGTCGCTCATCCTCCTCGTTTTCGGCGTCGGCTTCGCGGTCGGCGTCATCGCTCTCGCGTGGCGCTGGCTCGCCACGCCGCCCGGCCCCTATCGCACGCGCACCGCGTGGGCGCTCGTCCCCGTCCTCTGGCTCAACCTCAGCGACGCGCTCGGCTTCCACGTCTACCCGCTGATCTTCGAGCCGCGCCGCGCCCTCGCGCTCGACGCGCCCCCGCTCGGCCTCGCCGCCACGCTCCTCGCGTTCCTCATCGTCGCCGGTGCGATCGCGCTCGTCGCCTACACGCTCCTGCGCAGCCTCGCCGGACGTGCGAGCGCGGATGAGCGCGCCGTCGGGCTCGTCCTCCTCGCGCTCTCGCCCCTCACGCTCCTCCAGGTGCTCGCGCCCGAGTTCGGCACGCCCGCGCCGCCGGTCACGCACATGCTCATCGACGTCCTCTTCGTCTTCGCCGTCGTCTACGCCGTCATCCGCTACAACGTCGTGGACCTCGACCTCAAGCTGAAGTGGACGATCGGCCGCAGCACCATCGCCGGCATCTTCGTCGCGCTCTTCTTCGTCGCCAGCGAAAGCGCCGCCGTCTTTCTCGGCGAGCGCCTCGGCACCTACGTCGGCATCGCCTCCGCCGGCCTCCTCCTCTTCGCGCTCGCGCCCCTCCAACGCTTCGCCGAGCAAGTGAGCGACCGCGCCATGCCGCGCGTCCACGACACCGAGGACTACCGCCTCGTGCGCCGTCGCGAAGCCTACGCCGCCGCCGTCGAGGCCGCGCTCACCGACGGCGAGATCACCGAGAAGGAGCGCGACATCCTCGCCGCCATGGCCGACAGCCTCGGCC
>DASRYU010000009.1:0-31816 GCA_035687045.1 Thermoplasmatota archaeon | reverse complement strand
GGACGTCCGGAACAACAGCTTCCTCGGATGCTACGTGGGCTTCCAGGACGTGAGCGGCCACAGCCTCGTGGAGGACAACCACATCGCGGGGAGCAACGTCGCGGGGATCATGCTCATCCAGTCCGCCGGGAGCGTGGCGCGGCGCAACAGCGTCACGACCAGCGGCACCTGCATCTACGTCGACAGTGCGGCGGGGGCCGTGCTCGAGGACAACGTCGCCACCGGATGCTCGACGGGCATGTACCTGCGAGGGACCGCGCGGCAGAACGTCACGGTGCAGCGGAACGAGGTCGTCGGCGCCACCAGCCGGACCGTCTGGTCCACCGACCTTGGCGCGTCGAGCCTCATCGCGGACAACGTCCTCCGGAACGGCATGCGCTGCATCGAGTCCAGCGGCGGGCGCGAGACCATCCGCAACAACACGCTGGACGCGTGCGGCGATTTCGGCATCCAGATCTCGGCCGGTTCGAGCACCTCCGAGGTGCGGATGGAGTCGAACCGCATCCAGAACCTCACGCGCGGCGTGACCATCGGGCCCGGCTTCCTCGGCAACTTCACCGGGAACACCGTGACCGGCGCCGCGGGCACGCGAGGCGTCGAGCTGCGCGGCGGCGGCACGTTCGCGAACAACACCGTCCAGGGCTTCGGCGAAGGGATGCTTGTCCAGGGCACGAACGCGCCGCTGCTCTCGGGGCTGCGCTTCCTCGGCAACACCCGCGGCTTCATCGTGGCCGCCAACGCGACGGCCACCTGCGACGGATGCTCCTTCGTCGGCAACAGCATCGCGGGCGTCGAATCGCGCGGCAGCGGCGTGCGCGCCGATGTGCGCCACTCGTGGTGGGGGCACGTGGGCGGCCCGACGCTCGCGAGCGGCGGCACGAAGGGCGACGCCATCACGGGCACGGGCGTCACGCTCTACGACCCGTGGCTCACGGCCGCGCCGTCCTGAGCCGCGGCGGGCCAGAAAGGAAAAGGATGCCGCTCAGCAAAGTCCAAAATGTACGTCATCTGGCCTGGGGGGCCTCGATCCGAAACCAAACATCATGGCGGCGACGGTCGATGACGCGTTTTCTCACTTGAGCTTGCCGGCGTCGCGGAGGCTCTCCCGCAGCGCTTCCATGTGCCCGTCGAAGTCCTGCTGCATGCTCCGCCGCGTCCTCTTCTCGAAGAGCCTCATGACCGAGCCGACGAGGCCGCGCCCCATCTGCCCCTCCACGCTGATGCGGGTGCCGCTGCCGTGAGGCTCCGCGCGCCACGTCGCCGCGTAGCCCATGCCGCCCTCGATGCGGATGGCGCGCGCCGCGGCGTCGAGCGTCACCGTCTGCGTCCACGTCTGGCCGTTCCAGGTGTCCTCGATGCGCAGGACGTCCCCCTCGCGCGAGAGGACCTTGCGCGACGACGGCTTCGTCCTCTTCCGCGCGTCGATGCCCGCGCCGCGGCGGTACGCCTCGGAGCTGTGGTCGTCGGCGGAGAAGTCGGTGAGCCACGCGTAGACGTCGTCCGGCTGCGCGTCGACGGTGCCCTCGCAGCGCCACGTGAGGCTGCCCATGCCCGCGCGTAGGCGCGGCGCCTGCTTAGCCGAGCCGGTGGAGCGGCCGCGCTACTTGATCGGGCGCCCCTCGACGAACGCCTTGAGCGCCTTGAGGAACGACTCCCAGCCCCACGTGAAGCGGTCGAGCCACTCCTCCTTCCCCTCGAACCCCTCGTGCGTGAGCGTCACGCGCGTGCCCTTCGGCGTGGGCGTGAGCTCCCAGACGACGGTGCCCCACCAGGGGGCGTGGTAGTCGAGGGTGATGCGCTCGTTCTCGACAAGCTCGGTGAAGACCGCGCGGACGTTCCCCTCGGGGCCCTCGAAGACAAGGGAGCCGCCGATGCCGAACTCGACGCTCGTGCCGTCCATGTACCAGGTGCTGAGCGCCTGGTCGGTGCGGAACGCGTCGTACACTTTGTTGGGAGGCGCGCTCACCTGGATGGAACGCCGGATCGATGCAGCTCGGTTCGCGGATCGCGGCATGGATGCGGTGAGACTCCATGGGTTCTTTCTTAACCCTTTCTTCTGCTGCGGAGCCGTGGCCCACGAGACGAACCCGCGCCCCCTCCGCAAGGAGCGGTGAGCGCGCTGCCGACGCCGACGCACCGGTCCGCCAAGGAGGACCCGATGGCGCTCGCAGACGGCTGGCTGCAGGTCGTGAGCACGCATCATCGCGACCCCCGCGACGACGTCGACCGCACGAAGCCGGGCCTCGAGCTCGTCCTCCTCGACATGGACGGCACGCTCGTGCACGGCTCCACTTGGGAGATCCTGCACGAGCACTACGGCGTGTCGAACGAGGTGAACTGGCTGCGCTACCAGCGCGGCGAGCTCGACGACCACGCCTTCATCCGGAGCGACATCGCGCTCTGGCGCGTCGACGAGCGGCCCGTCCACGTGGACGAGATCGACGAGATCCTGCACAAGCGCACGCGCATCATGGACGGCGCGAAGGAGCTTGTCGACGCGCTGCGCGCCCGCGGCATCGCGACGTGCATCGTGTCGGGCGGGCTCGACCTCCTCGCGCGCCGCGTGTGCCTTGAGCTCGGCATCGACATGTACGTCGCGAACGGGCTCCGATTGAAGGAGAGCGGCCACGTGAGCGGCGAGGGGCTCGTCTTCATCGAGATCAAGGACAAGGGGCGCACGACGCGCGAGATCCTCAAGCGGCTCGGCGTGCCGCGGGCCCGCACGGCCGCCGTCGGGAACAGCGCGTACGACGTGCCGATGTTCCGCGAGTGCGGCTTCGGCGTCGCGTTCAACCCGTCGGACCACTACGTGCGGCGCATGGCGCGCCACGTCGTCGAGGGCGTGGACATGCGCGACGTCATCCCGCACCTCGTCGGGGGCGCGCCCTGATGGCGTGGGGGGACGCCTGGCCCGTCGTTCTCATCGTCCTTGCTGCCATCGCGCTCGCGAGCATCCCGCTCCTGCGCACGCTCTCGCGGGAGCGCGGCCGCGGCGAGACGCTGGGGCCCGTGCGGGTGCCGCCCGAGGAGGCGGAGCTCGTGGAGGGGCCGGTGTGGGCGTGCATGCGCTGCGGGAGCACGCACGTCGGCATGGGGGGCGTGAGCCAGGGGCTCATCCCGGGCGCCGGGTCGCACTTCGCGTACGCGTGCCGGCGCTGCGGGCACCGCGGGCCGCCGCTCGAGTTCGAGAGCGTGACGGCCTACCGGCAGTTCGTGAAAGGTCTGCACGCCGGCCAGAACGAGGACGAGGCCAGCGTCGGGGAAGGTCGCGGGAAGCGGGATTAGGTCCAGGACTTGCGCCCGAACTTGCGGGAGAACCAGAGCGTCTTCCGGTACTCTTGGCTGGCGTTCGACTTCAATTGCATCCACTGGAGATGCCCCTCACGAGGGTTATAACCGTTGTCTCTCGTGCGTCGAAGTCGATGGCCGAAGCTCCCCGCACGAGTGGACCCTTCGCGCGCCTCCTGGGCGTCGAGGTGGTGTCGCAATCCGATGAGGGGACGGTCCTCGCGCTCGACGCCGGCCCCGACCTCGAGCGGGAAGGGGGCATCCTCCACGGGGGCGTCCTCATGAGCCTCCTCGACATGGCGATGGCCGGCTCCGTCGCGCGAACGCTCGAGCCGGGCCAGACGACGGCGTCCGTGAGCATCACCACCGACTTTCTCCGCCCCGCCACCCAGGGGCGCCTCGTCGCGCGCGGGGTCCTCGTGCGCCGCGGCGCGACGATGGCCTTCCCGGTGGGGGAGCTCCACGACGCGAGCGGCAAGCTTGTCGCGCGCGCCACGGGCGTGTGGGCCATCCGGGCGAAGGGCGCGGGCGGAGGCCGAGGCGAGGGCACGGGCGACGGCGCGGGCAGGGGCACGGGTTAGGGTCAGCGGCCCTTCCGGCGCCTCGCCGCGACGAGGATGAGCGCGAGGCCGCCGAAGATGGCGCCGAGCACCTTCCAGAGCCGATCAAGCTCGTCGATGGAGAAGAACGCGATGACCGTCGAGAGCGCGCCGATGGCGCCGAGGACGTAGAGCGCGTTCGTGACCTTGAGCCAGCGCCACCCCGCGGTGCCGATGACCTCGCTCGCGCCGCCCTGGTCGAAGTGGAGCCCGAGCGACACGAAGATGACCGTCAGGAGGCCGAGGCTGAGGAAGCGCCCCCAGTCGCTGATGAGGTCGACGAACTCGGTGGCGAAGTAGATGAGGCCCGCCGTGGTGATGATGATGCCCAGCAGCACGAGCACGTTCCGGACGTTGACGCCCGGCTCTGCGTGCGGCGCGGTCATCGCGGCACCTCGCGGAGGGAGAACGACGGCGGCGAGCGCGCGAACACGAAGTCGCCGTCCACGCGCACCTCGAGCATCACCCACGCCTCGTAGGAGGCGGGGCGCGGCTCCCTCGGCCCCGCGTCCAGGAGACGCGCCGCGGGGATGCTGAACTCGCTCTCGCCCGAGCCGCGCGCGGGCGCGGAGATGTCGCCGCTCACCACCTCCTCGCCCAGGTGGAGGATGCTGTAGCGCGCGTCGACCGCCCAGGGGGAGCCGTTCTCGACGCGCAGGCGGAACCGCACCTCGTCGCTCGCGTTCGCCGAGAGGGCGCCGTGCGGCTGCGCGTAGTACCCGCCGCCGCTCATCGGGTCGCGCGCGAGCTCCCGCCAGGAGGAGCCGGTCCACGCGTCGAACGCGTACGTCGTTGTCATCGTGACGTCGACGCCGAGGACGACGACGAGGAGCGCGGCGGCGACGCCGGCCGTGACGAGGGCGGCAGAGCCCATGCGCCCGGGTTGCTATCGCAGAAGGATAAGGGTTGCCGCGCGCCCTACGTCGCGCAGCGAAGAACCGGCGAGCCGGGAGTCGTGGGATGGGCTAGAGCCCCATGTCGTGGAGGCGCAGCTCCTTGCGCTTGCGCTCCAGGAACTTGTAGACGGTGCCGTGGGCGGCGCCGTTGAGGAGCATCTCGACGGCCTCACGGGCCTTCGCGACCTCCTCCATCTCGCCGATGATGCTGACGGTCTTGCCGAGGATGCTCATCTCGACGCCGCACGACTCCTCGATGAAGCGGCGCGTCTTGCCGTGCGTGCCGATGATGCGCGCGCGGACGCGCTCGAGGTCCTTCGTCTGCTTCCCCACGTAGTCCGTGAGGTCGACGATGTCGAGGTACGTGTCGTCCTGGAAGAGGCGCAGCGCGTGGTCGGGCGAGAAGCCGCGGCCGATGGCGCGGACGCAGTCGCGGACCTTGAGCACGAGGATGGGCTCGAACGCCTTCTCGTCCTCGATGGAGACCTCGCCGGACTCGCCGTCCACGTGGATGCGGCAGCCGCTGCGCTGCTCGAGCTCGGCCTTGGTCTTCCCCTCGGGGCCGATGAGGGCGCCGACGCGGTTCTGCGGGATCTTGACGAGATGGACGACCATGCTTAGCGCTCCTTCCTGGGGGGCGTGATCCTCTTCAACGTCTCCTCGGCCGTGACCTTGAGGCCCTGCCGGCGGAAGTACGCCGCGATGTTCTTGGCGTCCCGCTGCAGGAGCTCGGCCGCCATCGGGTGGTGCGCGAGGACGGCCTGCGCGACGTCGATGACGACGGGGGTGCCGCCGTGGTTGAGGACGTTGAATTCGCTGAAGTCGCCGTGCACGAGGCCGCCGCTCTCCGCTCCGATGCGGTACTGCGAGACAAGCTCCTCGTAGCCTGTGGCCGCGTCGTCGAAGGGCGCGTCCTTGAGGCGCGGCGCCGGCGTCCCCTCCTCACCGATGAAGTCCATGATGAGGACGTTCTCGCGCCACGCGATGGGGTTGGGGACGCGCACGCCGGCCTCGTAGTAGCGCTGGAGGTTATTGTACTCCTTCTGCGCCCAGACGTAGACGATGTCGCGGCGGTTCGGCTTCACGTGGCCGAAGCGCGGGTCGCCGGCGATGTAGGTCATGAAGGAGCGGAAGGTCGCCGTGTTCGTGCGGAAGATCTTCACCGCGACGCTGTCGCCCTGCGGCGTCGTCGCGTGGAAGACGTTCGCCTCCTTCCCGGTGGAGACGGGGTAGTCCAGGGTCTCGAGGTACCCGTTCGAGATGAACTTGTAGAGGACGAGGAGCGTCGGCTTGTCGAAGACCTCGTCGAGCGTCTTGCGGTCCTCGTCGCTGCGCTTGCGGGCCGCGACCTTCTGCGACTCGATGCGGCCGAGGACGAAGTCCTGCCAGTCCTCGGGAAGCTCGCCGATGTCCTCGAGCGCCTTCTCGACGACCTCGGCGTCGCGCTCCTCCGCGTACTCCTCGTCGCTTTGCGAGGGGTCCGCCGCGAACTCCGCGCCCTTGCGCGGCATGAGGCGATCACCCGCTCGACGTGGAGAAGACGTCGATCTGCGTGGGGATCATGTTCTTGCGAGAAAGGTACTCGGCCTGCGTCTTCGTGTAGCGCCAGACGACGTCGGCCTTGTCGTTCTGGAAGTCCCACGGCTTCACGATGACGAGGTCCCCTTCGCGGATCCACATGCGGCGCTTCATCTTGCCCGGGATGCGGGCGAGGCGCTTGACGCCGTCCTCGCACATGACCTCGAGGCGGCTGCCGCCCACGAGCGCGTCGGCGATGCCGAAGAGCTCTCCCTCCTTCTTGTCGGGCATCTTGACCCGGAGGGTGCCGCCTTCCGCGGCGGCCGCCGCGGCCTCGGCATCGAACTCGGCATCCGCCTTGCGATAGTCGACCATTGGGGACCTGCTTCGCATACTCCGGGTTCCGTATATAAGCGTTCAGTGCTCCGGGCGGCCTCCCGCGCGAGCGTCGCATCAGGCGGCGAGCGACGTGCGAAGCAGCGCGCGAAGCTCGCGCTCGTCCGCGTAGAGCACGAGGCGCTGCCACGGGGAGGGGTTGCCCGCGAGCATCGGCGCGAGCTGCGCGCGCGCGTCCTTCCGGCACGTGAGGACGACGAGGCGGCCGCGCGCGAGGAACCACGCGACGCACCAGCCGACGCTCGCGTCGCTCTCGCTCGCGTCCGCGAGGAGGAGGTCCGCCTCCATCATGCGGTCGACGCTCGCGAGGAAGCGCGCGCGCTCGGACGCCGCGAGGCCGCCGTGCGCGAGGGGCGGCGGCGGGAGGATCTCGTGCCCGAGCTCCGCCATCGTCTCGCGCAGCGCGCGCTCCACCTCGGGCGCGAGCGGGCGGTCGGGGAGCGCGAGAAAGACGCGCATGCCGACGGCGAGCGCGCCGGCGCGGAAAGCCCTATCGCGCGTCCTCGCCCAGGAGCGCCCGCGCGCACGCGTCCGGCGCGAGCCGCGCGCCGCCCGCCGCGAGCTCCACCGCGCGCGCGTTGACCGGGGTCGCGAGGCCGTGCGTCGCGCCGCGGCGGACGACCTCGCCGTTGAGCCACTCCGTCTCCACGCTCTGGCCGCGCTGCACGCTCTGCCACGTCGAGCCGTACGCCGGCTTCGAGCCCAGCACGACCTGCACGCGCTTGGCGAAGAGCGACACGGCGAGGCCCTCCGGCATGCGGCTCATCGCGCGCAGGAGGAGCGGGTTCGTCCAAGGAAGCGGCGCGAGCGTCACGCCCTCCGCGCGCGCCACCTCGCGCGCCTCGCGCACCATGCGCACGACCGCGCGCGCGAGGCCGGGGTGCTTCGCCACCTCCTGGAAGCTGAGGTCGGTGAGCGCCGGGACGACGTTCTGCAGGTTCACGAGAAGCTTCGTCCACCGCGCGCCGCGCACGTTGTCGGTGCGCTGCACGCGCACGACCTCGCCCAGCGTCGCCGCGGCGCGGTCGGCCGCCGGCTTCGCCTCGTCGCGCACGGGGCCGACGAGGAGCGTGCCCGGCCGCTCGCACCGCACGCGCCCCGCCTCGAGGTGCGACGCATCGAGCGCGACGATGCAGGCGACGGCGCGCGCCGGGCCGACGGCGGCGAGCGTGATATCATCCTGCGCCAGGCCGTTCTGGAGCGCCACGACCGGCGCATCCCCGAGCGCGTGCCGGTGCTGCTCGAGCGCCTTCGCGAGGTCCTGCGTCTTCACGCCGACGACGACGAGGTCGGGGCGCAGGTCTGGCGGCGCCGCGACGTCCGAGCGCACGCGCACGGCGCGGTCGGGCCCGTACGCGCCCCCCTCGAGGCGCATCGTGTCGGAGGCGTGGCTGCGCGTGAGAAGAAGGACGTCGTGCCCCTTCTCGGCGAGAAGCGCGCCGAGGAGGCCTCCGAGCGCGCCCGCGCCGACGACGAGGATCTTCGCCATCGGCGCGGGCAGGGCGTCGGGGAGGTAAGCGCTTTGTCACACCTTGGCGACCGCGTGCGCCGCGTCGGGCGCCGCCGGCAGGAGCCCCGCGCTCTCGAGCTTCTTCTTCGCGCGGTGCACGCTGGGCGCGCTCATCCCCAGGCGCGCGGCGGCGTCGCGCAGCGAGAGGTGCGGCTCGCGCGCGTAGAGCTCGTAGACGGCGCGGTGCGAGCCGGCGCGCAGGAGCGCCTCGCGCCGCGCCACGTCGGGAGGCACCTCGCCGGCGGCGAAGTAGCGCACGTAGCCTTCGCTCGCGGCCTCGACGACGAGCCGGTGCTTCGCGAGCTGCGCGAGGTGGTGGCGCGTCGCGCCCTCGCCGATGCCGGCGAAGTCGACAAGCTCCGCGCGGTGGATGCCGGGCTCGGTGCGGATGCGCTCGTAGAGCCGCGCGCGCACGGGGTTGTCGAGCAGCCGGTCGCGGCGCAGGCGCGTGAAGAGCGGCACGAGGAGGAGCGCGAGGAGCGCCCCGACGCCCGCCGCCGCGCCCGTCGCGACGATCGCCGGCGGCGCGGGGATGGCCGCGAAGACCACGCGCTCCTCGGACGCGACGCCGCCGCGGAAGAACGGGAGGAGCGGCGTCGGCTCGGCGGTGACGAAGCTCCCCGTGACGGCGGCGCGGGCGACGTCGAGCGTGAGGTGGCGCGCCTCCCCCTTCCCGCCGATCGTGATCTGGAGGAACGCATCGTCCGGCGCGTAGTGGAGCGCCGTCACCGCCGTGGGCTCGACGCCGTGCGCCGCCGCGACCTTCGCGAGGGTGGCGCTGTCGGCGACCTCGGCGGGGAGAGCGACGGGCTCCGTCACCGCGAAGCGCTCCTGCGCGCCGACGCGGTCGGTGGGCTGCGGCGACGCGAGCGGTCCAAGCGGCGTGGACGCGCCGTCGACGCGGACGACGGTGTACATGACGCCTTCGCGCGCGTCCGCGAACGCGAGCTGCCAGCCTCCGCGCGTGGAGAGGGCGAGCGTCGCGCCGTCGCGCATCTCGCGGTCGTACGTGGCCCACGCGAGGACCGCCTCGGGGTGCGCGCGCTGCCACTCGCGGAAGCCGCTCGCGGGGTCCGCGAGGAGCGCGCGGTAGGCGTCCGCGTACGGGAAGGGGAGCGCGAAGGGCGCGTCGTCGAGCGCGAGGGGGTCGGGCGGCGCGAAGCTCGCGTCCGGGTGGCGCGGCGGAAGCTTCGCCCCCGCGTGCGCGGCGAGCGCGCCGCCCTCGCCGGGCGCGTAGCCGCGGAGGACCATCCTCTCGGCGTAGCGGGAGCCGTCCGGGAGGTCGCGCTCGTACGCGCGCTCGGCGAAGCCGGGGAGGCCGTCGGCGTAGGTGTAGCGCAGCGTCGCGCCCTCGACGTCGAACGCGACGCGCAGCGCCTTGCGCCCCTCGAATCGCACGGCCTCCGCGGGAGAGGAGAGCGGCGGCTCGCCGCGCGCGACAAGCGCCGGCTCCACCTCGTCGAGGCGCAGCGCCTGCCCCTCGCGGAGCGTGCGTCCCGCCAGCGCCGCGGTCGCCGCGCACGCGCCGGTGTCGGCGCTCACCGCGCGCACCTCGGCACCCCTCACGGTGCTGCCCAGCGTGGACGACCCGGTGCGCGTGGTCGGCGGGTCCATGTGGTCGACCCGCACCACGTCGAGGCCGTCGGCCAGGCGGTGGCATCGGAGCGACCACTCGACCTCGTTCGCGCGCGTGGTGTCCGCGCGGTACGAGACCGTCGCGCGCTCGATGCCGTAGGGGTCGATGGCGCGCGAGGCGCCCTCGACAAGAAGGACGCGCTCGCGGGCGACCTCCTCCTTCGCGTGCGAGTAGAGGAGCTCGTAGCTGAGGCGGTCGCCCGCGTGCTCGGGCGCGACAACGATGGCCGCCTCCCGGTCGAAGAGACCGGCCTGCGCGCCCGGCGCGGCGAGGAGGAGGATGGCGAGGAGGACGAGGATCGTTGCTCGAAGCATGGCGTTCGCGCTCTGGATCGACGAGCGCGCGGAGGGTATTCCCTTCCGCGGCGGACGCGGCTAGCGGCTCCCGTCCGGCGGGTCGGCCTGGCGCTCCTTGGCCTTTTCGGCGCGCCGCGCGCGGCGCTTCAGGATGCTGCGGTGGTGGTAGTACTCGAGGATGCCGAGGACGGACGCCAGCGCGACCAGCAGCGCCCACGTGAGCGGCGCGTCGCCGTCCGCGCGGGCCTTGCGCCACATCCAGACGGCCGGCAGCAGGAAGAGGACGACGTACGCGGCGGCGAGGACGCCCCACTGCCACGGCTCCAACCCGAGCGCCGCCACGGGCGCGGCCATCAGGAGTCCGCGGCTTCAGCCTTCGCCCGCGGCACCTGCGGCTTCGCGAGGAGGAGGGCGCCCAGCGCGACGCCCTGCAGCTCGAAGGCGAGCGTCATGTGGATGAGCCACGCGTAGAGCGGCGGGTCGGGCGTGTCGCCCAGGAGCGCGTAGTGCGACTGGAGCGTCCAGAGCGCCGCCGCGCCCATCGTCAGCACGAGAAGCCCGGCGCCGTGGCGCGGCCGGTCGAGCATGGCGAGCGCGATGCCCGCCAGCGGCGCGAGCGCGAGAAGCGACAGGAAGGGCCAGTCGCGCCAGTCGGCGTGGCCGCCGAACATGTGCGCGAACGCGGCGAGCACGTGCGCGCCCGCGGTGAGCGTGGCGAGGCCCAGGAGCATCGGCAGGCGGGGCGGGCGGCGGGGCATGCCGCTCCCTCCCGCGAGGGGCTATCTAAGGGTGATGGTGCGCCGCTTCTCCGGCGCCGGGGCCTCAGGCCGGGCCGCGGTAGAAGTGCCCGGTCGTGAACCCGTCGGGGCACGTCTGCTCGAGCGCCTTCCACTCCGCCTTCGTCGCGCGCAGGTCCGGCCGCGCGAGCGCCTGGAGGTAGAGCCGCACCTGCTCGCGCAGCGCATCGGACGACGTGCCGATGCTCTCGATGCGCACGACGTCGAGCCCCGCGTCGCGCAGCTCGTGGAGCCGGTTGAGCATCGCGAGCTCCACGCTGTTGAGGATGTACATGCGGCACGCGCCGTCGGTCGCGAGCGGGAACTTCTTCCCGGTGCGGTCCTCGAGCGAGTACGTGTTCGCGTGGCAGGGCGCCCACGTGCCGCCGGGCATCTGGCAGGCGGTGGCGTGGCCGATGCTGCAGTACTCGCTCGTCATGAGCGTGAGCCGCCCGTGCACGAGCGCTTCGAGCGGCGCCTCCGTGTGCCGCGCGACATCGGCCATCTGCGAGAGCGTGAGCTCCGGCGACAGCGTGATGCGACGCGCGCCGTGCTCGACGAGGAAGTCGGTGGTGACCGAGTTGTAGACGTTCATCGGCCAGTCGACGACGAAGGGGACACCCTCCTCCTTCGCCACCTGCGCGGCGCCGTGGTTGCCCGCGAGCACCGGGAGCCCCGTCGCGCGCACCGCCTTGCGCAGCGCCTCGACCTCCCAGTCCTTCTGGATCATGCCGCTCGCGAGCCACAGCTTCGCGCCGTGCTCCTTCGCGAGCGCCACGACCTGCTCGAGCGCCTCGTCGTCCCACTTGGGCTGGAGGCCGCCGACCTTGAGGCCGCTGAAGTAGATCTCCTTCGCGCCGCCTTCGAGCGCCGCGCGGACGTTCTCGACGCCCCAGCAGTTGACGGCGAGCGAGAGCTGGCGCCCCTTGCGGTCGACGAGGGGCAGCTCGCGCATGCGGGGCGGCTCCGTGCGCGGCGCACGGTGATAGCGCGCGGCGATGGCGCGCTCGAGCGCCTGCACCGCGCCGCGGCGGGCGTCGTTGAGCGCGGAGAGCGGCGCGAAGCCGTCGCCGTGCATCTCGAGGTCGAGCTTGTCCGCCTCGAACACGGTGTCGGTGAGCTTGAGCATCTGCTCGCGCACCGTCTCGCGCGCGAGCGGCGCCTTGCGCGCCGGCTGGACGACGAAGCCCTCGTGGACCGCCCGCACGTCGCGCTCGATGTCGCGGAGCTCCACGCGGAGTGGCTCGCCGACGGCGACGCGCACGCGCATCTCGACGCCGACGCGGCGCAGCGGCGGGCCCTCGAACGTGGCGCGGGCGCTCTCGAGCGTGTCGTGGTCCGCCGTCTTGTAGACCTTGTCGCCGACACTCGCCTTCGCGAACCCCTTGAGCGTCACGACCATCCCCGGTCGCGCCTCGGTGATCCAGCGCCCCATGTGCTCGATCTGCGAGACGGTGAAGCCGTACTCTTCCGGCTCGCCGCCGCGCTCGTTGCCCCAGGTGGGCATGTGCACCACGCTGATGCCGTCCTTGACCTGCAGCTCGTCGTGGAGCTTGACCTTGAGGTAGCCGCGGCCGGCCTCGACGACCTCGCCGAGGACCGTGCCGCGGTTGCCGTCCGTGTCCCACGAGGTGAAGCCCCACTTCTCCTTCCCCTCGAGGTAGCCGGGCGTGAACTCGCGGTTGAAGACGCTCATCACGGCCTTGTGCTCGGCGTCCGTGATGTGGAAGTCGCCCGCGTAGTAGCGGTCGATGGCGTTGCGGTACGCGCGCGTGACGACGGCGACGTATTCGGGCCGCTTCATGCGCCCCTCGATCTTGAACGAGGTGACGCCCGACTCGATGAGCTTGGGGATGCTCTCGATCTGGTTGAGGTCCTTCGAGCTCAAGACGTGCTTCTGCTCGACCTCGGGCATCTTCTCCTCGTTCTGCACCATGTCGTAGGGCAGCCGGCACGTGTAGGCGCACGCGCCGCGGTTGCCGGAGCGCTCGCCGATGACGCTCGACATGAGGCATTGCCCGCTGTAGCAGTAGCAGAGCGCGCCGTGGACGAACGTCTCGAGCTCGGCGCCCGTCCTCTGCTTCATCCCGACGATGTCCTTGAGCGTCATCTCGCGCGCGAGGATGACCCGCTCCGCG
Organism: Thermoplasmatota archaeon; assembly: GCA_035687045.1. GTDB lineage: Archaea > Thermoplasmatota > SW-10-69-26 > JACQPN01 > JAJPHT01 > JAJPHT01. The sequence continues at coordinate 18,763 of DASRYU010000009.1, read as the reverse complement.
CCGAGGTCCTCCAGCCACTTGACGCCCAGCGAGTTGTGCACCGTCGCCTGCGTGGAGATGTGGAGCGGCAGGTCGCTGAAGAGGTCGCGGAGGACCTTCATCACGCCGAGGTCCTGCACGATGACGGCGTCCGCGCCCGCCTCGCGGATGGTCTCGAGGAAGGGGAGGAGGTCTCCGAACTCCTCGTTGAAGACGAGCGTGTTGACGGTGACGAACACCTTGACGCCGCGCACGTGCGCGAAGTCGATGCCCGCGCGCAGCTCCTCGTCGCTGAAGTTCTTCGCGAACTTGCGCGCCCCGAAGTGCTGGCCGGCGAGGTAGATGGCGTCGGCGCCGTTCTCCACCGCCGCGACGAGCGACTCGTAGGAGCCCGCCGGCGCCAGGAGCTCGACGCGCGAGCGCTGCACCTCGGGGCGCAGCGGCAGGCGGAACGTCGTGACGACGGCGGAGCGGGCCATGGGGGCGCCCGCGCTTACGCTGCCTGCACCTTAAGCGTGCCGAGGGCGCCTCTAGAAGCGCACGGAGAGGAGCGCGACGGCGGGAACGAGGCCCAGGAGGGCGCCCACCCACGAGCCGGCGAGCATCCAGCGCGGCATCCCGGTCCCGCGGCCGAGCGCCAGGCCCAGGAGAAAGAGCGGCGCCGCGAGGGCGGCCAGGAGCATGGCCCCGACGACCCTCCCGAGGTCCTCGAGACCCTGGTACGGAAGAAGCCAAGCCGAGAGAAGGATGAGCGCCGCGCCGCCCAGCAGGAGGGAGGCGAGGAACAGTGCGAGGCGGGAGGCCGGGCGGCGCAGGCTCACGATGCCTTGTACGCCGCCCGGGACGTCAATCCGCCGCGATCGTTGGGTCTTAGCCGAACACCGCGTCGAAGGAGAGCGCGATGCTCGCGGCGAACCCCTTCATCGACGCGAGCGCGCCCTGGAGCGCCGCCTGCGCCTTCGCCGCGATGCCGTCCGCCTGGGCCGCCGTCGCCTGCGCCTCGCCCTGGAGCTCCGCCTTCAGCGCCGCCGCCTTCGCCTCGGCGTCCGCGACCGCGCCCTCGGCCTTCGCCTTCGCGTCCGCCACGAGGCCGTCCGCCGTCGCCTGCGCGCCGCCCACCGCCGAGAGCGCGCCGCTCGCGTCGGCCTTGCCCGAGGCCGCGGCGGACAGGTCCAGCCCAAGCGCCTGCGCGGACGCCGCGGGGGCGGCGACGAGGAGGAAGGCGGCCGTGAGGAGGATCGTGTTGCGCATCAGGTTCTGCATGTTTCGCACCTATGCTCACCTTGCACGCGGGGGGTGATATCGACTTTGGAGGTCTGAGGAAACGGGGGCTTGGTCCCGCTCAAGATCGCTCACCGCGGAGGGCGCGGAGGGTCGCGGAGGTCGCGCGGAGAAAGCACCAGAACAAAGTAACGGCGCCGCGAAGACCGCGACGCTGACGGAGAACAGAACGCCACGCGATGGCGCGCCTACGCCGGCAGCGCGACATCCAGGGCGGCGCACGGGTACAGCCGCAGCCCGTCGCCCGCCGTTTCGCGGCGCACGAGCGCGGCGGCCTCGAGGCGCGACACCTGCTTGGAAGTGGCGCTCGCGGAGAGGCCGAGCGCCGCCGCGAGCTCGCGCTGCGGGATGCCCGGGCGCTCGCGGACAAGCTGCGCGACGCGGCGCGTCGTGTCGGCGCGCACCACGCCCACCTTCTCCTGCGCGTCGCGCGGGACGGCGCCAGGGAGGAAGTAGCAGCGGTGCTGCCCCACGCGCTGGCTCGAGACGAGGCCCGCGCGCTCGAGGCGGTCGAGGTGATAGCTCAGGACGCCCCAGTTCATGCCGGTCGCCTGGCCGATGTCGCGCGGGCCGATGCCGGGGCGCTCGCGCACGAGCTGGAGCACGCGCTCGCGGCGCTCGTTGTCGAGAAGCTCGTTGGGCGAGAGGCGCGAGTAGAGGACGGCGAGCCCCCCCGCGAGCGCGCGGCCGAGGCCGAGGCGCTCGAGGAGGAGCCACAGGAGGCCGGTCGCGGCCGCGGCCTGCACCTCGACGGGAGGCGCAGGGGGCGCGGCCGCGCGGTCGGAGCCCATCGCGCGCGGCGCCGCTTCCGGCGCGAACGGCGCGGCGCCGGCGAGCGGCGCGGCGGCGGCCGCGAGCGGCGGGAGCGCGACCGGCAGCGGGGGGAGCGCCGCGGCGGCGCCCGGCAGGGTCGGCGCCTCGACGCGCTCGGGCGTGTGGGCGGAGGCGCGCGCGTCGTCCACGCGCACCTCGACGCGCGCCGCCGGGAGCCCCAACGCTGCGGCGGTGGGCGCGAGGAGCGCCACCAGGAGCGCGGCGAGGAGGACGTGCGGCGTGCGCATGGGACCGACCAGCCGCTTCGCCTCGGAGGCGAGCGGCGATAGGGATTGTGGTGGCCTGAGGAAAACAGGGCGGCCGAGGGACCCTGAGTCCCATGGCACCTGCCGCGCCTACGCGAGGCGCCAGACGAGGAGGAAGTGCACGAGCGCGCCGCCGATGACGAAGACGTGCCAGAGGCCGTGGTAGCCGACGTAGCGGGGCCACGGGTCGGGGCGCTTCGAGGCGTACACGATGGCGCCGACGGTGTAGAGGATGCCGCCGAGCGCGAGCGTCGCGACCGGGCCCCAGCCGAAGGCGACGACGAGCGGGTAGACGCCGACGACGGCCATCCAGCCCATGACGAGGTAGATGCTGACGCTCGCCCAGCGCGGCGTGCGAGGGAGCGTCCACCGCAGGACGACGCCGACGAGGGCGAAGGCCCAGATGACGACGAGCATCGGGATCCCCCACGAGGGCGGGACGGCGAGAAGGCAGAACGGCGTGTACGTGCCGGCGATGAAGAGGTAGATGGCGCTCATGTCGAGGCGGCGGAGGAGGCCCTCCTCCGCGTGCGTCACGTGGTGGAGCGCGCTCGTCGCGAACATCGCGATCATCGTGCCGCCGTAGACGGCGAAGGCGACGGTGGCGACGGGCCCCTCCGCGCGGTGCGTGAGGAGGAGCACGAGGCCGATGGCGGCCGCCACGGCGCCGGCGGCGTGCGTGAAGAACGAGAACGCCTCGTGCTTGAACGAGCCCACGCGCTGGTGAGCGTCGCCTCCGACAAAGAGCCTGCGCCTGCCGGCGCTCACGGTGGCGGGGGGTACGCGCGGTGGTAGTCGTGGAAGGGCGCGCCGCTCCCCTGGTTGTCGTTGACCGCGTTGCGCCGCGTCGGAGGCGGCGGCGGGCGCCCGCCGAAGTAGATGTCGATGTTGCGCGTGGCGTGCGTGTAGTCGCAGCGCGCGTACGGGTCCGTGCTGCCGCCGTGGTTCGTCGGGTTCGGCCCCTTGAAGGCGTCGGGGCAGACGCTTGCGCCGTGGGCGTGCGACGGGGCGAGCGGGTGGAAGGGGTGCGAGTTGCCCTCCGCGTCGTCGTCGCCGCCGGGGCAGGCCCACTCCTCGGGCGTCCACGTGGGGGGCGCGGCGGCGCTCGAGCAGCCGTTCGTGTCGGTGCTGTTGTAGGGGTCGGAGTGGTCGCGCGGCGCGCCGACGACGTGCAGCTCGTGGAGCTCGAAGTAGAGGAGCGCGTTGTACGTGCGCAGCGGGTACTGCGACCGGTCGCTGCACGGCGTCGTGGTGGAGTTGCGCGTGCCGCCGTAGCAGTAGCCGTTGCGCGAGGGCTCGCCGTAGCCGGCGCACGGCTCGTCGACGTAGGGCGAGCTCCCGAGGTAGCCGGGCCGGGCGTGCCCCGTGTCGTGCCCGTTGGGGATGCGGCCGCGGCACTGGCGCTCGTTCAGGCGCGTCTGCGCGCAGTCGAGCGGGAGGCCGTCGCGCCCCTGGACGTCATCGGCGTTGTCGCAGTAGGAGCCGAGCACGCGGCCGCTGAGAAGGTCGGCGAAGGGCACGCAGCTCAGCTGCGGGTCGTCGGGGACGTACACGGGCCCGCCGAGGAGGTTCACGACCCACACTGGGTATTCGTAGACGCGCACGCCGCGGGCGCCCAGCAGGACGTCGCGCTCGTAGAAGACGTACTTGTCGATGACCCAGGAATGGTCGTTCGGATCGGTGATGGTGTACGACTTCTCGTAGCGCGCGCCCGACCGCGAGTCCGTGTGCGCGCGCGCGTAGGGCGAGGACGGGTCGGTGAGGTTGAACTCGACGTCGAGCCACGCGTAGTCGCCGTCGTAGGACGAGCCGCGCGGGTACTCCTTGTCCACCTCGCCGTCGAAGCGGTCGGGCAGCGCCGGGTGCGTGGGGTACGAGCCGTTCATGCGCGCGATGGCGACGCGCGGGTCAGGGTCGCCGGCGTTCACGGCGAGCACGGCGCCGCCGCAGGGGTAGCGCCACGTCGACCCGTCGTCGCCCGCGCGGCCGAAGCGGGGCTTGTTCACCGTCTGGTAGGGGTCGACGAGGTACTGGTCGTTGAACCAGAGCACGCCCGGGAAGCGCTGCGCGCGCTGCTCCTGGCGATACTCGCGCACAAGCACCGCCACCGCCGTCGCGAACGAGGCCTCGGTGACGTTGACGACGCTCACGATGTCGAGGATGGCGAAGACCGTGTGACCCTCGACAAGCGTCTCGGGCGCGGGCGGCACGACGATGGGCGTGGCGGCGCCCAGCGTCGAGACGAGGAGGATGCTGAGCATCGCTGTCGCGATGGCGCGCCTCGGCCGCATACGCCCATGCCGAGCCCGTCGGCTGGGGGGATGTGGCTTCGCTTGTCGCTGGCGAGAGGGACAGCCCCGGAGCCGGGGCCGTCCGGCTTACACGCCGCGGCCTTCCTTGGCCTTGACGCGAAGTTCCTGGGACCGGCACTTGCGGCAGCGCGTCGCCTTGATCGGGTTGCGCGCGTAGCAGTTCATGCAGATCTTCTTGTTGAGCGTGCGCGCCTCGGCTTCGGCGAACTTGGCCATGTCAGGGCACCTGGACGCGCGGCCACGCCGACCCGCGTATTTAAGCTCTTGTGCGGTTGCGCGAGCGTGACGAGCCCGGCCGACTCCCCCATGATGCAGGAGCGGGAGCGCGCGCGCCGCCTGGCGACAAGCATCGTCGCCTGGGCGCTGGCCATCGTGGGGCTCACGCTCCTCATCCTCGCCGGCGTCCTCGTCGTGCGCGGCGGAGGGCCCCTCGTCCTTCTCGCGCTCCTTGTCGGCTTCATCGGCGTCGGGCTCGCCCTCGCGGGCTTCTTCTTCCAGCTCGTGCCGTTCCGGCTCGACGAGCTCGCGCAGGAGAAGCGCGACTACGACCGCCGCATGAGGGAACGATAACAGTCCACCCCTCCACCGGATGCGCACCCGCGCCCTCGTCGGGCCGACGCGCACCCTCGCTGTTGATGCATGGGCGGGCGCTGGCCGCGCGACGGCTCCGGTCGTTCGCAGGGCGACGACGGACAGCCTCCCCAGCAGTCGTTCGGTTCCTCAGGGGCCGTCAGGGCGCCGGCGATCGGTCTTGTTCCGCGGGCGCCCGAACCTCCCGCCCCGCGCGCGCTATCGCTCGGCCTCGGGCTCTTCCTCGTCGCGCATGTACGCCGACATCGCCTCGACGACCTCGCGGCTCGTGCGCGCCGCCGCGTAGTCGGCGAGCGGGTTCTCGTTCAGCTTGAGGAACACCTCGCCCCAGCCGAACTTCGACATCAGCGTGCGCGCGTGCTCCGCGTCGCCCAGGATGTGGACGGCCGCCGAGAGCGCCTCCGCGGTGGAGAGCGTGAGCGGCTTGCCGTAGTTCACCGGGTTGGCCGCCCACAGGAGGGGGAGCGCGCGTGGCGTCGTGCGCGCCCGCACCTCGGGGAACACCTCCTCCGCGTGCTTCCACGAGCAGTCGAGCGCGACGACGCCCCGCTCGCGCGCGAGCGCCGCGTCCTCCGCCGAGAGCGCCTTCTCCGAGAACGGGTCGAGAAGGATGGCGCCGCGGGGGACGGCGTGCACGCGGTCCACGAGCTCCGCGAGCTGGAAGCGCGCGAGCTTGCGCGCCGTGTTCTTCTTCGGGTCGTCCTGCGACACGTGGTAGACGACGAGGCGGAACGCCAACGCGCCCACGAGGCCCGCCCCCGCCTTGAACGCTCCGCCGCAGCCGCAGCGCCCATGCACCCGGCGCGCGTCCGCCCGCGCATGACCCCGCTCGCGCGCGTGCGCGCCGCCGCGCTCGCGGCGCTCGGCCTCGCCCTCCTGGGGCTCCTCGCGCTCGCGCTCTTCGGCATCGGCGGCATCGAGACGGGCGGGCGGAACCCCTTCTCGCGGATGTCGGCGCTCGAGGTGGGCCTCGTCGCCTTCGGCGCTCCGTTCGTCGCCGCGCTCGCCACGCTCGTCCTGTCGGCGCGGCTCGCGCCCGAGGAGCGCCGCCGCGCGCGCCCGTGGCGCATCGTCGCCTGGTGCGTGCTCGCGCTCCCGCTCGTCCCGCCTCTCCTCTTCATGGCGGCCATGAGCACGATGTGACTACGACGCGACGCGCGCCACAAGGACGGCGTGCACGACGCCGGGCGACTGGCTCTTCACGACGCGCGCCTCCTGCACCGCCACGACGCGCCCGCACGCGCGCGCCGCATCGAGGAAGCTCCGCGTCATCTCCTCCTTCCAGCGGCGCTCGTGCGCCGTGTCATGGTAGTGGATGACGCCGCCCGTCGGCTTGAGGAGGGCGAGCGCCTTCGGGAGGAAGCGCGCGGTGCCGGGGAAATAGCCCATGAGGACGCGGTCGAACGCGCCCTCGTGCGGGTAGTCGCGGTTGTCGCCCAGCCACGGCTCCACCACGCGTTCCACGCCGTTGAGCGCGACGTTCTCGCGCAGGTAGCCGAACGACACGGGGTTCTTCTCCATGGCCACGACGCGCGCGGGGCCGCCGCGCAGCGCGAGCGGGATCGAGAAGTACCCGATGCCGGCGAACATGTCCGCGACGCTCTCGCCTGGCGCGTGGATGACGCGCGTCCTCTCGGCCACGTTGCCGCTGGAGAACATCACGCGCGACGCGTCGAACCGATAGCGCACGCCGTTCTCGAGGTGCGTCGTCACGGGGTCGTCGCCGAGCAGGAGCTGCGCGCGCATCTCGCGAAGCTCGCCCGCGACGCCCGATGCATCCCGGAGCACGCAGCGCGCGCGCAGCACGTCGGCGTACGCGGCCGCGATCGCGCGCGCGTGCGGCATCGCCTCGTCCGCGAGGCGCAGCACGACGACGTCGCCCAGCTTCTCCCAGCGCTCGGGCGCGTGCGGCCGCGCCTCCGGGGGGAGCCGCGCGAGCACCTGCGCGTAGGGCGTCGGCCGCTCCTCGCGCGGCTCGAGCGGCGGATCCTCCACGACGCTCGCGCCGATGCTCGCCGCGATGCCCGCGAGGGCAGGCCCCTCGACCACCGGGATGGTCACCTCGGCCGCCTGCGCGACGCGCCGCGTCGGGTCGAGAAGCCCCGCGGCCTGCAGCGCCCTCAGCGCCTCCTCCGCGCGTGCCCGTGAGACGCGGAGTGCCGGGTTCTTATACGAGGGTCCTGCATCCAAGCGACCAGCCAGCCGGGGGATCCAATGCACGCTCGCCTCTTCGCCGTTCTCCTCATCCTCGCCTCGGTCGGCGCGCCCCTCGCGGCCGCCGCGCCGGGCCCCTCGCCGGACATGCTTCCGCAGACGCCCCGCTTCGTCCACGCGGAGCTCTCCCTCGCGCAGCCCAACCTCACGACGCTGCAGCTGACGGGCGACCTGTGGGCGTACCGCTACGACGTCGACGGCGACGTCTACGACGCGGACGACATCGCCGACGCCTACCACGGCGCGAACAAGTACAGCAAGAAGGTCGGCAGCGCCTTCATCGCCGACGTCGAGCAGGAGGTGCGCGCCGCGCTGGAGCGCACCCTTGCCGACTCCTTCCCCGGCGACACCGTGCGCGACGTGCGCGCCACCGTCGACGTCTCCTCCCTCCGCGCCTCCGGCGGCAACCCCTACGATCCGCCCGTCCACGTCTCCGTCGCCGCCACCGTTCTCCGCACGCGCGAGTCGGTGGGCCTCGGCGACCTCAGCGACGACGCCGTCGCCGCCGCCTTCGACGCCGGCGCGCGCGTCGCGGCCGACTTCACGCTCACCGCCGAGAACGGCTACAAGGTCGTCTACGCGCTCGGCGCGCCCGCCGGGCTGCGCTGGGAGCCGGGCGCCCAGGTCGACCCGACCGGCAGCCGCTTCACCGTCACCGTCGACAACGGCGCGGGACAGGCCCCCAGCGTCGACGCGAGCGGCCGCCTCTTCGACCCCACCGTCACGCCGCCCGCGGCCGAGGACATCCGCAGCACGCTCGACGTCTCCATGGGCGAGATCGTCACCGGCGCCGCCGGCATCCCCATCCAGATCGACGTGCGCGCCGAGGTGCGCGCGCTCGACGTCGCGCGGCGCTTCCCGAACGCGCTCCCGGAGAAGGTCATCCTCCCCTTCGTCAACGCCGACGGCGTCCGCGCGCTCTACGCCACGGGCGCCATCGACGACGCGGACCTCGCGGGCGCGGACGACGCGCTTCTCGCGCAGCTGCGCCAGGACGTCGAGCGCACCTTCGGCGCCGGCGCCACCGCCTCGGGCGGCCTCGCGCGCGCCGCCGTCTCGCGCGCCGCCGCGGCCCCCTTCTCGGCCGACCCGCCCCTCGAGTTCCTCGCCGACGCGCGCACGACCTACGAGGTGCCGGGCATCGACGCGGACGACATGGACCTCGCGCTCCGCATCGGCGGCGCGGCCAACGTCGCGCTCCAGCTCGCGCCCGTGAACGGCCGCGCGACGACGTACACCATCCACCCGCCCGCGGCGGGCGAGTTCACGCAGGCCGAGGGCGGCAGCGTCTCCGTCAACGGCCAGACAGCCACCTTCGTCGTCCCCGACGGCGAGGAGCGCGTCCCGGTGAAGCTCCACCTGCGCGGGCGCGACGTCCCGACGTTCACCGCCTCCGACGCCAGCATCGACGTCGTCATCGACATCGCCGACCTCGACACCGGCCTCGGCAAGGCGCTCTCGGGCGACCTCGGCAACATGCTCGTCAACGTGAAGGTCGCGGCGAACCTCCGCGTCATCGAGCTGCCGGACGAGGCGCGCGGCTCCATGCCGTCGCAGCTCGAGCTGCGCTTCGTCTCCTCCGACGCCATCCGCCTCCTCGTCGACCGCGGCTACCTCTCGACCGCCGACCTCGCGAAGCTCGAGGCGCGCCTCGCGTCGCAGGTCGCCGAGAAGCTGAGCGCGGCGCTGGGCGGCGACCTCCAGGTCGCGAGCGGCTTCGACCGCACGACGCTCGCCGCATCGCTCGTCTCGACGCCCATCTCGGGCGACAAGCCCATCGTCTTCGAGGCGACGACGCGCGTCGCGAAGCCCCTCGCGGGCGGCCCGGCGCAGACGCAGGCGGCCATCGCGCTCTACACGAAGGAGCTGCCGCTCACGCTGCGCGGCGTCCCCGGCTTCGACACCGTCTACACCGTCATCGCGCCGCGCGGCCTCGCCATCACCGGCGTGAGCGGCGACGGCGTCGAGCAGGGCAAGTCGCCCGACGGCCGCGACATGTTCACCGTGCGCCCCGGCGATGAGCCCTCGCAGGTCTCCGTCGCCATGGCCGTGACGCCCGGCTTCGTCGCGGCGAAGTTCTGGCCCGTCGTCCTTCTCGCGGTCGTTCTCCTCGTCCTCATCATCGGCACGCCCGTCGCGCTCGTCGTGATGAAGCGCCGCAAGGGGAAGACGGCGAGCGGCCAGAAGAAGTGAGCCTCACCACCATCCGTCGCGACGGCGGGGGCGCCCCAACACGCCCCCGTCGGCGCGGCAAGCTTTTCATCCTCGTCCCCGCGTGCCTCTCGACATGCACGCGACGCTGCAGAAGATGCGACGTCGCGGGCGCTTGGACTTCAGCGACTACCTCGAGCTGCGGCAGCTCCTCGACGTGGAAGCGCGGGCGGAGGCCGAGGCGGGGGCCGAGGCGCGGGCCGAGGCCGCGGAGGAGGCGCGGAGAACGCTCGCGCACCTCGAGCGCGCGCTGCCGGTGCGCTTCGCGCGCGCCATCCCGCATCTTGTCACGCTCGCGGATGCGCCCGAGCCGCCGCCGCGCGGGCTCACGCGCGACGCGGTGCGCGCGATGTTCGCGATGCGCGCCGAGTTCGCCGCGCACGGACGGGCGCGCGCCGCGCTCATAGGGTTCAGCCTGCCGGACGCGGAGGGGCTGAAGGACTGGCTCGATTTCGTCGAGAACGAGCGCCGTCACGCGCTGCAGGTGCGCGCGAGCCTGCGGGAGCTTGACCGCCGCATCTGGGCCGTGTACACCGGAGAGCGCCGGATGCCGCTCGCCGCTCCGATGGGAACCTGATTTCCTCCCCGTCCCCGAACGCTTATATTCGGAGGGAGCCCGTTGGACCCACCGTGGATGCGCTGGACTTCGGCATCGTCGCCGGCCTCGCCCGCTCGCCGAGAACGACCTACGGCGAGCTGGGGAGCCGCGTCGGCCTCTCCGCCAACGCCGTGAAGGCGCGCGTCCACCGCATGCAGAGCGAAGGCGTCCTCCAGGGCTTCGCCGCGCTCCCGCGCCCCGCGCTCCTGGGCTGCCGCGAAGGGCTCCTCCTCTTCACCGGCGCCGACGACGCCGACGAGCGCGAGGAGGAGATCCTCCGCGGGCTCGCAGAGGTGCCGGGCGTGCGCTTCATCGACATCTCCCTCGACCACTCCGTGTGGGTCTGGCTCCTCTACCGCGACGAGGACGACTGGGAACGCATCGAGCGTGCCGCCATCTCGCTCGTGGGCAAGCCCCCCGCGCGCGGCGTGCGCGGCGACGGCCGCCCCGCCCCCACGCGCGCCCTCGCGCCCTCCGACTGGAAGGTCCTCCGCGCGCTCCAGCCCGACGGCCGCGCGCACGCGAAGGACCTCGCGGCGCGCGCCGGCCTCACCTTCAAGCCGCTCAAGCGGCGCCTCGACACGCTCCTCGCCTCCGGCGACGTGCGCGTCGTGCCGGTCGTCTCGCCCGCCGACGCGTCGGGCAGCGTCCTCTTCCGCGTCGTCGCGTTCCTGCACCCCGACGCGCCGCCCCTCGAGGTCGAGGGCGGCATCGTCACGGCGGAAGCGCCCGGCGTCGTGAGCGTGCTTGCGCAACGGCAGACGCTGCGCGAGGCGCGCGCCCTGCAGCGCGACATCGCCGCGCGCCCCGGCATCGAGCGCGCGCACCTCCAGGTGGCGACGCGGCGCATGGCGCTTGGGTGGCTCGACGACGCGCTCGCGCGCGCCGCCACCGCCACGGCCCCCGCGCCCGCGACGGCGCGCGTCCCGCTCCCGAAGGCCCGATAGGAAACGCCAAATCGGCGTCCTCGGATGCCTCGGCATGGAGCGAGCGAAGACCCGCGTCCGGGAGATCATGGCGATCCCCTCGGCCCCCGGCGATATCGCGGGGCGGGCGTTCGACGTCTTCATCATGTCGCTGATCGTGCTCAACACGATCGCCGTCGTTCTCGAGTCGATGCCGGGCGTCATGAGCGCGTACCGCCCGTGGCTCGTGGCCTTCGAGTGGTTCTCCGTGGGCATCTTCGCGCTCGAGTACCTGCTTCGCCTGTGGTCGGTCACGACGGAAGCGGCCTACGCGCACCCGGTGCGCGGGAGGCTCCGCTGGATGGCCACGCCCTTCGCGGTCATCGACCTCCTCGCCATCCTGCCGGCGCTCCTGTTCGCCGTCGACCTGCGCTTCCTCCGCGTGCTGCGCGTCCTGCGCATCCTCAAGCTCGGGCGCTACTCGGACAGCGTCATCATCCTCGGGAACGTGCTGCGACGCAGCCGCCGCGAGCTCCTGACGAGCCTCTTCGTCGTGCTCCTCGCCCTCCTGCTCCTCGCGAGCTTCATGTACTACGCGGAGCGCGAGGCGCAGCCGGACAAGTTCGGAAGCATCCCCCATTCGCTCTACTGGGGCATCGTGGCCATCTCGACGACGGGCTACGGCGACATCGTCCCGGTGACAACCGCCGGCCGCGTCCTCGCCGGCGTGACCGCCATCGTGGGCGTCGCCGCCATCGCGCTGCCGGTCGGCATCCTCTCCTCCTCGTTCGTGCAGGAGATCGAGGCGCGCCGGCGGCTGCGGGCAGGCGTCTCCGAAAGTGCCTGCCCCCACTGCGGCAGAGACATCAAGGAGATGCGCGACTAACGGGGCTCGATGAGCTTCCGTTCCGACGCCGCCATCTGCCGATACTGCGGCCTGGTCGAGCTTGCGGCGCGGATGGTCCGCATCGAGGACGGCGACTACGTCTACACGTGCCAGCCGTGCGCCGTCGGCCAGCGCGTGCCGGTCGTCGACGCCACGAGCCCGCCGGCGCGGGGGCCGCCCGCCTGATCGAGGAATGGCCCGCGAAGGAGTTCACGCGCGAGCTGCGCGACCGCGAGCGGACGCTCGTCCTCTTCTACGCGAGCTGGTGCCCCTTCAGCCGCCTGCTCCTGCCGCTCTTCGAGGCCGCCGAGCACGAGGCGAGCGTGCCCTTCGCGAAGGCCGACCTGCGCCACCCGCTCGACGCGCGCTGGGACGAGTACCGCATCGTCACGGTGCCCACGCTCGTCTACTTCGAGCACGGCGAGGAGCTCGAGCGGCTCGACGGCGTGCGGCGCCAAGGGATCGCGCGCGGCGACTTCGAGCGCTTCCTCGAGGACGTGCACGCCATCCAGGAGGAGCCCGTCCTCCCGAAGCGCATGCACGGGCCGCGGCGCTCGTGAGCGCTCAGCGAAGCGCGGCCTTCAGGAGCGTCGCAAGGAAGGCGAGCGGGATCCACGGCTGCGGCAGCGCCTCCACCCACCCGGGCGCGTACTGCGGCGTCCGGGGCAGGAGCCACGCGAGCGCGGCCGCCAGGAAGAGGACGCCCTGGAAGACGTGCCGCCGCGCCTCGTGCCGGCGCGCGCGCGACGGGAAGAGGAGCTCCGTGAGCCACGCCGCCCGGGCCGCGCGGTTCCCGAGGAACCCGAGAAGCATGAAGAACGGGACCGCCCACCAGCGCCATTCCTGGAACACGTGGTAGAAGAGCCAGATCTGGAGCGGCACGAAGATGAGGAAGACGAGCCACCCGGGCAGTCGGGCCACGCTGCGGCCAAGCTGCGGCTCTTCTTCAGTGTGTCGGGCGAACGCCACGCGGCATGCTGCGCCCTCCTCGGCTTGAAGCCGAGGGGGAGCGCGCTCAGGCGACGTGCCGCCCCTTCGCCTCGAGCGCCATGATGAACATGGCGTTGCTCCAGCCGAGGGGGGTGTTCGGGTTCCACTCGCCCGACTTCGCGTAGTAGAGCTCCGGCATCGAGCCGAGCTCGTTCTGCACGCGGTAGGCGCGGTCGAGGAAGTGGTCCGCGCGCTCGTGCCAGCCCATCTCGCGGTAGACGAGCGAGAGCCAGGGGAGGCCGAACGTCCACTCGGCCTCGTCGCCGAAGTAGAACTCGCGCGGCTGGTCGCGGCCGTGCGTCTCCGCGCGGCGGCTGTAGTAGGAGTCGCCCTCGTAGCGGATGACGCCGCGCTCGCGCAGGAGCTTCTTCTCGAGCGTCGAGAGGATGGCGCGGCGCTGCTCGGGCGTCACGACGCGGTAGGGCCAGATGAGCGAGAGGAGCGCGAGGTCCGTCTCCTTCGTCACCGACTCCCGCGGCAGCAGGCGCGCGAGCGCGTCCTCGCCTGGGCGGATGGCGTGGTCCGGCACGTCGAAGCCGACCTCGCGGAGCGCGCGCAGGCCGCCGACGACGGCGCCGACGCTCGACGCGTGGACCTCCTCGTTCTCTTCCCACATGCCGTTGTCCGCGTCCTCCCAGTAGCGGAGGGCGACGTGCATGTCGATGAGCTTGCGGATGAGGCGGCGGTCGCGCTCGTCGCGGAGGATGTTCTTGCCGTACTTGATGCCCTGCGCGATGCCCCACATGATGGCGCCGGTCGCGTCGTTCTGCTTGTTGCCCCAGGGCTCGGCGAACTCCTCGAACGTCTCGGGGTGGAAGCGCGCGTGGATGTACGCGTCGCGGTCCGTCGGCTTCTGACGGATGATCGCGTCGATCTTCCACTCGTGGTGACGCAGGATCGAGATGAGGGAGCGGTAGGTCTCCTCGTAGTGGTGCGTCGCCTTGTCGGCGTACGGCATCACTTCGTAGACGTTGTCGCGCAGCCACGCCTTGCTGTAGTCAGCGCTCGGGCTCGCGAGGTAGAGCCCGTTCGCGCCGCGCATACGCTCGAGGGTCGCGTAGAGGGCGGCGAGGGTCTCGCGCTCGTGTCCGCTCACGGACGGGGAGGCTGATAGCACTGCGCGCGCGTGATGCGCATAGGCATTCGGATCCGGCGTGAGGGTCGTCATGGTCGATCAGGGGGTGGCAACGCAGGTCATTCTCCAGGCTCCTGCGGCTCCCGCATTCGAGCCCGGCCGCCCGCGCGATGAGCCGCGGAGGGTGGCCGTGCGTCCGAAGGTGGGCGACGAGGTCCTGGAACTCTTCCAAAGTGAGCGTCCCGGTGCGGCGACCTTCACGGATCGCCGCGACCAGCGGGTGGTCCGCACCGAGACACGGCACACTACCTTGTTGTGCGATATCAACAAGGTCCATTGTGGAGCAGGCTTCAAAGAAGGGAGACGGCTGCAAGGACGGGTCCATGACGCCCCCCGCAACCGCATGGTGTTCGGAGGTCGTTCGATGTCTCATAGGTCTTCCGTTCGGTTGTGACCCCGTGCATCACGTTTCACCGGGGCGTCGGACAGGGAGCGGCTTATGACCACGGGCGGGGCTCGGTGGCGCGTGCGCCGGGCGCTTCTGCTGCTTCTCCTCGCCGCGCCCGTCGCCTCGGCGGCCGGCTTCGAGGGGTCCATGAGCGACCGGCCGGACGACGTGGTCACGCGCGACTTCCGCCCGTACCATGCCCCCACGACGGACATCCTCTCCTTCTCCTCGCGCGTGCTGGAGGGGACGACGGTGGAGCAGCGCGTGGAGATGGCGGCGCCGCCGAGCCTCGCCACGAACAGCATCATCGTGCGCAGCTGGTTCCGCCATTCGACGAACGGCAGCTTCTACACGCTCGACCTCGAGGTGCACTCGGAGGCGGAGCCCGACGTCGACCGCTTCGTGGCGTACACGCGCCGCGACGCGTTCACCAACGCGACACAGGTCGAGGCGCAGTGGCGGCTCGAGGAGGCCACGTGGGTGTTCACCTTCGACGCGGCGGAGGTGGCGCCCGACGCCGAATGCTTCCTGCCGATGGTGTACGCGTACCTCTCCGGCCCGCACGGGAGCGGCGCCTTCGACTCCATCGGCATGACCGGCCGCCCCTGCGAGACGGCGCCCGAGCCAGGGAACGCGCCGCCGGGCGCCCGCACGCCGCGCTTCCCCGCGACCGCGAGCGCCACCGACGCCGCCGCGTCCTCGCCTCCCGCGGGGCCGGCGCCGGGGAGCCGGACGCCGCCGCCGACGCTCGCGCTCGGCGTGTTCGTGCTCGCCGGGCTCGCCGGGGCCGTGTGGCTCGCGCGGAACCAGCGGCGGTGAGCGTCAGAAGAACGCGTCGAGCGAGCGCTGCTTGAGCGACTCCGACAGCTTCGCGAAGCGCGGGAACGTGGAGCGCACGCGGTCCTCGCCGAAGTCGTGCTCGCGCACAAGGATCTCGATGGCCCTCGCCTCGTCGACCGCGCGGAAGGTCAGCTCGTAGCTGTCGGTGACCTCGGGCTGGAGAAAGATCTGGCGGATCTGCTCGGCCTCGGGGATGTCCGCCTCGAGCTGCACGAGGACGTCCGTGAGGTTCGCCTTCTCGCGCATGAGCTTCACCGCGCGCTTCGGCCCGACACCCTTCACGCCGGGATCGAAGTCGGTGCCCACGAGGATGCCCGCGTCGACGAGCTGCTCGCGCGTGAGCTGCAGCTCCGCGAGCACCGCCTCGAGCTCGATCATCTCCGGCTCGACATCCACCCAGACGCTCTTGCCCGGCAGCTTCCGCTTCCCGGTCACCGCGAGGTTGCGCACGAGCCGCGGCGCGCCGAAGAGCAGCGCGTCGAAGTCCTGGCTCGACGCCGCGTACACCTTCCCCTGCGCCGCCATATGCGCGGCCTGCGCCTCGCCTTCGCTGGGCGCCTGCACCCAGGGGATGCCGAGCGCGTCGAGAAGCTCCTTCGCCTCCGTGGCCATGTCGCGCGAGAGGTGCGACGTCTGCTGCGCCTTGCTGAACGCGCGCGCCGTGTCGCCGCGCTCGATGGCCTCGGCGTACTCCGCCTCCGCCTGCACCTTCCGCTCCTTGCGCTCCTCGATCGTGGCGCGCTTGAGCTGCGGCGGCTTCCCGTCAAAGACGTACACGGGGCGGATGCCCGCCTCCACGAGGTTCGCCGTGCGGTAGAGGAGGCCGGAGAGGTGGCTCGTCACGCGGCCGCGCTTGTCCTTGAGCGGCGTGCCGTCGGGCTGCCGGATGCTCGAGAGGAACTGGTAGAGCGCGTTGTAGGCGTCGATGGCCACGATCTTGCCCTGGAGGTCCTCCAGGCGACGCGCCTGCTTCGGGACCACGTCGGAGAGGTCGACGCCCATGCGGCGGCGATGCGGCGGCGCGCGGAAAAGCGCTCCGGCGGCCGCCTCACGGCACGAGCGCGACGAGCGGGCGCCACGCGCACGGGACCTCGCGCCACACGAGGCCGCTGAAGAGGACGCGCGCGGTGGCGTAGCAGGTGGTCCCCTCGTCGGTGCGGACCTCGAGAAGCGTGACGGCCGCCGCGCCGCCGTGCACGACGAACGCTTCCTCCGTGTGGTAGCCGCGCTCGTTGTGGTAGCGGTTGACGCCGACGTCGAGGAGGTAGCCGCCCGCGGACACGTAGGCGCCCGTCCGGCCGAACGAGCTGACGCCGGCGCTGTCGGGGGAGCACGACTCCCACTGCCCCGCGAAGACGCCGGCCGCGCGGTCGAGGACGCGCGCGCTCGCGCCGCGGAAGCGCGTCTGGGCGGCGCCGTCCTCGCACGTCGGCGGCGCCCAGCTTTCCACCGCGGGCCAGGCGCACGCGTGCACGAGCGACGGGTCGCCGCGGCAGGCGTCGTCGTCGCTCGCCGCGGCCGCCGCGGGCGCGAGCGCGAGGAGCGTCAGCAGCAGGAGGAGCGTTCGTAGGGTCGCGAGCGTCATCATGGCGCCTCCGCGCGCGGCATGCGCGTGGACGCCAAGAAGCTAGCGCGGACCGGCCTGTGCGCGCAGGGGTCGTGCGACGTTCCCCGGACGCGGCGCGGCTTCGGACATCGCCCCAAGCTCCTAGGAGAAGAGGCTTTAAAGCGATGCGGACCCTGACGCCATGACCGAGATGTCGCCCGACGAGAAGCGCGCCACGCGCACCCCCCGCGGGGAAGACGACGCGAGCAGCAAGGTCTCCCAGCTCCAGGAGGAGAACGCGGAGCTCCAGGCCATCGTGAAGGCCTACGAGGAGAAGTTCAACCAGATCAAGGAGCCCCCCCTCCTCTCCGCGTACGTCCTGCGCCTGCAGGGCGGGGACCTCGAGGCGAACGAGGTCGTCGTCGCGCACGGCTCGCAGGTGCTCAAGGTCGCGGCGGGCAACGTCGCGAAGACCGACCTCAAGCAGGGCCAGTACGTCTGGCTCCACCCGAAGACGTACGCCATCATCGCGGCCACGAAGCTGTTCGAGCAGGGCCTCGTCGGGAAGGTCGTCGACGTCTACCAGGACAAGCTCGTGCTCACGACGGGCATGGGCGACGAGCGCAAGATCATCGACCTCCCCGCGGGCCTCACCGAGGAGATCAAGATCGGCTACGAGGTGTCGCTCCTCCCGCCCAGCCTCGAGATCCTCGAGGTGCGCCCGTCGAGCGAGATCCGCGACCTCTTCCTCGGCGAGACGCCCAACGTGCGCTACGCGCAGATCGGCGGCCTCAACGAGACGATCGACCGCATCCGCGACGTCGTCGAGCTCCCCTACAAGGAGCCCGAGCTCTTCGCCTCGATCAAGCTGAAGGCGCCCAAGGGCGTCCTCCTCTACGGCCCGCCCGGCTGCGGCAAGACGCTCATCGGCAAGGCCGTCGCGACGGAGAACGACATGACGTTCTTCAACGTCAAGGTCGCTGATATCCTTTCCAAGTGGGTCGGCGAGTCCGAGAACATGATCAAGGCGCTCTTCCGCAAGGCGCGCGAGAACGCCCCCAGCATCATCTTCTTCGACGAGTTCGACGCGCTGGGCACCACGCGAGGCCAGCAGGACAGCGCGGGCGTCCAGAAGAACATCATCGCGCAGATCCTCAGCGAGATGGACGGCATCGACGCGCTCAAGGACGTCTACATCATGGGCGCGACGAACCGCCCGGACATGATCGACCCCGCGCTCCTGCGCCCGGGCCGCTTCGACGAGGTCATCGAGATCCAGCGCCCCAACAAGGAGGCGGCGCAGCAGATCATCAACATCTACCTCACGCCCGACCTGCCCCTGCAGCAGACCTTCGTCGCCGAGCACGGCGGCAGCAAGGAGAAGGCGCTCGAGTCGATGAAGCAGATGCTCATCGACGAGCTCTACGGCGACAACAAGTGGGTGGAGTTCAAGCTCGACCCCGAGGCCAAGGAGTCGGTCAAGACGATCAAGCGCAAGGACATCATCTCCGGCGCGCTCATCGAGAGCATCATCCGCACGGCGAAGAAGAACTACGTCAAGCGCGTGCTGCCCTACCCCAAGGGGAGCCCCGAGCGCGCGCGCGAAGGCCTCAACTTCGAGGACCTCCGCAAGGCGGCCGAGGAGGAGTCGAAGGAGCACGCGCTCGTCGAGTCCTCGGTCTACCAGAAGCGCCAGCGCGAACGCGCCCGCTTCGCCGCGAGCGATGCGGTTGAGGTCATGTGAGGCGCGAAGCGCCGAACACGACATCGGCGTCGTGACGTGACGTCACGGCCTCGAACCCCCCCCC
>DASRYU010000008.1:0-39936 GCA_035687045.1 Thermoplasmatota archaeon | reverse complement strand
GGACGGAGGAAGGAGGCGGGCAGCGTGAGCCCCCCTCCCCTTGGCCTCCGCCCCCATGGCGGGCGCGCGCGCTCACTGGCGCGCGGAGACCTCCGGGGAGCGGCCGGGCCTTGCGGGAGACCTTGCCGTGTCCTGCCGCGCCCTGACGTGTTCGATGGCCTTGCGGATGTTGTCCACCTGCAGGACCACGAGGTCGCCGTCCTGGGCCGCGTCGAGGGCGGCCGTGATGGCGGAGGGCTCGTCCGGCATCATGTGGACCTGCTCCTCGCGCATGCCGGCGTCGTGGAGGCTGTCGCGGAGGATCTCCATCGTCTCGCCGCGCTCGCGGCCCCGCGGGTCGGGGTCGCAGAGGAAGACCTCGTCGTACATCGCGGCGAGCGCCTTCCCGAAGTCGCGGATGTCCTCGTCGCGGCGGTTGCCGCTCGAGCTCGCGACGTTGATGACGCGGCCGCCCTTGGCGAGCTCCGCGACGACGCCGGCGAGCGCCTTGAGCGCGGGCGCATTGTGCCCGTAATCGATGAGTACGTGATAGCGGCCGACCTCGAAGAGGTTCATGCGCCCGGGGAGCTGGCCGACGGTCGGGTTGAACGTCGTCAGGCCGCGGCAGATGACCTCGTCGGGGATGCCCAGCGAGTGGCACGCGGCCGCCGCGGCAAGCGAGTTCGCGATGTTGAAGCGCGCCTTGCCGTCCATCGTGATGGGGACGTCGCGCACGCTCACGAGCGGGATCTTCGAGGTGCCGTTGTGGATGACGATCGTCTCGCCGTCGAGCGAGAGGCCGAGGCCGCCGTGCTCGAGGTGGTCGCGGAACGCCTCGTTCTCGGGGTCCAGCGCGAAGAGCGCGACCTTCGAGTTGAGGCGCTCCCGGACCGACATCACGAGCGCGTCCTCGGCGTTGAGCACCGCGGTGCCGTCCGGCTTGACGTTCTCGACGACGACCGACTTCACGCGGAGGAGGTCCTCGATCGTCTTGACCTCGCCCTCGCCGAGGTGGTCCTGCGCGACGTTGAGGAGGACGCCTACGTCGGCCTCCTCGTAGGCGAGACCGCGCCGGAGGATGCCGCCGCGCGCGACCTCGAGGACCGCGTGGTCGACGGTGGGGTCGGTGAGGATGGCCTGCGCGCCGCTCGGGCCGGAGTAATCGCCCTCGAGGATGAGCTGGTCGTTGATCTCGACGCCCGTCGTCGTCGTGAGGCCGACGCGCGCGCCGTGGAGGCGCAGGATGTGCGCGATGAGGCGCACCGTGGTCGTCTTGCCGTTCGTGCCGGTGACCGCGATCATCGGGATGGTCGCGGGCGTGCCGGGCGGGAACAGCATGTCGACGATGGGGCCGGCGATGTCGCGCGGCTTGCCGTGCGTGGGGTCGAGGTGCATGCGCAGCCCCGGCGCCGCGTTGACCTCGACGATGCCGCCGCCCGACTCGTGGAGCGGGATGCGCAGCGTGGGCGCGACGATGTCGATGCCCATGATGTCGAGGTTGATGATGCGGCTCACGCGCTCGCAGACGGAGCGCACCATCGGGTGCACCTCGTCGGTCACGTCCGTCGCCGTGCCGCCGCTGCTGATGTTGGCGGTGCTCTTGAGCACGACCTCCTGCCCTTCGGCCGGGACGGCGTCGAGCGAGAGCCCCTGCTTGAGGAGCATCGTCTCGGTGTCGCTGTCGATGCGCACCTTCGTGAGCACGCGCGCGTGGCCGTCGCCACGCTTGGGGTCCGCGTTCAGCTCCTGGATGAGCTCCTCGACCGTGTGCACGCCGTCGCCGATGACGCGCGCGGGGTCGCGCCGCGCCGCGGCGACGAACTTGTGGTCGACGACCATCACGCGGAAGTCGTGGCCGGTGAGGAACTTCTCGACGATGACGCGCGGGTGCACGTCGCGGGCGAGGTCGTAGGCGCTGGGCAGCTCCTCGGGCGTGCGGATGTTCGTCGTGATGCCGCGCCCGTGGTTCCCCATGAGGGGCTTGAGGACGACCGGGTAGCCGATCTCGCGCGCGACGTCGAGCGCGCCGTCGAGCGTGTGCACGATCTCGCCGTACGGGACGGCGATGCCGGCCGCGCGCAGGAGGCGCTTCGTGCGGTCCTTGTCGTCCGCGATCTCGATGCCGATGCCGCTCGTGCGGTCCGTCATCGTCGCCTGGATGCGGCGCTGGTTGGCGCCGTAGCCGAGCTGGATGTAGCTGCCGTCGAAGCGGATGATGGGGATGCGGCGGCGTTGCGCCTCGGCCGCGATGGCGCCGGTGCTCGGGCCCAGCGACGAGTCCTCGCGGATGCGGCGCAGGCGCTCGACCATGTACTGGATGTCGACGCGCTTGCCGGCGAAGACGCTCTCGACGATGTCGACGGCCATGCGGCCGGCCTCGAGACCCGCCTCCTCGTCGCGGTAGCGGTAGACGACGGTGTAGCGGCCGGGCTCGCCGGTCTCGCGCGTCTTGCCGAAGCCGACCTCCATGCCGGCGGCGGTCTGGAGCTCGAGGACGACGTGCTCGACGATGTGCGCCGCCCACGTGCCGCGGGCGAGGCGCTCGAGGAACCCGCCGGGGTAGCCGGGGCTGCACCGGTGCTCCTTGAGGCCGGGCAGGATCTGGGTGAGCCGGTCCGCGAGGCCGGGCACCTGGTCGCTCGGCTTGTCCTCGAGCTCCTCGATGTCGAGGACCATCAGCATCGTCGGGTAGGGCGAGTAGAAGTTCGGGCCGCGCAGGGCTCGCAGGTCGATGATCCTCATGGCTTCGGGACCTCCGGGGTCGGGCTCGGAATGATCACGGGTTTTGGCGGTGGCGGGATGAAGCGCTGCTCGTCGAGGTCGTACTGGTACCCCTCCGGCAGCGCGTGGACGATCAGGTTCTCGGCGGCGATGGCGCCGCGCATCTCGATGTCCGAGATGTTCGTGTGCCCCAGGCGGTGGCCGTCCACGACGACCACGACGCCCTTGCCGATGACCTCGAGGAGCGCGCCGCGCACGATGATGGCGGTGTCCTCGCTGAGGCCGACGCCGATCATGCCGGGGTTCGAGACGACGACCTCGAGGAGGCGGCTGAGGCGGCCGCGCTGGATGAAGTGGGTGTCGATGACGCTCGTCTTGAGGAGGCCGAGCCCGGGGACCATCTGGACGTTCCCCTTGTGCATGCTGCCGCTCGGGTCCCCCTCGAAGATCATCGTCGCGCTCATGCACGCGGCGCCCGCGCTCGTGCCGGCGACGACGCCGCCGTTGTGGTAGTGCTCCAGGATGGAGCGCAGCGCGAGGCTTCCGCCCAGCAGGCTCGTGATGCGCAGCTGGTCGCCCCCGGTGAAGAAGACGAGGTCGGCGGCCTTGATGCGCGCCATCGTGTCGGGGGCGTTGGCATCGGAGCGGCGGTCGATGTGGAGGACGTGCGTGTTCGGCACGCCGATCTTCCCGAACGCCTGGATGTAGGCCTCGGCGACCTCCTTCGGGATGCTGCTCGCCGTGGGAATGATCTCGACCGTCTTCGTACCGCCGTCGGGGAGGGAGCAGATGGTGCGCAGGACCTTGAGGTCCTGCTGCTTGTCCTCGTTCCCTCCGATCGCGACGAGAGCGCCTGGTGCCATGCTTGGGAGCTCCGCCTTGGGAGTCCGCCTTACGCCGTCGGTAGTGTGATTGTTTCGGCTAGAAACTCTTTGATGTACTACAGGCAACGAGGCGTGATGCCGTCCGAGTGGTCGCAATGGGACGCACGTGTCCGCCAGGCGGGGCGGGCCGAGCTTCTCGTCGGAGCATTGACCGATGCGGAGATCGTGAACCTGCTCGCGAGCGACGAGCGGGGCCGGACGGCGGAGAAGCGCCTTCTGAAAGACGAGGCGTTCCGCCGCATGACGCGCGCGCAGGCGGACAAGCGCATCGCCGAGCTTCTCGGCCGGCCGCAGGAAAAGGACGCCCGCGCGCGCACGTAGGCGAGGAGCGGCGACCGCCCTGCCCGCCGACCGCGGGGGCGCGCGGAGCGCGGGTACCTCGTCCTCGTCCTCGTCCTCGTCCTCGTCCCCACCTCGGCCCTCGCCTCGCGCCCGCGCCCGTGCCCGCGCGCGCGTCAGCGCGCCTCCTGCGCGTACCCCCACGCCATGTCGCGGTTGGAGCCGCCGGCGTAGGCGTCGCCCGAGACGATGATGAGCCCCACGTCGACGTCGGGCGAGAGGAGGCCGATGGCGTCGCGGATGCAATCCTTCGGGTGGATGCCCTGCTCAAGCATCTGGTAGACGCGGCTTGCGAGCATCACGCGCGTGAGGCGGTCGCCGTCGCCCGTGCACGCGACGGCTCCGCGCGGCCCGGCGTGCAGGCCGCAGCCGGGCAGCGGCACGTCGCCGACGCGGCCAAGAAGCGTGCTGATGGTGCCGCCCGTCGAGAGGGCCGCGGCGTAGTGCGACCCGTCGCTCACGACGGCGCCGACCGTGTCCTGCGAGCCGACGACGGCGTTGAGGTCCACCTCGTAGTTCCACAGCTGGCGGAG
This sequence comes from Thermoplasmatota archaeon, assembly GCA_035687045.1. Lineage (GTDB taxonomy): Archaea > Thermoplasmatota > SW-10-69-26 > JACQPN01 > JAJPHT01 > JAJPHT01. Next base: position 35,480 of record DASRYU010000008.1, on the reverse strand, counting down.
CTCCTTGAAGTCGATGCCCCATTCGCTGGGCGGGTTCCCCGTCTCGCGGAGCGCCTTCTGGAGGAGGTCGAACTTCTCCTGCGCGCGCGGCGTCCACGGGTCGTGCTCGGGAAGCCCCAGCGCGCGCGCGAAGCGGTTCGCGCCGTCGCCCACGAGGAGGTTGTGCGGCGTGCGCAGCACGGCGCGCGCGACGCGGATGGGGTTCTTCACGCGGCGCACGGCCGCGACGCCGCCGAAGCGCCCGCCCGAATCCATGCACGCGGCGTCCATCTCGATGGTCTTGCCGTCGAAGCGCAGGTTGCTCCCCGTGCCCGCGTTGAAGCGCGGGTCGTCCTCGAGGATGATGACCGCCTCCACCGCCGCGTCCAGGGGCTTGCTTCCGTTCCGCATCGCCTCGATGGCCGCGCGCGCCGCCCGCTGCGGGCCGTCGCTTTCCGAGGCGAGCGAGGCGGCGCCGCCGTGGCAGACCGCCGTCAGCGTAGGGATCCCTCCATCGCGCCGCCATCGTCGCCTCGGGCGGAAAAGCGCAGCGGCTTGCCGCCGGGTTCCGACGAAGCGGCCAGGGGCCTCAAGCCGCCCCCAGCCGAGCAGCTCAGGATGCCTCGCCGACGCCCCCGCCAGGAGGAGCGCGCCCAGCCCGACCCGACGGAGCGCAACCTCGCGCGCGACGTGAGCCGCGAGCTCCCGCGCAAGGGCCCCGTTCGCGATCCGTTCTAGCCGCTCCGCGTGGGCGCGAGGGTTATCCCTTGGCGGGCGCTGACCGCGGACAGGTGCACGGATGACGCTCGCCAACATGCACGACCTCTTTGAATGGAAGCTCCAGATGGTCTACTCGTCGGAGAAGCGCATCCTCGAGATGCTCGAGGACGCCGCGCGCGACGTCGAGAGCGCCGAGCTGCGCGAGGCGTTCGAGCACCACCGCGAGGAGACGCGCGGGCAGGTCGAGCGCATCGAGAAGGTGTTCGACACGCTCCACCGCCGCCCGCGCAGCATCGACGCGTCCGTCGTGGAGGGGCTCGTGGAGGAGAAGCGGCGCTTCCTCAACGAGGACCCCGAGGGCCCGATGATGGACATCTACCACGTCGCGGCCGGCATGAAGACGGAGCACATGGAGATCGCGGCGTACGAGTCGCTCCTCTCGCTCGCCGAGCAGATGGGCGCGCACGACCTCGCCGAGCCCCTGCGCAAGAACCTGGAGGAGGAGCAGGCGACGCTCCACAAGCTCAGCGGCTTCGCGAAGAAGCTGAGCATGGAGGCCTCGGCCGCGCCCTCCAGCGACAAGGGCGGCGACGCGCAGACGCACACGCTGAAGCAGTGAAGGCTCAGGTCTCCTCGGCGACGCTCCACGCGATGTCGCGGTTGCCCCCGCCGGCGTAGTCGGTGAGGTCGATCACGCACGCCCAGACGTCCGTCGTGTCCTTGAAGCTCGCCGTGAGCCGGCGGACGGACGCCTGCGCGCTCATGCCGTCCGCCATCCACTTGTGGATCATCGTCGAGACGCGCTCGCGCAGGATGTGGTCGCCGTTGCCGGTGACGGCGACGGCGCCGCACTCGCCCGCGAAGATGCCGGTGCCGATGTTGGGCGTGTCGCCGATGCGCCCGAGAAGCGTCGTGAGCGTGCCGCCCGTGCTCGTCGCCGAGGCGAACGTCCTGCCGTCCGTCGCGACGGCCCCGACGGTGTCGGAGGACCAGAAACGCTTGCCCTCCTTCTTTCGCGGCGCCCACGGCTTCTTGCCGAAGACGTCCTCGAACGGGCGCTCGTAGTTCCAGCACTCCTTGAGCGTCTCGTAGTCCCACTCGTTGTCCTCGACGCCATCCTCGCCGTTCTTGATCTGCTCGATCGCCTCCTCCCACTTCTTTTTCGCGCGGGAGGTGCGAGGATCGTACTCCGGGAAGCCGAGCTTGCGCGCGAATGCGTCGGCGCCATCGCCCCCGAGGATGTGGTTGGGCGTGTCGACGAGCGCGCGGGCGATCTTCACAGGGTTCTTCGCGCGCCGGATGCCGCTCACGGCGCCGTACTGCTTGCGGCTGTCCATGACGGCCGCGTCCATCTCGATCGTCAGCCCGTCGAAGCAGAAGTTGCTCCCCGTGCCGGCGTTGAAGCGCTCGTCGTCCTCGAGGACCATGACCGCGGCCACCACCGCCTCCAGGGGGCCCTTGTCCAGGAGCTTCATGCCCGCCTCGACCGCGGCGTCGGTGCCGTCCTTCATGTCCGGCTTCGAGGCGGTTCCCCCGTGTGCGATGACCACGCGACGCATGCGGAGGGCATGAGCGCCACAAAGGGGATGCACTTTCTGTGTCGACCGCCCCTCTCTGGCAGGCGAGCGCTGGCCTACTTCTTGCCGAGCACGTACATGCCCGTCTCGGTCTGCATGAGCGTGCGGTCGGGCGGGATCTCCGTGAGCTTCTTCCAGCCGGCCTTCGTGGCGTTGCGGTCCCCGACGTACATCATGTACGGGCGCTCCTCGTTCTGGAAGATGGCCTTGTTCGCCGGGAGCTCGGGGATCACCTTGTTGTTGCTCGCGCTCGTCTTCGCCATGGGGCTGACCGGGCCGCGTGAGCGCGGGACCCATCCTTAACGCCCGCGGGTGCGCCCCGGCCGCGCGTCGCGCGCTCGACCGGAAGCGGCGGTCGCGAGAGGTGTGGCTTTTTACCTCGTGCCCGCCTCCCCGTCGCGAGAGACCATGGTCCCGCAACGCCCGCTCCTTCTCGCTTGCGTCCTCCTCGCCGGCCTCTTCGCCGGCTGCGCGGACAACGGGGACAGCCCGAGCACGACGACCACGCCCGGCACCGGCGGCACGCCCTCGACGACGCCGACGACCACGCCGGCCGGCGGCAGCGGCGGCAGCTACATCGTCGGCACCGACGCCGCCTTCCCGCCTTTCGAGGACATCGCCGCGAACGGCAGCTACGAAGGCTACGACATCGACGTGATGGAGGAGATCGCCCGCCGCAACGGCTGGACGATCGAGTGGCGCAACGTGGCCTTCGACGTCCTCATCGAGCAGGTCCGCCAGGGGCAGCTCGACATGGCCATCAGCGCCATGACCATCCGCCCCGACCGCGCGGAGATCATCGACTTCTCGCTGCCGTACTTCGTCGCCGAGAACCAGGCCGTCACGAAGCGCGCCGACGACACGCGCCAGCTGGCCGCCCTCGAGGACCTGGCCGGCCTGCGCGTCGGCGTCCAGTCCGGCACGACCGGGCAGTTCTACATGGAGGACGAGTTCGGCGACGCCGAGGTCGTCCGCTACGACACGTACCCCCTCGCGCTCCAGGCGCTGCGCGTGGGCGCGGTCGACGTCGTGGTCATGGACGCGCCCGCGCAGGAGCGCGCCGCCGCCGACGACGCGGCCATCGAAATCGCCTTCCTCTTCGAGGTCAACGAGGAGTACGGCATCGCGGTCCGCAAGGGCAACAGCGAGCTCCTCGACCAGATCAACGACGCGCTCCTCGCCATGACCGACGACGGCACCATCACGACGCTGCGCACGAAGTGGGGCGTGTAGGGGGGCCGACGCGGACTTGCTGCGGAGCCGGCCGCGCGGCGCGTGGCGCGTCCTCTCGGGCGCGCTCTTCATCGCCCTCGTCGCCGGGCTCGCAGGGGCGCAGGAGCCCGAGCCGACGACGAACGAGACGGAGCGGACGCCCTCGCCCGGCTCGTCCTCGGGCATCATCCTGGGCCTCAGCGTGAGCCCGCCCAGCGGCAACCTCTCGACGAACTTCCAGTTCCTCGCGCGAAGCACGGGCACCGACGCGCCGCAGGGCTCGCTCCAGCCCGACGGCACGCGCGCGGCCATCGTCCTCTACGAGTGGGACTTCGAGGGGGACGGCGAGTTCGTCGAGGGCCGGCGAAACATGCGCCACCAGTTCAGCGAGGACGGCCGCTACGCCGTCACCGTCCGCGTCACCGACGCCACCGGCGCCACGGCCACCGCGTCGCGCAACGTGACGGTCGGCGAGCCGCGCGCGGGCCTGCGATGGGATGTCGTCTTCGACAACCAGTCGCTCTTCCTCAAGGGCGCGCAGATCACGCTCATGGTGAGCGTCATCGCCATCCTCGCGGGGCTCCCCCTGGGCGTCATCGTCGGCCTCATGCGCATCGCGAAGCTCGCGCCGCTGCGCTGGCTCGCCGCCGCCTACATCGAGCCGCTGCGCGGCACACCGGTCATCCTGCAGATCTTCATCGTCGTGTTCGCGCTCCCGCAGCTGGGCATCACGCTGGGCGCGCTCGTGGGCGGCACCATCGCGCTCACGGTCAACACGAGCGCGTACCAGGCGGAGATCATCCGCAGCGGCATCGCCGCCATCCCGAGCGGCCAGATGGAGGCCGCGCTGGGCATGGGGCTCACGCACATGCAGGCGATGCGCGAGGTCATCCTGCCGCAGGCGCTGCGCCTCGTCATCCCGCCGCTCACGAACGAGTTCATCATCCTCGTGAAGGACACGTCGCTCCTGAGCACCATCGGCGTCCTCGAGATGATGGGGTACGCGCGCGTCATCGGCAACCGCTCCTTCCGCTTCTTCGAGCCGCTCATCGCCGTCGGCGTGATGTACTTCGTGCTCACGTACTCGCTCTCGCTCCTTCTCCAGTGGACGGAGCGCAAGCTCGCCATCCCGGGCCTCGGCCTTGGCGGCCAGAAGGGGGCGCACTAGGTGCCGCCGCTCATCGAGGTGCGCGACCTGCGCAAGTCGTTCGGCGCGACGGAGGTCCTCAGCGGCATCGACCTGCGCATCGACGAGTCGGAGGTCGTCTGCATCATCGGCCCGAGCGGCTGCGGCAAGAGCACGCTCCTGCGCTGCCTCACGCGCCTCGTCGAGCCCACGACCGGCACCATCATCCTCGAAGGCAAGGACATCACGGCGAAGGACGTCGACATCCGCCTCGTGCGCGAGCGCTTCGTCACCGTGTTCCAGACGTTCAACCTCTTCCCGCACCTCGTCGCCATCGACAACATCACCCTCCCGCTGCGACGCGTGCTCAAGATGGGCAAGGAGGAGGCGGAGGCGCGCGCGATGGAGACGCTCGAGCGCGTCGGCCTCGCCGCCAAGGCCAAGGAGTACCCCGGACGACTCTCGGGTGGACAACAGCAGCGCGTTGCCATCGCCCGCGCCATCGCCATGCGCCCGCGCGCGGTCCTCTTCGACGAGCCCACGAGCGCCCTCGACCCGGAGCTCACCGGCGAGGTGCTCCGCGTCATGCGCCAGCTCGCCGAGGAAGGCATGACGATGGTCGTCGTCACGCACGAGATGGCGTTCGCGAAGGAGGTGGCGGACCGCGTCCTGTTCATGGACGCGGGTGTCGTCGTGGAAGAAGGTCCGGCCCGCGAGGTGCTTGAGCGCCCGAAGAACGAGCGCACGCGGGAATTCCTTTCCCGCTACCACGCGCGCTAGTTCTTGATCTCGACAGAACGCGGAGCGCGCTGACGACCAGCGGCGCCCGCGGAGCGCCAGCTTGAAGGGTGTCGCTGGCGCTGTGGGCGCTGATGGGCAGCGGCGCGGGCGGAGCGGCGGACGCGCGGACGTGGTGGGCGGCCGTCGTCGAGCTGAGCGCCGCCGCGCACGCGGGCGCGCCCCTCCAGCAGACGTTCGACCGCGCCGTGGAGATCGTCGCGCGGACGCTCGAGGTCGAGTTCGCGAAGATCCTGCAGCTCCTCCCCGGCGGGAAGGAGGTCCTTCTGGTCGCCGGCGTCGGGTGGAAGCCGGGGCTCGTGGGCGTCGCGCGCGTCTCCACCGGCCTCGACTCGCAGGCGGGCTACACGCTCGCGTCCGCGCACCCGGTCGTCTCGGAGGACCTTCGCGCCGAGACGCGCTTCAGCGGGCCCACGCTCCTCCACGCGCACGGCGTCGTCTCGGGCCTGAGCGTCGTCATCCCCGGCACGGACGGCGCGCCCTGGGGCGTCTTCGGCGCGCACACCGCGCAGCGGCGGCAGTTCGGCGAGGAGCACGTGCTTTTCCTGCGCGCCGTCGCGAACGTGGTGGCGGGCGCCGTGGCCCGCGCGCGGACGGAGGAAGCGCTGCGCGACACGCGCGCGGTGCTCGAGCGCGAGGTGAGCGACCGCACGGGCGCGCTCTCGAAGGCCGTGGACGACCTCGAGGCGTTCACGGCGATGGTGGCGCACGACCTCCGCGCGCCGCTGCGGGGCGTGGAGCACGTGCTCGGCGTCCTGGAGGAGGAGCACGCGAGCGCGTTCGACGGCGACGCGCGCGACCTCCTCGCCACCGCCCGGCGCTCGACGGCGCACATGCGCGACCTCATCGAGGCGCTGCTGGGCCTCGCGCGCGCGACGCAGGACCCGCTCCAGATGCGCGACGTGGACGTGACGGCGCTTGCGCGCCAGCGTTGGGAGAAGCTGACCCGCAACGAGAGCGGCCGCCCGGCGCAGCTGCGGGTGGAAGACGGCCTCGCGGCGCGCGCGGACCCGCGCCTCCTCGAGGTCGTGCTCGACAACCTGCTCGGGAACGCGCTGAAATTCTCCCGCGAGGCGACGCAGCCGCTCGTCGAAGTGGGCGCGAAGCACCTGGGAGTGGGCGGCACCACGTTCTACGTCCGCGACAACGGAGCCGGCTTCCCGAGCGAGATGAAGGACCAGCTCTTCCATCCGTTCAAGCGCCTCCACGGGAGCGACCGCTTCGAGGGGACGGGCGTGGGCCTGGCGACGGTGAAGCGCATCGTCGAGCGGCACGGCGGGAGCGTGTGGGCAGAGAGCGACGGGCCGGGCCGCGGGGCGACGTTCTACTTCCGCCTCCTCCCGGCGGGGCTTCCGTAAGCCGAGCCTTCATGCGGGGGGGCGGGCGTCGCGGCGCCGATGGCGGCGGACGTCCTGGGCGCGGCGCTCCAGAACCTCCTCTCGGTCCCCATCCTCTTCTTCGCGCTCGGCGTCGTCGCGGCCGCGCTCAAGAGCGACCTCGACGTGCCGCCCGCGATGGGCAAGGCGCTCTCGCTCTACCTCATGGCCGCGATCGGCTTCAAGGGTGGCGTGGAGCTCGCGAAGAGCGCGTGGTCCGTCCAGATCGTACTCGTCGCGCTCGCGGCCGTCGCGCTCAGCCTCCTCATGCCGCTCCTGGCGTACCGCTTCCTGCGGAGCCTCGGCGGCTTGGACGCGCCCAACGCCGCCGCCGTCGCCGCCACCTACGGAAGCGTGAGCGTGGTGACGTTCGTGACGGCGAGCGCCTTCCTCACGCGCGCCGGCATCGACCACTCCGGCTACCTCGTGGCGGTCCTCGCCCTCATGGAGACGCCCGCCATCATCACGGGCCTCATCCTCGCGCGCGGCCGCGTCCGCGGCGCGCCGCTCCTGCCGCGCCCGGTCCTGCGCGAGGCGCTCGTGAGCGGCAGCGTGCTTCTCCTGCTGGGCGCGCTCCTCATCGGCTGGGCGACCGGCGAGCGCGGCGCGACCGCGGTGGGCGGCGTGCTCATCGCGCCCTTCCAGGGCATCCTCGCGCTCTTTCTTCTCGACATGGGCCTCCTCGTCGTGCGCCGCCTGCGCGAGACGAACGCCATGCGCTGGGGCCTCGTCGCCTTCGGGCTCTACATGCCGCTCGTGGGCGCCGCGCTCGGGCTGGCCCTCGCGTACGCGCTCGGCCTCTCGGCGCCCGACGGGCTCCTCCTCGCCGTCCTCGCGGGCAGCGCGTCCTACATCGCCGTGCCCGCCGCGCTGCGTGTCGCCCTCCCGGAGGCGAACCCGAGCATCTACGTCACGCTCTCGCTCGCCATCACGTTCCCGTTCAACATCGTCGTGGGCATCCCGCTCTACCACGCGGCCGCCCAGGCGCTCCTTGGAGGTTAGCACATGCACCCGAAGAAGAAGGTCACCGTCGTCATCGACGCCGCCGCGAGCGAGAGCGTCGTCCGCATCGTCCGCGACGCCGGCGCGAAGGGGCACACGCTCATCCCCCACGTGCAGGGGGCGGGCCACCGCGGCATCCGGCGCGGCCACGACATCTTCGAGCCCGCGCAGAACGTCCTCATCGTCGTCATCTGCGACCCGCCCGTCGCCGAGCGCATCGTGCGCGACGTCATGGGGCTCCTCGAGCGCCACGCCGGCATCGCCTACACCGAGGACGTCGAGGTCGCGCGCGCCGACCTCTTCTGAGGCAACGTTCAAGAACGGCGTCGGGGGTCCGCGACGCATGTCGATCCGGGACGAGCTGCTCAAGGGCAACGAGCAGTACGTGGTGCAGGGGTGGGACCCCTCCGAGAGCGAGCTCGCGGCGCCGCCCGCGAAGAAGCTCGCCGTCCTCGCATGCATGGACACGCGCCACAACGTCGAGCGCGTCCTCGGGCTCCAGCACGGCGACGCGAAGATCATCCGCAACGCCGGCAACGTCCTCGACGACGGCACGCTCCGCAGCCTCATCGTCGCCGTGCACCTCCTGGGCGTGCGCAACGTCGCCGTCATGGGGCACACGAAGTGCGGCATGACGCTCGTGGGGCGCGGCGAGTTCCGCATCGCGCAGAGCATCCACAAGGAGGCCGGCGTCCCGCTCCACGAGGTCATGCGGCCGGACTTCCAGCGCTGGCTGGGCGGCTTCGCCGACGCCGAGGAGCACGTGCGCCTGAGCGTGCGCCTCATCCGCCGCCACCCGTACATGCCGAAGGACCTGGACGTGTTCGGCCTCCTCTACGACAACGACACGGGCCGCGTCCGCCCCATCGAGTAAGACGCCCCGCAACCCTGAAGACGCCGCGCCCCTGCTGCGCGCGCATGGCCCTATCCGTCGGCTCGCGCGTCCCCGCGTTCTCGCTCCCTGGCTCGGACGGCCAGACGTGGAGCGACGAGTCCCTGCGCGGGCGCCGCTACGTCCTCACGTTCTACCCCAAGGACGAGACCCCCGGATGCACGGCGCAGGCGTGCGCCTTCCGCGACGCGTGGTCGGGCTTCGAGAAGCTCGGCGTCCTCGTCTTCGGCGTGAGCCGCGACAGCCTCGAGAGCCACCGCTCCTTCGTCGGCAACCAGAAGCTCCCCTACGTGCTCCTCTCCGACGGGAAGGCGGCCCTCCACAAGGCGCTCGACGTGGGCAAGAGCCTGTTCGGCGGCGCCAACCGCGTGAGCTACCTCGTCGACGAGCAGGGGCTCATCCGCGCCGTCTACGAGAGCAACATCCTCTTCGGCGCCCACTCGGAGAAGATGCTCGAGGCCGCGCAGGCGCTCTGACGCCTGGCGCGCGTCGCCTCCCCTGGCGACGCTGGAAGCTTCCACACGCAATTCATTTGAGGGATCCGGGGGTCTGCCGCGCGTGTTCGGGTACGTCTTCGAGCCGACGGACGTCGCCGTCTTCTTCACGCTCATCCTGCTCGAAGGCGTCCTGAGCTTCGACAACGCCGCCGTGCTCGCCGCGATGGTGCGCAAGCTCCCGAAGGAGCAGCGACGCAAAGCCCTCCTCTACGGCCTCGGCGGCGCGTACGTATTCCGCACGCTCGCCATCCTGAGCGTGGCGTTCATCATCCAGAACCCGTGGCTCAAGATCCTCGGCGGCGCATACCTCCTCTACCTCGCGATCAAGCACCTGTTCTTCGACAAGCCCCACGAGGAGCACGCCGAGAAGACGTTCCTCAGCCGCTTCGGCTTCACGGGCTTCTGGAGCACCGTCGTCGCCATCGAGCTTGCCGACCTCGCGTTCGCCCTGGACCAGGTCCTTGTCGCCGTCGCCATGACGGAGAAGGTCGTCCTCATCATCGCGGCGAGCGTCGTCGCCATCCTTCTCCTCCGCATCAGCGCCACCTACATGACGCGGCTCATGGACTGGTTCCCGACGCTCGAGAAGCTCGCCTACGTCGCGGTCGGTTTCGTGGGCCTGAAGCTTGTCGGCGTCGAGGTCGCGCACGCGCTCGGCTACGAGAGCTTCGAGGTGCCCAAGGTCGTGAGCATCGGCGTGACGCTGAGCCTCCTCGTGCTCCCGGTCCTCGTGAAGTTCGTGTGGGAGCGGCTCGCGCGGCGGACGCGCGCGGCGTGAAAGGGGTCACGAGCGCGCGTCACGTCAGCCGACGCGGCGACCCGACGCGGGCGTGGCATCACCCGACCCTGCTCCTTCAAGAGGGGGTGCTCGCCACGAGCAGGCCGTAGGTACGGGTGGACGTACGTCCGCCGCGGGCGGGCGAGACGGCTGGGCGCACGCCTGCGGGCGATCAGCCGAAGAACTTCGCGATGACCTTGCGCTCGGCGGCCTGGAGGCGGTTGTGGACCGCGGCCTTCGAGATGCCGAAGATGTTCGACAGGTCGTCGAGCGTGATGTCGCGCGGGGTGTTGTAGAAGCCGAGCGCGAGGGCCGTCTTGATGACCTCGAGCTGCTTTTGCGTGAGGTTCTCGGTGAAGGCGCCCGCGATCTGCTGCTCGGGGTCGTAGTCGTCGACGCGGACGAGCTTGAAGTCGTTCCAGCGGCCTTCCTTGACGCCCTTCTCGTAGCTCTGGAGGAGGTCGGCGAGGTCGACCTTCTGCGTGAGGAGGAGGCGCGTGTGGACGTACCCCTCCTTCGCGAGGGCGGGGGGGAGGACGGGGCTCTCGCCGAAGTAGTCGAGGGCGAAGGCGAGCGGGTTGGCGGTCTTCTTGAGGATGTCGAGGCGCGCCTGGGTGCGCAGGACGAGCGAGTCCTTGCCTCGGGAGGCGACCTCGGCGCGGTCGAAGAGGGGCGAGAGCTGCTCGGCGAGCTGCCCGAGCTTCTCGTCGGGCCCAAGGAGCGTGTAGACGGCCTTGCAGAGGCGCGTCTCCGCGTCCCAGGAGACCACGTTCACGATGACCTTCACGTCGGGGTTGGCCTGCGTGAACACGCACAGGGGCGAGGCGTCGCTGCGGATCTTGTACACGACTTCCGAGAAGCCCATGATTGCCGCTTGTCGCCACGTCGCACTTTGCATATGAGGTTGAGGGATATCCCTCAAGGGGGTGGTCCCGAAACCCGTCAATCCGCGGCCCAAATGTCCGCCGTGCGACAGAGCGGGCATGTGCTACGCGACGACGCGCATGAGCTTCGTCTGCCCGTGCCCCGTGAGGACGCGGATGTACGGGGGGAAGCGCCGGTCGAGCGACGCGTCCCCTGAGTCCACCTTCAGAGTCGGCGTCATGAGGAGCTTCCACGGCGTGGCCACGACGTGGACGTCCTCGGGGATGGCCACGCGCGACAGGACGGCGGGGGTGAGCGGCAGGTTGCCGCGACCCAAAAAGAACCCCTGCGAGCCGATGGGGCTGAGCACAAGCTCCAGCCGCGCCTCGAGGTCGAGGAGGTCGCGCTCCTTCGCGTCCTTCACGAGCAGCGCGGGCGCCCCTCGGTCGTCCATCCAGACGACGTCGAGCCCGAGAAGCGTTCCGTCGACGCCGAGCGCCTGCTTCACCTCCATCATCGTCGTTCCCGCGCCGAGGACGTACGCATGCCCAGGCTGCAGCGACTCGACGACCGCCTGCGCGAGCGTCTGGACCTCGACCTCGTCGTCGTCGCCGGCGACCTTGCCCGCCTGGACGCGCGCATGCGAGGGCACCTGGAGCGTCCCCTTCAGCGCGACCTTGAGCTCGCCGCGGCGGAACGCCTCCTCGTCGATGTCGAGGACCTCGTGCGTCTCCGTCGCGTCGAAGCTCGTGACGACGACGGCGGCGGCCTCGGGCGTGTCGGCGAAGGCGGCGCTGTACATCTTGACGCCCGCCGGCACCCCCAGCGCCGCCACGCCCGTTCCCGCGAGGCCGGCCGCGACGTCGGCGGCGGTGCCGTCGCCGCCCACGAAGACGACGACGTCCACGCCCGCCTGCGCGAGCGCGCGCGCCGCCGCCCTCGTGTCGCCCGCCGCCGTGGGCTCGCCGGGCGTGTAGACGACGAGGGCGCTCACCTCCGCCTCGGCGCACGCGTCGTCGCCCATCGGCCCGCCCGCGGTCACGATCGTGACGTCGTCGGGGAGCGCGCGCAGGAACTGCACGGCGCGCGGCTGGGCGCGGCGCCTCGCGCCGAGCTTCATCGCGACCTCCGCCTTCCCGTCGGTGCCCTTGAGCCCGACGGCGCCGCCCATGCCGGCGATGGGGTTCACGAGGAGGCCGATGCGCCGCATCGCGCGACGCGAGGCGCCTTCGCGCGAAAAAGCCTCGCAACGCTGATAGGCCCGCAGGCGCGCTGCCCGACGTGCGCCGCGCCCCGCTTCTTGCTCTTCTCGTCCTCGCCCTCGCCGGCTGCGCGGCGCCCGCGCAGGACCCCGCCGGCGCGGAAGGGCCCATCGACCTCTCCGGACGCCTGGGCCTGATGCTTGTCGACGTCGAGAGCCGCAGCGTCCTCCTCTACGGGGAGCGCGCGACGCTTGGCTGGATGTCGCCCAACGCCACCGTCGTGACGTGGATGGAGGAGGACTACGCGATCGTGCACGACCGCACGACGGGCGCGCGCGACATCGGCGCGCCGACGGTCTGGGCGCGCGTGCACGACAACGGCACGGGCCTGGAGCTCGCCGAGGAGGAGGCGCGCCTGCGGCAGCTTGTCGGCGTGGACGTCCTGCAAACGACGCCCCTCCCGCCCCCGCCGCGCGTGGGCGCGCGCTGGACGGGCGCGTCGGCCGACCTCGGCGTGCTCGTGGGCGAATACCTCGGCGCCCAGCGCGGCGGCTGCCGCAACGACCTGTACATCCGCTCGCCGCAGCTCGAGCGCAGCATCGGCTGCCACCTCCGCGTCGCCGACGACGGCCGCGTCGGCTGGACCGAGGGCACGAGCGTGCGCGTGCGCGAGCGTGACGGCACTCTCCGCAACCTGACCGGGCCGGGCTCGGGCGACGCGAGCAACGGCACCTTCGTCGGCCACGAGAACCCCGTGTTCACGGAGGACGGCGTCCTGATGCTGCGCCTCACCGGCGGCCTGCAGCTTCGCCTGAGCGAGATCGTGGACGAGGAGGGCAACGTCCTCGCGAAGGCCGACGGCCCGCGCCGCCTCGCGCTCCTCGACGCGAGCGCCGACGGCCGCCACATCCTCGTGCGCGCCTTCGACCGCTAGCACCGCCAGCCTCGCTCCCTCGCTCCCTCGCTCCCTCGCTCCCTCGCTCCCTCGCTCCCTTCCTCCCTTCACCCTCCGAAGATGGAGCTCACGCCGCCGCCCGAGCCGCCGCCTCCCGGGAGGCGCCGCGCGAGCCACTGCATGAACGACTGCTGGGAGCGCGACTGCGTGTAGACGAGGCCGGGGCCCGTGAACTCGCTCACGATGCCTTCGCCCGAGAAGACGAGCGACTTGAGGCCGCGGCTCACGCGCCGGAGGTTGTGCGGCATCCCCTCGGTGAACGCGACAAGGTGGCCCGTGTCCACCATCAGCCGCTCGCCGGTCCCCAGCACGTGCTGCTCGATGGCGCCGTAGCTCGAGAGAAGAAGCTCTCCCTGGCCGCTCACCCGGAGCATCACGAACCCTTCGCCGCTGAAGAAGCCGCGCGCGCCCTGGAAGCTCGTGTCCACCTCCACGCGCGGGTCGCTCGCGAGGTAGCTGCCGTCCTGCACGATGAGCGGCACGCCCGCCATCTGCACGAGGCGCACGTCGCCAGGAAGCGGAGGCGCGAGCCAGATGGTGGAGGCGCCGCGCGCGCGGTACGTGTTCTGGAAGAACGACTCGCCGCCAAGCACCGCGCGCTTGAGGCCGCGCATGATGCCTCCCGAGGACGTCTCCATGTCGACCTCGCCCTTCATCGCCAGCATCGCGCCCGCCTCCGCCCGGATCTCCTCGCCGGGCGCAAGGTCGACGCGCGCGACCGCGTAGCTCTCCGAGTGCTCGATCGTGACCTGCATCGGGCGGGCAACGGCGGCACTCCGCTTCAAGGGAGGCGGCCCCCCTGCGGGCGGTCCGGGGCCGCGAGGCCCGCGCGCGCCGGGTCCCCCGGACCCAGGGTCCCTGCCGGAACGGATATCGGGCGCGCGCGCCGAGCGAAGCCTGTGCCCCGGCGCGTCCTCCTGTTCGCGTTGCTCGCCTTCGTCGGTCTCCTGAAGGCGGGCAGCGTGGTCTGGGTGGGCGGCCGGCTGGGGCTCCCTTCGTGGTTGGTCACCCTCTCGGCGGCGCTGTGGGCCCTCGGCCCCGCGCTCGCCGGGTGGGCGTGGCAGCGGCGCGGCCCCGCCGCTCCCGCGACGGCGCGCCCGCACGACGGCACGACGGCGCTCCTGCGCGCTCCGTGACGTCGTGCGGACGCCGCCTTGCGCGCCGGGTCAGACCAGGCCGCGGGTCCCGTAGGGCAGGCCATCGGGCACGTCGAACGCCGCGTCGAGGACGAAGAGGCCTGCCCCGATGTCCGACACGAACACGAACCCCTTCGCGGGGATCGCCTCCCACACGAGCGGCACCGCCGGGATGCCGAGGCTGGGACCCAGCTCGACCTCGTGCCCCGCAAGGAAGTACGCGATGGCCTCCGGCTCGGCGAGCTTCTCCGTCGTCGAGATGTCGAGAACCCACACGCCCGCGTGGAAGTGCGCGAGGTAGACCTTGTTGTCCAGGATGTTGATGTTGTGCGTGCTGAAGCGATACCCCGCGTCGTAGGGGAGGTCGGGGCCCGGCAGGCGCCAGGTGCCCAGCGTCGCCATCGCGCCCGGCTCGCTCGCGTCGATGACCCACAGGGGCTGCTGGAACTCCGCCGAGAACGTCTCGGGAACGGCGACGACGACGCGCTTGCCCTCCACGAGCGCGGGCATCGCCGTGTGCACGTAGAGGCCGTCGTGCCCTTCCCACAGCCCGAGCTCCACGGGGTTGGCGGGGTCTTTGACGTCGACGATGGCCATGCCCCTCGTGCCGCAGGCGCACAGCATCGTCGCGCCGAGCGTCTCGTCGTCGTAGACGGTGATGTCGTGCGCGCGCGAGGCGTACTGCCCCGCTGGCAGGAGGCGCGGCGTGCCGTCGGGCGCCGACTCGAGGCGCGCGATGTCGACGGCGGAGCCGAGGCCCGGCACCGGGAGGGGCAGGCCGACCGGGAGCGGCGAGCGCAGCCCGCCGTAGACGCTGAAGACGTACGTGTCGCCGCCGATGACGTGCACGTCGAGCATGTGGACGCCCGTGTTGGGCAGCGGGTAGAAGGAGCGGAACCTCGGCATCGCCGGGTCGCTCATGTCGACGACGTGCACACCCGCGCTCCGGCTCGCGGTGGGGGCGAGGAGCGGGTTCTCGAGGATGCGGTCCTGCGCGTAGAGGCCGTTCGCGCCGACGAAGGCGTACCTGCCGTCGGGGGAGAGCTTCACGTCGCCCGCGTACGTCGCGCCTGCCTGGTAGAAGGCGAGCGGCTTGGGCGCCGCGGGGTCGCTGATATCGACGGACACGAAGCCGCCCGTGGGCTGGAGGACCGCCACCACCGCGATGTCGCCGACGATGTCGATCTCGCCGAAGGTGCGCGGTCCCGTGCCGTCGAGGTCGAGCGGGTCGTGCGCGAGCTGGGCGAGGCCGAGCGCCGCGGCGTGCTGCAGCGGGTCGAGGTGGTCGTGGTCCGCGGCGAGGAAGAACAGGAGGTCGTCGACCGGGAGGTCGGCCTCCGTGACGGCGCCGGGAACCTGGACGCAGCCGGCGACCAGCGTGGCGAGGGCGACAAGCAGCACGAGCCTCATGGCGGAGGCAGCGCCTTGCGAGGGCTTTCAACCCTTTGGCGCCGCAGCGACCCGGTCGCCGCCCGCCTCCGCTCGCCTCAGCAGTTGCGCGCGTCCGACTGCGCCGTCGCGCGTCCGCTGTCGCCGCCGGGCGTCATGTCGTAGGTGAGGCGCGCTTCCTTCACGGCCTTCACCTCGTCGACGCGGCCGACCGCGGTGTTGTGCGGCGCGGTCTTCACGACCTCCGGGTCCTCGTCCATCACGACGTGGCGGAGCGCGTCGCAGAAGCGGTCGAGCGTGCGCTTCGACTCCGTCTCCGTCGGCTCGATCATGATGGCCTCGTCCACGATGAGCGGGAAGTAGACCGTCGGTGCGTGGTAGCCGTAGTCGAGGAGGCGCTTCGCGACGTCGAGCGCGCGGACCCCCTTCTCCTTCTTCGCCTTCGTGGCGCTCAGCACGAACTCGTGCATCCGCACCTCCTCGTACGGCATGTCCACGAGGGGGACCGTGTCGAGGATGCGCTTGCGCATGTAGTTCGCGTTGAGCACGGCGCGCCGGCTCGCGCTCGCGAGGCCTTCGCCGCCAAGCATCTTGCAGTACACGAGCGAGCGGATGTAGCCCATGAAGTTCCCGTGGAACCCCTTGACCTTCCCGATGCTCTTGGGGCGTTCGTAGCTCGTGACGAACCGGTCGCCCTTCCGCTCGACGACGGGGATGGGCAGGTAGTCGACGAGCCGCGCGCTCACGCCGACGGGGCCCGCGCCGGGGCCGCCGCCGCCGTGCGGGATGGTCATCGTCTTGTGCAGGTTGAAGTGCACGAAGTCGAAGCCCATGGCACCCGGCGACGTGACGCCCATGATGGCGTTGAAGTTCGCGCCGTCGTAGTAGAGCAAGGCGCCCGCGCCGTGGACAAGCTTCGCGATCTCGAGGATCTCGGACTCGAAGATGCCCAGCGTCGAGGGGTTCGTGATCATGAAGGCCGCCGTCTGCGGGCCCAGCGCCGCCTTGAGCGCGTCGAGGTCGACGCCGCCGTCCGCGCGGCTCGGGATGGTGACGACCTTGTAGCCGCACATCGCCGCGCTCGCCGGGTTCGTGCCGTGCGCGTTGTCGGGCACGATGACCTCGGTGCGCTTGCCGGGCTCGCGCTCCTCGTGGTACGCCTTCGCCATCAGGAGCGCGGTCCACTCGCCCTGCGCGCCGGCCGCCGGCTGCAGCGTGACTGCCGCCATGCCGGAGACCTCCTTGAGCCACTCCTGGAGCTCCCAGATGACCTGGAGCGAGCCCTGCGAGAGCTCGTCGCCCACCAGCGGGTGCACGTGCGCGCTCTCGGGGAGCGTGGCGACGAGGTCGTTGACCTTCGGGTTGATCTTCATCGTGCACGAGCCGAGCGGATAGAAGCTCGTGTCCACGCCCACGTTCTTCTGCGAGAGGCGCGTGTAGTGGCGCACCACCTCGAGCTGCGTGAGGTTCGGGAGCGGCACGCGCTCGCGCGCGAGCGACGCGGGGACGCTGGGCGTGCCGGGCACGCTCGTGGTGTAGCGGTCCTGCGTCTCGCCCGCGTCGAGCTCGAAGAGCGTCGGCGTGCTCCAGCGCGCCTGGCTGAACTCGGGCTTCACGAGAGCACCTCCGCGAGCTTGTCCATCGCCCATTCGGGCGTCGCTTCCGTCACGCAGACGAGCATGGGGTTCGTGAGCTCCGGGTGCCAGCGGGAGAGGTCGTAGCCGCCGCGCAGGCCCGCGGCCTGGATGCGCGCCTCGGCGCCCGCGGGCGCTTCGACGACGAACTCGTGGAAGTGCGCGCCCTGGAACGGCGTCCTGCCGATGGCCTTGCGCAGCTTCTCGGCGCGGACGGCGCACGTGGCGGCCGTCTCCCGGAAGCCCGTCTCGCCGAGCATGGCGAGGTGGATGCTGAACGCGAGCGCGTTGAGCGCCTCGTTGGAGCAGATGTTGGAGGTGGCCTTGTCGCGGCGGATGTGCTGCTCGCGCGTGGAGAAGGTGAGGCAGTAGGCGCGCTGGCCGCGGCTGTCGGTCGTCTCGCCGACGATGCGGCCGGGCATCTTGCGCACGTGCTCCCAGCGCGTCGCGAAGAGGCCGAGGTACGGGCCGCCGAACGCCGTCGCGTTGCCGATGGCCGCGCCCTCGCCCACCGCGACGTCCGCCCCGTACGCGCCGGGGCCGCGCGCGAGGCCGAGGCTGAACGGGTCGTTCACGTCGACGACGAAGAGGGCCTTCGGCGCCTTGCGGTCGAGAAGCGCGCGCACCTCGGGCGCCTTCGACTCCCAGACGCCGAAGAAGTTGGGGTTCTGGAGAAGGACGGCGGCCGTGTCGGGCGTGAGCCTCGCCTCGAGGTCCGCCATGTCGAACTCTCCCGTCGCGCGGTCGTAGGCGAACTCCTCGATGCGGACATCGAGCCCGGCGAGGTAGTTCTTCACGATGCTCTTCTTCTCCCAGTGGAGGTTGGCGGGGAGGAGGACCTTCTTGCCGCGGCTCGAGCGCACGGCCATCATCGCGGCCTCCGCGAGCGCGGTCGGGCCGTCGTACATCGAGATGTTCGCGACCTCCATCTCCGTGAGGCGCGTGACGTACGTCTGGTACTCGAACATCGCCTGCAGCATCCCCTGGAGGATCTCGGGCTGGTAGGGCGTGTACGAGGTGTAGAACTCGCCGCGCAGGATGAGCGGGTTGATCGCGGCGGGCACGTAGTGGTGGTAGGCGCCAGCGCCCAGGAAGTGCGGGCGCTTCTCGAAGTCCGCGTTCTTCGCGAGCATCTGCCTCATCTCGCGGAGGACGTCGAGCTCCGAGCGGCCGGGCGGGAGCTTCGAGAGGTCCGTGCGCACCTTCTGCGGGATGTTCCCGAAAAGCTCCTCGACGCTCTTGATGTCGAGGTAGCGCAGCATCGCCTCCTCGTCGGAGGTGCCTGAGAGGAAGTGGTCGACCATGGGTCTCAGTGGCCCTGCAGGACCTGGCGGTACGCGTTCGCGTCGAGAAGCTTCGAGGCCGCGGCCGGGTCGCTGATCTCCATCTCGCAGAACCAGCCCTTGCCGTAGGGGTCCGTGTTGAGGAGCTCGGGGCTCTCGTCGAGGTCGCCGTTCACGGCCACGACCTTGCCCGCGAGCGGCGCGAAGATGTCGCTCACGCTCTTCACGGACTCGACGACGCCCATCGAGTCGTGCTCGCCGAACTGCTCGCCGACCTCGGGAAGCTCCACGTACACGACGTCCGTCAGCGCCTCCTGCGCGTAGTCGGTGATGCCGATGCGGGCGCGGTTCCCCGTCAGCTCGACCCACTCGTGGTCCTTGGTGTAACGGAGGTTCTCGGGGATCTTCGTCGCGCCGGCCATGGCTCGTGCCCGAGCGCCGAGACAGCCACCCTTCCTTGAAGCTTCCCGCGCTGCGCGCGGGAAGCAGGCCGAGGCGCGGGGCCGAGGACGAGGCCGAGGAGGGACGAGGACGAGGGCACGAGGACGAGGGGGGCGAGGGCGAGGGCGCGGGCGAGGGGCGGTTGGTTGGCTGCGCGCGGTCCACGGGAAGCGGGCCTCGGACCTTGCGCACAACGGACAGTTGCGCATCTTCAAATACGCGGATGGCGGCAGAAGAGGCGCATGACGTCGGTCACGTTCACCCACGCCTGCCGCCAGGGCGGCCCCGCGAAGCTCCCGATCACCTGGGACCGCGTCCATGGTGGCGGCCGCGTCGAGTGCCCCATGTGCGGCGCGAACAAGCTCACGGCCAACGCGCGCCAGCTCGTCCTGTAGCCGGCCCGCGCCTGCCAAGCTCCTCCCCCCTCGCGTCGCTGCGAGAGCGATGCCCTCCCGCATCCTCGCGCCTCTTCTCGTCCTCGTCCTGCTCGCCGGCGGCGTGAGCTTTCTCGACAACGAGCCGAATGCCGCGCCGGCGACGACGGTGCCGGAGGGCGCCCGACGCCGCGCTCTGGCTGCCGCCGAGACGCTCAGCCGCGGCGCCGTCAGCCGCGCGTCCAGCGTCGCACGGGCGGCGTGAGGAGGAGCGCGCCGACGGCGGCGAGCACGAGAGCGACCGCGAGGCCGGGCCAGAAGAGGGGCGCGTGCGAGAGCCATCCGGCGACGCCCGCGACGACGAGGTCCGTGGTCGCAAGCCCGCGGCGCCACCCGTCGCGGCGCTGGAGCAGCCGCAGCCCGCCCCATCCGAGCGCGAGCGGGAGCGGCGCGAGAAGGAGGAGCGGCAGGAGGGCGAGGGGTGCGAGGCGCGGCGTGTCGCCCGACACCTCGACGCCGACGAGCGCGAACGCGACGAGGATGGCCGCGGCGCAGAGCATGTGCAGCCCCGCCAGCACGTGCACAAGAAGCGCCGGCGTCCCCTCCACGGACGGGCGAGCGGCGCGCCCTCGCATCTCCCTATCGAAGCCACGGCGCGCCCCGGCAAACGCTCAAGGCCCAGCGCCGAGTTGGCGAACGCAGGATGGACGTCCCGCTCGCGGTGTTCCGAAGCATCCAGAACGACCGCCAGTACCTCGACGTCTGGACGGCGAAGGGGATGGAGCGCGTCCCCGCGCCGTTCCTGCCCTACGCCTACTCCCGCCGGCCGCGCGACGTGCGTGCCGAGCGCGTCGTGAAGGAGACGGTGCGCCCGCTCTCGACGCTGAAGCCCGAGGAGTGGTGGCGCTACGAGTTCGCGACCGTCCGCGGCGTCTCCGACATGTCGAGGGAGGAGCGGCCGCTCGAGATGGCCGACAACCACGTCGCCTTCGTCGAGCGCGTCCTCATCGACCGCCCGGACTTCTTCAAGGCGTTCCCGCACGGGCGCGCGCCCCGCCTCATGGTCCTCGACGTCGAGCAGCTCACCACCGGGAGCGGCTTCCCGACGGAGAAGGACCCGCTCATCGCCATCGGCTACGCGTGCGACGACGAGGAGCCCGTCTGCCTCATGGGCGACGGCAAGGGGGACGCCGACATCCTCTCGCAGTTCCTCGAGGCCGTCGAGCGCTGCCAGCCCGACGTCTTCGTCGGCTACAACCTCGCCGGCTACGACCTGCCGATGCTCGTGAAGCGCATCCGGCAGAACGGCCTCGACGCGCGCAGGCTCGGCCGCGGCGCGCGAGGTCCGAGCGAGCAGGACGACGAGATCGTGATCGAGGGGCGGCTCACCTACGACGTCTTCGACTCGGTGAAGCTTGACCAGACGCTCCACGGCATCAAGGACCTGAAGCTCAAGACCGTCGGCGCGTGGATGAAGTTCCCCGTCATCAAGGAGGAGATGAGCGACACGCGCGCGCTCGTGGGCACCGAGCGCCTGCGCGAGTACAACATCAACGACGTGAAGCTCACGCGGAACCTCGCCAGGATCTACTGGCGCAACTTCGTCGCCCTCGCGGAGTTCTACGGCGCGCCGCTCAACATCATCCTGCGCTCGACAAGCATCTTCCACACGAACATCCTGCAGGGGCGCGTCTTCCAGCAGGCGAAGCCGCGCATCATCTCGGACGGCACGAACGACGAGCGCTACCGCGACCTCTTCGGGCAGACGGGCGGCGTCGCCTTCGTCGGCGGCATCGTCGAGATCTACCAGCGCGGGCTCTTCGAGCCGATGTGGAAGGTCGACTTCAGCTCGATGTACCCGAGCATCATGGTGTCGCTGGGCGCCGGCGCCGACAACACGCGCTTCCTCGGCACCGAGGCGATGACGAAGTCGCTCGTGTCGCGCCGCGACGGGGACAAGCGCGTCTACAGCATCCCCGACGAGTCGCGCAACGTCAACCTCATCGTCGAGATCGACGGCGTCTCGCCGATGGCGCTCGAGGTGCGCCGCCTCCTGAAGCTCCGCATGGAGATCAAGAAGCGCGCGAAGGAGACGAAGGACCAGGACGAGAAGGAGCGCCTGCACGCGCAGCAGAACGTCATCAAGGTCATCCTCAACTCCATCTACGGGAACATGGCGAGCGCCTTCTCGCGCTACGGCTCGCTGCCCGTCGCGGTCGCCATCGTCGGCGTCGCGCGCACGCTCATCCGCCGCGTCGAGGACGCGCTCGGCGACGCGAAGGTGGAGACCGACACGGACGGCATCTACGCCTCGCGCGAGCCCGACATCGAGACGCTGAACGCGGTCGTCGAGGCGTTCGTCTCCGAGGAGCTTGGCGGCGAGAACTTCATGCGCCTCGACATGGACTCGTACAAGGCCGGCTACTTCCACGAGCGCAAGTCGTACCTCCTTCTCCACCACGACGGGCGCATCGAGAAGCACGGCGTCGCGTTCAAGGCGAGCTCCGCGTGCGGCGTCTTCGACAAGACGCTCAACGCCGTCTCCGAGGCGCTCCTCATGCGCAAGGGGGACCCGAAGGAGATCGGGCGCAAGGCGTTCGACCTCGCGCAGTACGGCCGCGAGGACTTTATCATGCGCGTGCGGCTAGGCAAGTCGCTCTCCGACTACGCGGCCGAGAACGCCGTCGGCGCGCAGGTCGCGCGTAAGTACCAGGAGATGTACGGCCGCGACATCAAGAAGGGCGAGCAGCTCGAGTACGTGAAGACGAGCCAGGGCTACGAGCCCCCGACGGACGACGCCTTCAAGCGCCTCGACAAGGACTACTACAAGGGACTCGTCGAGACGGTCCTGGACAGGCTTGATATCGATTGGCGCCCCACGAAGCAGGTCAAGCTGTTCGACTTCGGCTGAGCGCGCTCCTCCTCGCGGCGCTCGCGCTCGGCGGCTGCTTCTCCGGCCCCGGCGGCGGCATGGACACCGCGACCTTCCGCGCGCCCGGCCTCTACGCCGCGCTCGGCGACGCGGGCGCGCAGGAGCGCCCTGCCGACGCCGGCGTGCCCGTCGCGGCGCCGACGGTGCCGCCCGCGTGGGGGAACGCGACGCTCGTCTTCCTCGACTGGCGGCCCGACGACGAGCGCGCCGTGCGCCTCACGAGCGCGCGCCTCGACGTCGTGGCGCCCGACGACGCGACGATGCGGGCGCTCGTGCGCGACGTGCTCGCCAACGCCACGCGCGAGGGCGAGGCGCGCCTCGCGGAGGTCGAGCGCGCGCTCGCGGCCAACCGCAGCGAGATGCGCGGCCACGGCCAGAGCGGCCAGCCCGTCGCGCCGCCTCCGGGCGAACCCGGCGCGAGCGGCTTCGTCTACGCCGCCGTCCTCGCGCTCGACATCGACGCGGCGCGCGCGCTCGAGACGGTGGGCGGCGTGGCGCGCGCGCAGGCGCGCGAAGGTGTGGGCTTCCTCGGGCTCGGGCGCGCCGGATGGGAGGTGGGCGTGTCGCTTCCGACGCGCACGCTCGAGCGCGACGGCGTGACGCTCACGGCCGACCCGCTCGGCCTCGCGTCCGCGCGCGTGACGAGGGGCGAGGGGGAGACGACGCAGGCGAGCGTCGAGCGGTTGGACCGCGCGCTCGCCGCCCTCGGGCTGCCGCCGAGCGGCCTCACGCCCGCCGACGTCCAGACGGTGGTGTGACGCGTGCGCGCGGCGCTCCTGCTCCTCGCGCTCGGAGGCTGCGTCGGCGGGCCGTGCCACGCGAACTGGATGGCGCCGCTGGAGCCGGAGCGTGGCCGCTTCGACGCGCTCGCCGAGGGCGCCCGCGCGGCGGGCGTCGAGCTTCGCCACGAGCCGCTGCCGCGCTCCCTGCCGTTCGAGAGCGCGGCGCTGCGCGAGCGATGGGGCCATGCCGCGCTCTACAGCGTGACGTGGCGCGCGGACGCGACGCGGGCGGCGACGCTCTTCTCCGACGGGCTCCTGGGCGTCCAGGCGTCGCCGGGGGCGCACGAGGCGGAGGTGCGCGCGCTCGCCGGCGCGTTCCTTGCCAACGTGAGCGCCGCCGGCGACGCCGACCGCGCCGCGTGGGCCGACGCCATCGCCGCGTCGCCCAACCATGAGACGACGATATCGCCCCCCTACCGCGTCAACGACGTCTTCCGCGACGCCTACGCCGACGGATGGGACGAGGCGGGCGCCTTCGGCCGCGCAGACCTCCAGGCGCACGGCTGGTCGTTCTCCTTCGTCCTGCCCCAGCGCAGCGTGGAGCTCGCGGTCGAGGAGGAGCGCGTGCGCGTGTCGCTCGACGCCGTGGGGCGCGGCGGCCTGTACGTGACGACGGACGCGCGGGCGCTCGACGCGCAGGCGGCCGCGCGCGTCGCCAACGTCGCGCTGGGGCGGCTGGCGCTCGCCGACCGCCTGGCGGCGGCCGACATGGCCGAGGACGCCTGCGGCGTCTGAGCCGCCCCCCTTTATAGGGGCTGTTAGGCTCTTCCCCAACAGAAGCCCCACCCCTATCCTCATGGCGGGCTTCTCAAGGTCTAGGTGTTCCCCATGCGATCCCTGTTCGGCCTGGCGGTGCCGCTCCTGCTCCTCGTCGCGAGCTTCTCGACGATGGTCCCGCAGGCGGCGGCCCAATCCACGTATCACACGATCTCCGGCCGCGTCGTGAGCGACAACGGCGAGCCGCTCGAAGGCGTGTTCGTCAACGCGTACTCCTACAGCGAGGAGCGCATGCACATGGACGACGGGCTCCGGCGCCACGCGGACGCCATCACCGACGCGGACGGCGCGTACTCGCTGCGCCTCCCGCCGGGCAAGGGCTGGATCAACGTCCACTACGAGAAGTGGCGCCAGGGGGACGGGCGCGAGATCGTCATCGACGGGGACCTCAGCTCCATCGACTTCACGCTCCGCACGCCGCCGCCCAAGACCGCGATCATCGAGGGCCGCGTCGTCGACGGCGACGGCCGCCCGGTCGAGGGCGCGGAGGTCAACCTTCAGACGCGCTGCTGCTACGCGTACCCGGCCTACGCCGAGGACGCGCCCGTCGCGAGCGACGAGGGGAACGGCACGTCCGCGTCCATGCCGGTCGCGCGCCGCATCATGCCGCCGGACCACTACTACTGGGACGACCACGCCGTCACGCGCACCGACAGCGACGGCCGCTTCCGCTTCGAGGCGTACGAGGGCCCGCGCCAGGTGTACGCCTGGGCCAAGGGGTACGCGCAGACGACGGTCCCCGTCGACGCCGTCGCCAACCGCACCGTGAGCGTGGACGTCGTCCTCGAGAAGGTCCCCGCCTCCGACGCCGTCGTCACCGGCCGCGTCATCGACTCGAGCACCGGCCTCCCGCTCGCGCGCGCGCAGGTGAGCCTGCGCAGCCTCGAATGGGGGCGCCACGCGTGGGCCGAGACGGACAACGACGGCCGCTTCCGCCTCACGACCGTCCCCGGCTGGGCGGAGCTGAGCGTGCACCACTACGCGCACCCCGAGCCCATCCCGATCGAGGACGGACCGGCGAGCAAGCCGCTCATCCTCCCGGCGCAGGGCCCGCAGTACTACCCCTTCCTCACGCTCGCGGAGCTCAAGAGCGGCGAGAACCGCCTCGACGCGCCCATCGACCCGAAGCCGAAGCCGACCATCGCGCTCATCGGCTACGTCGTGGACCCGAAGACGAAGCAGGCCGTCCCTGACGCGCGCGTGAACGTGTGGAACCACGAGACGGGCGACTGGGGCGAGGCCCTTACCGACGCCACCGGCTCGTACCGCATCCTTGTGCGTCCCGGCCACTACAGCGGCAGCGCGTGGAAGGAAGGCTACCTCGGCGGCACGCAGACGTTCCGCGTCACGGACCAGGCCACGCAGCGCGTGGACATCCTGATGCCCAAGGGCACGCCCAAGTGGGCGCCCTGCTACGACGCCGGCGACGCCTGCTACGGCCCCATGATGCACGGCGGCCGCGCCGAGATGGCCGTCCCGATGCCGGTGCCGACGATGGCGCCAAGCGCCCCGCGCGGCGAGTACGACTCCGCGGCGAAGACGGCCGACGCGCCCTCCCCCGCGCCGGGCGTCGCCCCCACGATGGGCGGCCAGGCGACTGCGGAGGCCTCGACCGCCGGCGCCAGCGGCCCCGACCGCACGCGCGGCGCGACGTTCGCGGGCGAAGGCGGCGGCCTGCCGCCCTACGACCCGGACGCGAGCGGCGAGACCGTCACGTCGAACGAGGACGGCGCCGCGCCCGCCAACGTGCCCGGCGCCGGCGCGCTCCTCGCGGCGCTCGCCCTCGCCGGCGCCGCGCTCGTCGCCATGCGCCGCCGCGGGTAGGCGCGCGACCGGCGGGCCGTGCATCACGCGCGCGGCCCGTCGCGCGCTCTTTCTCCTCTCCTCTTCTTCGGCTCGCCGCGGAGGCATCGGCTCCATCGGCAGCCGCGGCTGCGCCCCCTGTTATGAAAAAATGAGGAAACTTCTTACAACCCCTGCGCATGGTGCGCGACGATGGGATGCATTGCCGAAGCCACGCTCAGCGTGAGCGGAGACTATCTGGTGAGAACAGAACGGACCTTCGAGCGCGGGCGGCTCGCGACCGAGTCGCTCGTCGTCACGCGCCTCGCCGCGCGCTAGGCGCCTACGGGAGGGGCAGGAGCTCGGGCACGTCGCGCAGGAGCTTGTTGGGCTCGTAGCTGGACTGGCCGATGCCGACGGGGATCTCGTGTCCGCCGCAGAGGGCGGGCGTGATGTAGACCACGTAGCCGAGGCCCGAGCCCGGCTCGCCCGACATGAAGCCGAACGCGACGACGGAGCCCGTCTGCGCGATGACGCGGAGGCCGCTGGCCTGGTCCGTGAGCTTCCAGGCGAGGCACGCGTCGCCCTGCGCGAGCGCGAGGGGCGTGGCTGCGGCGACCAGAAGTGCGGCGAGGATGAGCGCGCGGGGGTGCACGTGCATCGTGTCGGACGCCTCGGTCCGTCACCTCCTTTCGCGAGCGATAAACCTTGTTGTGCACCCGGTCATTGAGACAGTTTCTCTAGGGACTTCCTGTGCGCGTTCCTGCACCAAGCTTGGACGCAAAACTATATGGCGGGCTCTGCCGAGGTCGCGCCGACATGAGCCCCGTCCGCCTCGCGGTCACGCTTCTTGCAGCCGCGCTCCTCGCGGCGCCGACGGCCCTCGCGGCCGCCGCGCGCGGCGAGCTCTCGGCGGGCGAGGTCGCCCTCCCGGCCGGCGCGACCCTCGCGAGCGCCGGGCTCGACCTGCGCCACGAGGGCGCGACGCTCCCCGCGCTCCTCCTCGACGCGACGGACGTCTCGGTGCAGCGGATGGGATCCAGCCGCGCCCAGCTCTCTTCTCTCTATAGCCACGAAGTCAGCCAGGTCAACGAGCGCGCGAGCTACTCCGCCGCGCGCCTCACGCTCGGCGCCGGCGCGGGGGACGCGCTCGTCGCGCTGCGCTCCACCGGCCCCGCCAGCGCCCAGCTCGCCGCCTCCAGCATGCGCGGCGTCGAAGGCGCGCTCCTCGCGGCTCCCGAGACCGTCTCCGACTGCGAGACCGCCTCCGTCGTCGACTACTGCCTCGAGGTGCGCGGCGTCCACGAGCTCGCCGGCGGCGCCGAGGCCGCGCTCTCGGGCGCCGTCACGCTCCTCCTCTTCGGCCCGACGCTCGTCGTCGAGAGCGGCGGCGAGCGCATCGAGTTCGCGAGCGGCCTCCGCGAGGAAGGCGACGGCGTGCGCTCGGAGGAGACGTGGGTGATCGTGCACGCGAAGCGCGCGACGGGCACCTTCGCGAGCGAAAGCGCGCGCCTCTACGCCGCCTCCCCCACGCTGGAGGCCGCGGAGGCGCGCCTCGTCTCCGCCGACGGGCTGCTCCGCGTGGGCGGCCGCGACTACCGCGCGAGCGACGACGACGTCCTCGCGGCGGGCGCGCTGCTCCTGGTGCCCGGCCCCGTCGCGCCCGGCACGGACAACGGCTACCGCGAGCCGGTGTACGTCGCCGCCTTCACGACGCGCATCACGGGCGACGTCGTCGCGGTCAACCTCAACGCCGCGAACGCGTTCCTCGACTCCCCGGCCGAGCGCGCCGGCCTCTTCGCCGTCCTCGCCGTGCTCGCCGGCGGCATCGCCTACGCGTGGCACCACCTCGCGTTCCTCGCCGCCGCGCTCTACACGCGCCTCGCGAAGCCGGACATCCTCGACAACGAGGTGCGCAACCGCATCTTCGACATCATCCGCGAGAACCCCGGCATCTCGGCGCGCGAGGTGCACCGCCGCAGCGAGCAGAGCTGGGGCACCGTGGTCTACCACCTGCGCCAGCTCGAGCGGCACCACATCGTCGTGAGCCGCAGCCTCGGCCGCACGCGCAACTACTACGAGAACCACGGCAAGTACCGCGGCATGGAGATCCAGCTCGCCTGCCTCCAGAGCGAGCGCGCCCGCGTCCTCGCCCGCGCCATCGCGAACACGCCGGGCATCACGCAGGAGCAGCTCGCGGCCGCGTCGGGCTACCCGCAGCCCACGACGAGCTACTACGTCCGCAAGCTCAAGCAGGCCGGCCTCGTCGAGGAGCAGCGCGAGGGGCGCTACGCGAAGTACGTGCCCCACGCGGACCTGCCGCGCTTCATCGCCATGAGCGAGCACGCGCCCGGCGCGCAGCCGCCCGGCCCGACCGGCGTGCAGGCCTGACGGTTCCGTGCCCGCTCACCGCGGAGAACGCGGAGCGCGCGGAGGACGCGCGGAGGAACATTGGTGAATGCGGTTCACTAACAACGCCGCTCACCGCGGGGAACGCGGGGACGCGCGGGGTCGCCCGGACCCGCTCACCGCGGAGAACGTGGAGCTCGCGGAGGACGCGCGGAGGTCTCTTCGGGTCCTTGGGTCCTCGGGTCCTCGGATCTTCCCGCGAAGCGGGCGTAGCGTGCGAGGGAGGCAGCGACGCGCTCGCGCCGCTCACCGCGGGGCCGCGGGGGCCGCGGGGGTGCGCGGAGCCAGAGAACCTCGTCCTCCGCCTCGCGCCTCGTCCTCCTCGTCCTCGTCCTCGTCCTCGTCCCACCTCGGCCTCGGCGTAGGCCGAGGCCTCCGCGACCGCGTCAGCGGTCGCGGAACACGAGGTGCGTCCGCCCGATGCTCACGACGTCGCCGTGCGCGAGCGGCTTGCTG
This sequence comes from Thermoplasmatota archaeon, assembly GCA_035687045.1. Lineage (GTDB taxonomy): Archaea > Thermoplasmatota > SW-10-69-26 > JACQPN01 > JAJPHT01 > JAJPHT01. The sequence goes on along the minus strand of DASRYU010000008.1, from coordinate 7,107 downwards.
CCGCCGGCGGGGACGGGCTCGAAGTTGACGAGCGTGCCGTTGCGGCTCGAGCGGACGTCGTGGATGCGATACCCGGCGCTCGTGAGCATGATCTCCGCGTTCTCGCTGGAGACGAAGGGGTCGTAGTCGAGCGAGACCGCGAGCCCGAGCTTTCGCCCGATGAGCCACCCGCGGCCGGCGGTGAGGTTCTCCTTGCGCAGCGCGAAGACGCGCCCCTCCCCCTGGCCGCGGACAAGGACGAAGCGCGGCCCGTGCTCCGCCTTCGCCGGCGCCGCGGGCGAGGCGCCGATGGTGGGCTGCACCGGGGGCGCCTCCTCGGCGCGAAGGTCGCCCAGCATCCGCAGCTCCTCCACGATGGCGAAGAGCTTCTGGTGGTTGAGCACGTACTCGTCGACCACGTTGCCGTCGCGCTCGACGCGCTCGACCGTGAGCACGCCGATGGCGCGCAGCTTCGCGAGGTGGTCGCGCACCGCCTGGTGGCTGATGGCGCGCTCCGGGTTCTCCCCCGCGCGCACCTCCTGCGGATGGAGCTCGATCTCGCGCACGGAGCGCGGGCGGCGCAGCGCGTAGAGCAGCTCGAGGCGGTTCTGGTTGCCCAGCGCGCGGAGGTACTCCGCGAGCTTCGCCATGTCCGGCTGCATCCGAGGCTCGTGACGAGCGGGAGCCATCATCATCCTGCGCTTGCGTTCCCGCGGCATAAGCCGGGTCAACCGAGTGCCTGACAAACCTATTTGTAGACACCAGCGCAGCTTCCCCGCATGCTTCGGGAGGCCTTCTTCAGCCTGGTCCTGGCGGCGAGCGCGCTCGCGCTCCTCCCCTCCGCCCCTGCCACGCAGCCGGCCTGCGACGCGCTCGCGCTCACCGAGGGGTCGCTCCAGCACGATGCGGGCGCCCCCGGCGACGCACCCGACGCGCGCGACGCGCCCCGCCGGGTCTCCTCCGACGGCTACTACGCGGCGTACCTCTCGGCGGTCGACCACCCCGACGCGGACCTCCACGACTGGTACGTCTACCACGTCCCCGAAGGCACGGGCACGATGGACGTGAACATCACCTGGGAGCTCCCCCTGCTCCCCATCTACACCGTCGAGCTTCCGACGTACGTGCAGACGTTCACGCTCACGCTCTACCCGCCCGACGGGAGCGCGCCGCGCAGCGTGACGCCCTACGACCCCACGCTCACGCTCGTCGCGCCGCCGGCGGGCGACTACCTCGTGCACGTGTCCACGCGGCCTGTCGCGAGCGCCGACGGCTGCGCGCCCAGCGGCATGGCGCCGCTCGCGCCCCAGCAGCCGATGCAGCTGCGCAACCATGGCCTCTACCTCGGCTGCAACCCCGTCTGCGCCGCCGGGTGAGCGCGCGGCGGTGCTGACGCGTGTCGCTCTGGGAGTGGTGGGCATGGACGAACGTCGTCTCCGGCCTCGCCATGGCCGCGCTCGCGCTCCTTCTTCTCGCGGCGAACCCGCGCAAGGACTGGAACCGCCTCTTCGCGCTCTTCGCCGGCTTCTGGGGCGTGCAGATCGTCGCAGCGAACGCCGCGCGGCTCGTGCCCACCGAGGCGCTCGCGCGCTTCGCGGGTGAGGCGAGCCTCGCCTTCCTCATCCCCCTCCCGTTCTTCGCCGCCGCCTTCGCGTCGAGCTTCGCCGCGGGGCGCGTCTCGGCCGGCGCCGCCGTCGCCTTCCTCGCGCCGGCGCTCGTGAGCCTCGGCCTCCTCTTCCTCGCGCCCGCGCTCCTTCTCGACCGCGTGCAGCCCAACGACGCGGAAGGCGGCTACTCGCTCGTGTGGGGCCCCGCCTTCCCCGCGCTCGTCGTGGCGCCGCTCTACGCGAGCCTCTTCTACGCGCTCTTTCTCCTTGTGCGCCGCCTCGCGAGCGCCGAAGGCGTCATCGAGAGCCGGCGCGTCGCCTTCGTCCTCGCCGCCATCGGCGTCTTCGTCGCCTTCAACATCCCCGTCCAGCTCGTGCGCTTCGGCACGGGGCAGGCCACCGAGGCGCCCGGCCGCGCGTTCGAGGGGCTCACCATCTCCGCCGTGATGCTCGTGGGGCTCGTGCTCCTCGCGTTCGTCGCGCTCCGCCTGCGCCGCCTCGAGAAGCCGGAGGCGCGCGGCGCGCTCGTCGCCATTGGCATCGCGACGCTTCTCGGCTTCCTCGTCGACGCCGCTCCCGCGCTGCTCGGCGTCCGCGTCGAGCTCGTCGGCATCGTGCGCGTCGTGAGCGTCGCGATGATCGTCTACGCCATCGCGCGCTACCAGCTCTTCGACATCGACCTCCGCGTCAAGCACGCCATGACCGCGGTCGCCGCCCTCGTGGCCGCCGGCGCCGTCGCGGCCGCCGTGTGGGTGCTTGTGCGCGGCCTCGGCGCCACGCCCACGCTCCGCGGCTGGCTCGTGGGCGCGGGCGCGCTCGTGGCGCTCGTGCCGCTCTGGCGCGTCGCGCGAAGCGTCGCCGACCGCGTGGCGCCGCGCGTCTCGCGCGAGGGCGACCACCTCTACCTCCGCAAGCTCGAGGTCTACCGCGCCGCCGTCGAGTCGCGCGCGCCCGAGAGCGCGCTCGCCCACCTGCGCGAGAAGCTCGGCCTCACGCAGCGCGACCACGACGTCGTCGTGAACCTCGCGCTCGCGCGCGCCGAGGGCGCCGTCGCGCCCGACCTGCGCCCCGGCGGCGTCGCGTTCGGCAAGTACGCCATCGACAGCGTGCTCGGCGAGGGCGGCTACGGGCGCGTCTTTCTCGCGCGCGACCGCATCCTCCAGCGCCCGGTCGTCATCAAGGAGCTCCAGGCGCGCTGGCGCGGCAACGCGAGCGTCGTCAAGACGTTCCTGCGCGAGGCGCAGATCGCGGGCCGGCTCAACCATCCGAACATCGTGAGCGTCCTCGAGGTCGAGCGGCACGGCGAGGACCACTACATCGTCATGGAGCACATGGCGGGCGGAAGCCTCGAGGAGCGCCTGCGCGGCGGAAGCCTCCCGCCGGCCGAGGCGGCGCGCGTGGCGCGCGCGGTGCTCTCCGCGCTCGACGCCGCGCACGCGCAGGGCGTCGTCCACCGCGACGTGAAGCCGGCGAACATCCTTCTGGGCGCGCACGGTGAGGTCAAGCTCACGGACTTCGGCATCGCGCAGATGAGCGGCGACGACCCGCAGCGCACCATCAGCGGCCTCACGATGGGCGGCGCGGGCGCGGGCACGCTCCAGTACATGAGCCCCGAGCAGGCGCGCGGGCGCCCCCTCGACGCGCGCAGCGACCTCTACGCGGTCGGGGCGCTCCTCTACCGCATGCTCACCGGCAGGCCCCACGTCGACCTCGAGGGGCTCGACGAGTTCAGCGCGCGCGCCGCCGTCGCCGACGCGCCGGCGCCCCCTGCTCCGCCAGGCGTCCTCGGCGCCGCCGCCGCGAAGGCGCTCGCACCCGACCCCGCGCAGCGCTTCCCGACGGCGCGCGCCTTCCTCGAGGCGCTCGGGGCAGCGGAGGTCAACCCCGTGGTTGAGCGGAGTTGACGCATCCGGCGCCTATCGACGACGCGTGCGGACCCTCCTCGCGCTCGTCGTCGTCGCCGCCGCGTTCGCGCGCGCGGCACCGCTCGAGGTCGACCGCGCGCCGGTGGAGCTTCTCCACGCGCAGCGGCTCGACCTCACGGAGCGCTTCGAGATCGTGAGCGTCGAGCTCGCCCGCGCGTCCCTCGACGCCCGCCACGCGGGCGCGGTCGAGCTGAGCGAGGCGCTCCTGCCGACGACGACGGCCGTCGCGCGCGGCGAGTGGACGTACAGCCTGACGCTCCGCGAGCGTGAGGCGGACGGCGTGCGCGAGGGCGCGTTCGACGTGACGCTCGAGCTCCACGGCGCGCGGCTGGGCACGCTGCGGCTCGCGCAGAACGTCGCGAACCCGCTCGCGCACGAGGGCGCCCGCGTCACGTTCGCCGCGGGCCACGCGCTCCCGGCCGCGCCGCTCTTCGTCGTCCAGATGCGCGAGGTGCCGCGGGGCGCGGTGTTCGAGCTGGCGAGCGCCATCACGACGGGCTTCGAGTACGTCTGGCGCGACGCCGCGCAGGCCGACAACCCCACGCTCGCGATGCGCGACGGCGAGACGGCGACGTTCCTTCTCTCGAACGGCGACGGCACCTCGCCGCACAACTTCCAGGTCCTCGACGGCTCCAGCCCGCCCCCCACCACGGCCGACATGCCTGAGCTGGGCGACCAGGCGACGCTCTCGTGGACGCCGCCCGGGCCGGGGCGCTTCCCCTACCAGTGCCAGTACCACCCGACCATGTCGGGAGCCATCGAGGTGACACCATGACCAAGAAGATCGCCGCCCTGCTCGCGCTCGTCGCCGTCGCCGGCCTCGCCGCCGCGAGCGCGCTCACCGTGAAACAGCGACAGGACACCGTCACGCTCCACGCCGAGCGCTACACCGTCGGCGAGCTCTTCGTCGTCGAGGGATCCGCCCTCGCGCCCGTCCCCGCCACGCTGGGCGCGCTCGGCGTCGTCGGCTCGCCCGTCGAGATGACCGCCGCCAACGCCACCGCCCGCACGCCGCTCGTGCAGGACCAGTGGATGTACAGCGTCGTCGTGCGCGAAGCGAACGCGGGGGCCGTCACGGGGGGACAGTTCTCCGTCGAGCTGCAGCTCAACGGCCAGAGCGTCGGGACGGTCCTCGCGTCGCAGAACGCGGCCGACGCGACGGCCATTGAAGGCATCCGCGCAAGCTTCGGCATCGGTCCCACCGTCGACCGCTCCTCTCTCTACTACGTCGTCGTGAAGCCCTACGTGCCGCTCGGCCCCACGCTCTCCTACACGGTCCGCTCGAACCCCAACGGCAACTACACGTGGGTCGGCGTCGGCGGCTCCATCGACGGGCAGGTGGGGCCGTCCATCGCCGTCGCGCTCGGCACCACCATCCAGATGACCGCGCGCAACGCGGACGGCATCGCGCACAACCTCGGATTCCGCAGCGGCTCCGCGCTCGTGAACCCACCGGGCTGGTCCCCCACGATCACGGCCGACGGAGAGGAGGCGACCCTCGCATGGACACCCAGCGCCGCCGGGACCTACACCTACGCATGCCAGTTCCACGCGAGCATGACCGGCACCATCACCGTCACGTAGCGCTCCTCCTCGCGCTGGCGCTCGCCGGGTGCACGGCGCCCGGCGCGCGCGACGATGCGCTCGAGAGCGCGAGCCTCGAGGGCGCCATCGTCCTCGGCGACGCGTTCCTTCTCGAGGGCGCGCGGCTCTCCGTCGCCCCGCAGGACGAACCGGCGCGCGGCGCCCGCGGCCGCCCGGTCGCGCTCGCGGACCCGCCGGAGGTGGCGCGGACGGAGCTCGCGCGCGACCACTGGGTGCTCGAGGCGACGCTGCGCGAGCGCGCGCCAGGCGCGGCGGAAGGGGCGCACCGCGTGCGGCTCGACTGGAACGGGGCGCTCGCGGGGGAGCTCTACCTAGAAGGCGCGCCCGCCGCGGTGCCGCTCGCGATCACCCTTCGCTACGACGTCGGCCCCACGCTCGCGCGCTCCAACGTGTATGCGTTCGAGATCTCGCGTACGCCGTGACAGGGCGTCGCAACGGAGGGTCGGTGGCGCCTGCGTAGCCCTCAAATAGGACGTGCGTGTACGGGGGTTCCCCGCCCGCGCGGCACGTCCTCCTGGACGACGCGCGGAACACGCGGAACCTGACGCTGCAAACCTCTATATGGGGGACGGGCGTACGCGGCTTCCCCGCCTGCGCGGTTCGTGCGACGCACGACCGCCGGACGCGGAACCCGACGCTCGAAAACCCTATATGGGAAATGTGCGTACGGGGCTTCCCCGCCTGCGCGGACCGTGCGATGCACGGCCGCCGGACGCGCGGAACCCGGGCGCACGAAACCCATATATGGGGGGTGCGCGTACGGGGCCTTCCCGCGAACGCGGAACGAGCGCCGAAAGGCGCGATCACGCCGGCTCGCCTCCGGGCGATGCGGGTGCTGCAATTCCCGAAACGCGCGGCCCTCCGGGGCTGCGAGGTTTCAAATACCAGATGCGACATCTCGCGCGAGCCGCCCTGGCCCCCTCTGCGGGGGACGGACGCGGCATCACGGATCATGACTCGCCGAGCGACCTCATCGAGGCGCGTTGACCGCGTAGATCCAGTCCGTGGTACATGCGACTGATATCGCATTCGGTATCACATGTGAGGCCGGAAGAAACCCGATCGTCCGCTGCTTTGGCCGCGGAACGAACGTGACCTCTTCTCGGCTGAGATTCGAGCCAAGTTGCTACGTGCACAGACCCAAAAGCGGTCTCAGACGTGCGAAGTCTGAGACATCGCTAGCAAGGACAAAGGAGCGGACAAGATCCCTCTTCCACGCACAAACACGCGCGGATGGATGGTGATACTTGCTTCACTCCGCCAATTCTGGTTGATCCTGCCAGAGACCACCGCTATTGGAATTCGCCTAAGCCATGCGAGTCGAGAGGGTTCGGCCCTCGGCAGACCGCTCAGTAACACGTGGTGAACCTGCCCTAAGGTGGAGGATAATCTCGGGAAACTGAGGATAATACTCCATAGCCCACTTCTGCTGGAATGCTTAGTGGACCAAAGCTCCGGCGCCTTAGGATGGCACTGCGACCTATCAGGTTGTAGGGAGGGTAACGGCCTCCCTAGCCTACGACGGGTACGGGCGTTGAGAGACGTCGCCCGGAGATGAACTCTGAGACACGAGTTCAGGCCCTACGGGGCGCAGCAGGCGCGAAAACTGCACAATGCTGGAAACAGCGATGCGGGGATTCCAAGTGCCGGCACAAAGTGTCGGCTGTTCCATTGCCTAAAAAGCATAGGAAGTAAGGGCTGGGTAAGACGGGTGCCAGCCGCCGCGGTAATACCTGCAGCCCGAGTGGTGGCCGTTATTATTGGGCCTAAAACGTCCGTAGCCGGTTGGGTAGATGCCTGTGTAAATCGAACGGCTTAACCGTTCGAATTGCGGGTAGACCGCCCGACTAGGGACCGGGAGAGTCACGAAGTACTCCGGGGGTAGAGGTGAAATTCTGTAATCCTCGGGGGACTACCGGTGGCGAAGGCGTCGTGATAGAACGGCTCCGACGGTGAGGGACGAAGCCCTGGGGCGCAAACCGGATTAGATA
>DASRYU010000007.1:0-5614 GCA_035687045.1 Thermoplasmatota archaeon | reverse complement strand
GTAGTAGAGGGTCCCGCCAAGCGCATTGGCGATGGGGGCGGAGAGGGGGCCGGCGACCAAGGCGGGGATGCCCAGCGCGAGGAAGCCCCACAGGGCGCCCTGGGCGTCGGCGCGCAGCGCGAGGCCGAACAGGGCGGAGGCGAGGATGACGTAGGCGTACGTCAGGAGGGTGGGGGGCGCGTTGAAGACGGTCCGGCTGATCTTGGCGGATTGCTCCAGGCTGGCCTGGACGCTCCCGTCGTGGTGGTCACCACCCACGCGCGGCCATCCCGGGGAATAGCCTTAGAATGTTGCGGTCGGCGTCTCGCCCGTTCCCGCGCGGCCCTGCGGTCGGGGCGTGTCCCGCAGACGTTGTCGGTAACCCTGTCTCTGCGCGTCGTGACAAGCGACCCGCTAATACCTTTCCCGACGAGGATGGGCCTGGTAGGGAAGGCGACCTTCAGGGAGGTCGGGCCGTTGCTGCAGAAGATCATCGTGGTCATCGTCGGGCTGTTCATGAGCGTCGTGGGAGCGCTCTCGCCCGACCTTATCGCCGGCAAGAACGCCGGACCCGGCGGCGCGGACTTCGCCGCGAACACGGGGGAGGCGACGCTCGCGACGCTGCGCTCCACGAGCGGCGAGGCGTTCGCCCGCGTGAGCGTCCTCTGGGTCGAGGTCGACGGCCGCCGCGTCACCGAGGACGCGTGGGGCACCGGAGAGGTCGACGAGATCCGTTTCAAGGTCGGCATCAAGGGCATCGACGACGTCGCCCTCGCCGTGGGCGAGAAGGTCGTCCCGCTCCACCCGACCGACATCATCACCGTCCGCATGTTCCGCGGCGACTTCAGCTACCGCGGCATCGGCACGCCCCTCGCCTCCGTCCAGCTCCAGGGCACCGTCAAGACGACCGTGCTCAAGGAAGGCGACCTCACGAACCGCGTCATGACGCGCGTGAACGACCTCGACCTCAAGCAGGGGAACGCGAAGCCCGGCGACGAGGCGAAGGTCGCCTACGTCGTCCTCACGACCGGACAGCGCATCGACACCGTCGCCGTCGAAGACGGCGGCGCGCGCCTCTTCACCGAGGAGGTCGCCACGGCGGCCGACGCGAAGAACGAGCCCGGCAACCTTCTCGCGAAGTGGGTGAAGCTCGACGGCAAGCTTGTCCGCGAGTACACCTGGGGCGACGGCACGCTCCCCAAGGTCGAGTTCGAGCCCGCCGAGGCGACCTCGCGCAGCATCGTTCTCGCGTTCAACGGGCAGACCTACGAGGTGCCCGCGGGCGAGCGCATCGTCATCGAGGACTTTGTGGGCGAGTACCTCATCTACCAGGTCTCCGGCGGCATGATGCGCGTCCGTCTCGACGGGTACGCGCGCACCTACCTCACCGCGCCGGCCATCCCGACCCCGCAGCAGGGCGGCGAGGGCGCGCCGCTCGTGTGGTTCGAGTTCGCGCCCCCGAACCCGAAGACGACCGACACCGTCCAGTTCCGCGACCGCTCGACCGACGATGGCATCATCGTCTTCCGCGCGTGGGACTTCGGCGACCAGTCCTCCGGCGTCCTCCAGGACCCGACGCACCGCTTCGCGCGCCCCGGCACGTACGAGGTCAACCTCAGCGTCACGGACAACGACCTCAAGACGTCGTACGCGAAGCGCACCATCGTCGTGCGCAACTCGGAGCCGGTCGCCGACTTCGACTTCAGCCCGAAGATCGTGAACACGGACACCCTCGTCGCGTTCACCGACCAGTCGTACGACGCGGACGGCACGCTCGTCAACTGGACCTGGGACTTCGGCGACGGCGGCAAGTCCTTCACGCGCCACCCCGCCCACCGCTTCACCCGCGCCGGCAACGTCACCGTCACCCTCACCGTCACGGACGAGCTGGGCGGCCGCTCGAGCCTCTCGAAGGTCGTCCTCGTGCGCAACGCGCCGCCGCTCGCGTCCTTCACGTACGCCCCCGGCGCGCCGATGACGCTCGACCCGGTCCAGTTCTTCGACAACTCCACCGACCGCGACGGCCGCATCGTCTCCTGGAACTGGAGCTTCGGCGACGGCCGCTTCGGCTCCGGCTCGGCGCCTGTGCACGCCTACGCGCGCCCCGGGCTCTACACCGTCTCGCTCACCGTGCGGGACGACATGGGGGACGTCGATTCCGCGAGCACGACCATCATGGTCGGCAACCGGCCGCCCTTCGCCGAGTTCACGTGGTCGCCCGAGGGCGCGCCCGCGAACTCCCCCGTCACGTTCACGAGCCAGTCGTCCGACCCCGACGGCATCATCCTGATGACGCGCTGGAACTTCGGCGACGGCAGCCAGGACACGCTCGGCCCCGTCGCGACGCACACGTTCCCGCGCGCCGGCGTCTACAACGTGTCGCTCACCGTCACCGACAACACGCTCGGCGTGAGCACCGTCACGCGCAGCGTCTCCGTCGCCAACAGCGCGCCGCGCGCGTCGATGATCGTCGCGCCCAACCCCACCTACCGCGGCATCCCGGTCACCTTCAGCGACGCGAGCAGCGACCCGGACGGCGACCGCATCGTGAACACGACGTGGGACTTCGGCGACGGCTCGAGCGCTTTCGGCCGCGTCGCGCAGCACACGTACACCTCCATCGGCAACTTCGAGGTCGCCCTGACGGTCGTCGACGAGAACGGGCAGAGCTCGAGCGTCACGCGCTCCATCCGCGTGATGAACCGCCCGCCCACGCTCTCGGTCGAGTACGGGCCGAAGAAGATCCACGCCGGCGACGACGTCGTCTTCAGCGCGCTCGGCATCGACCCGGACCTTCCCGGCGGCACCGTCGAGTTCCAGTGGCGCTTCAGCGACGGCGTGGAGCTCACGGGCGACGTCATCACCCGCAACTTCACCCGCCGCGGCAACTACACGCTCATCGCGCGCGCCGCCGACAGCGAGGGCGGCCTTTCCGCGCCCGTCGTCATCGGCTTCCTCGTCGAGCACGCGAAGCCGCGCGTCGACTTCACGTGGGACCCCGAGGTCCCCGTCAAGCACCAGCTCGCGAACTTCTCGGACCGCAGCTTCAGCATCAACGGCCCCATCCGCGACTGGAAGTGGACCTTCGGCGACAGCACGAGCGTCGTCACGCTCCCGAACCCGTCGCACGCGTTCACCTCGAACGGCACCTTCACCGTGCGGCTCCAGGTGACGGACGTCGCGGGCCAGACGAACTTCACCGAGAAGCTCGTCTACGTGAACCTCCGCCCCACGGCGAACTTCGTCGTCCCGACCGAGGTCCTGCAGCTTGGGAGCCCCGTCTCCTTCGTCGACACGTCCGCGGACGACGACGGCGTCGTCCTCAACTGGACGTGGGACTTCGGCGACGGTCGCCTCTCGCACGACCGCCACCCGACGCACCCCGGCTACACGAGCCCCGGCGCGTACCCCGTGAAGCTCACGGTGCGGGACAACTACAACGCGACGAACAGCACAACGCGCTTCGTCAACATCGCGAACGCGCCGCCCGTCGCGCGCTGGACGCACGACACGCTCGGGCGCCCGCTCCTCGTCAACGGCACCGTCATCCTCAACGGCGGCGACTCGTTCGACCCGGACGGCAACCCGCTCACGCACTACAACTGGACGATGGGGGACGGCACGGCGCCCAAGACGGGCGTCGAGGTGTCGCACATCTTCAAGCGCAGCGGCCGCTGGACCGTCGGGCTCACCGTGTCCGACGGCGCCCAGAGCAGCGTGCGCACGGAGGAGTCGCACAAGGCGCTCCACGTCATGCCGGACCACGACCTCAAGTTCGTCATCCGCGCCTACCTCCCGGACGGCTCGCAGGCGCCCATCACGGCGCACCCGTACTCCGTGACGGTGCGGGTGGCGGGCCAGCCCATCGACGGGTCCGCCTACCTCGCCGTGGGCGACACGTACGAGGTCACCGCCGCCGCTCCCCTCTGGGTCCACGGCGACGGCGCCACCGTCACCATCCAGGCGCCCTTCCTGGGCGACGCGAACACGTTCGCGACGACAATGCGCGACGACCTGCACGTCGTCTTCGTGAACTTCACGCTGCGGATGGCCGTCCACGCGCAGGTCACGCCCGCGCCGGGCGACCTCCCCTCGCCCATCGCGCTCCTGGGCGCCTCCGACAACTACCACGGCGACCCGCTCTACCCGTCGATGTTCGAGCTTCCGCGCGGCACCGGCACGATGCGCTATGCGGACAACACGCCGGCCGGCGAGAAGCGCGTCGACATCGAGGCCCGCTTCGTCCCGCTGCGCTACCTCTCCGACGCGCGCAACGGCACGCAGGTGCAGGCCGTGGCGGCGCTCCCGAACTGGTGCAAGGTCGCCTCGTCGACCACCGCGGCGAACGGCTCCTTCAACTGGACCTTCGACGGCAACTCGCCCTGCTACCTGAACGCGCTCAAGACGTACCCGGCGGGCCGCTGGGAGGTCCGCGCGCGCCCGCAGGTCGCGACGGCGGAGAACAAGCTCAGCGACATCCGCGCGTTCTACGTGGACCCCACGGGCGGCGTCCTCCTGAGCGCGACGATGGGGCTAGCCTGAAGCGCTCCGGCGCCGTCCGCGCCGCGTGGACGAGCTCGACCGCGAGGCGATCGAGAAGGCCGCGCGCGCGATCCGGAAGCTCCGCGCCTACTTCCGCCTTCACGTGGAAGGGCTGGAGCGCATCCCCGAGGGGCCCGCCATCCTCGTGGCGAACCACACCGGATGGTCCGGCCTCGACTACGCGATGCTCTTCATCTCCGTCTACGACGGTCTGCAGCGCATCCCGCGCGTCGCCGTGCACCCGAGCTACTTCCGGATGGCGCCCCTGCGCCCGCGCGCCCAGAAGCTCGGGTTCTACGAGGTGAGCGTCCAGACGTCCACGCGCATCCTCGACGAGAAGGGGCTCGTGAGCTTCTTCCCCGAGGGCGAGGACGGGAACTTCAAGCCGGTCTGGAAACGCTATCAGCTCCAGCCGTTCAAGCCCGGCTTCGCGCGCGTCGCCCTCGCGAGCCTCGCGCCCGTCGTGCCGGTGAGCATCGTGGGCGGCGAGGACGCGAGCCCCACCATCGGGCGCGTCACCCCGCTCGAGGACATCCTCGACATCCCCATCCCGATCCCCCTCTCGCTCCTCCCGCTCCCCGCGAAGTGGCGCATCCACGTGAACGAGCCCATCGACCCGCACGCGTACCTCGAGCGCCAGACGCCCGACGACGACCTCGCGCAGATCCTGGCGCAGGACGTCCGCGAGATCCTCCAGCGCGACGTCCGCCGCCAGCTCGACGCCCGCGGCGGCGCGTTCCTCTGACGACGGGCCGAGGCGCGGGCCGAGGCGCGGGCCGAGGCGCGGGCCGAGGCCGAGGTCTCGTGACCCTCCCCGTTGGGCGGAGCGTGGCGGGCGTCGTTGCCCTGCGCGCAGCGCCACGGCCGCTTCGCGGGAAGACCCGAGGACCCAAGGACCCGAGGACCCGAGAAAAGGCTCTGCGCGTCCTCCGCGAGCTCCGCGTCCTCCGCGGTGAGCGGTCTTCGTCCCCCGCGCGTCCCCGCGGTCCCCGCGCCCCCGCGGTGAGCGGCGCGGCGTCTTGGCTTGTGCGCGCGCGACGGCCGCTTCGCGGGAAGACCCGACGAGCCAAGGACCCGAGGACCCGAGAAAGGC
>DASRYU010000006.1:0-13431 GCA_035687045.1 Thermoplasmatota archaeon | reverse complement strand
CCCCGCACCAGGAACCCCGCACCAGGAACCCCGCACCAGGAACCCCGCACCAGGAACTCGGCACCAGGAACCCGGCACCAGGAACTCGGCACCAGGAACTCGGCACTATAGTTCGAGCTCGTCGAGCGCCTTGGGCGTGTGCACCTTCGTGAACTCGGAGAGCGCCTCGGCGAGGAGGGTGCGGTCGTCGCTGTGGAAGAGCACGACGTGCTCGGGCTCGCAGCGCTTCGCGAACTCGACGATCTCGCTGTGGCCGGCGTGGCCGGAGAAGTCGAAGCTGCGCACCTCGCAGTGGACGCGCTGGAAGCCGTGCCCCTGCCCGAAGTCGACGGTGCCGGTGTCGAGAAGGGAGCGGCCGCCGGAGCCGGGGACCTGGTAGCCCGTGAAGAAGACAGCGCTGTGACGGTCGTTCTTCTTGTTCTCGAGGTAGTACATCGCGGGGCCGCCCTCGAGCATGCCGCTCGTGGTGATGAGCACGTCGCCGCCCTTCGCCTTCTCGCGCTGCGCCGGGTTCTTGACGAGGTTGACGTCCTCGAGCGCCTGCTGCAGCTCCTTGGGGGAGCGCAGGTAGCGGTTGTCGTCGAGCATCATCTTGACGACCTGCTTGCCCATCCCGTCGACCCAGATGTCGTAGCCGTGCTTGGCGAGCACGCACATCATCTCCTGCGTGCGCCCGACGGCGAAGCACGGGAGGATGACCTGGCCGCCCTGCGAGACGATGCCGTCGACCGCGTCGAGGAGCTGCTCCTCCGTCTTCTTGCGGTCCGGGTGCTCGCGGCCGGAGTACGTCGCCTCGATGGCGAGGATGTCGCAGCGCACCGGCTCCGCCTTCGCGACGAGGTGCGTGTCGATGAGGTTGATGTCGCCCGTGAAGAGGAGGCGCGTGGAGCCGTCGTCCACCTCGAACATGGTGGAGCCGGGGATGTGGCCTGCGCTGTGGAGGCGCACGTCGAAGTCGCCCGCCTCGCGCACGGTCCCGTAGTGGTGGTCCTCCCACTGCGCGTTCATCGCCGCGATGGCCTCCTTCGGGAAGGGCTGCGGATAGCCCTCGAGCTTCGCCACCTTGAGCGAGTCGTAGGCGAGGAGGTCGCTCATCTCGCGCGTGAGGCTCGTGCCCACGATGGGGCAGCCGTGCTTGTGCGCGACCCACGGCACCATCCCCGAGTGGTCGAGGTGGCTGTGGGAAAGGAAGAGCGCGTCGACCTCAGGCGCCGGGTGCGGGTACTCGGGCGGGTCGCGCGGCGCCATGCCGTAGTCGAACAGGAGGCGCGTCTTCCGCCCCTGGACAAGCATCCCCAGGCGGCCGACCTCGTCCACGCCGCCCAGGAACTGGATGCGCATCGGGCCGCCTCAAGCCTGCCCTGCCTCATAAGCATGAGGGGGTCGGGCCGCGGCGCCGTGGCGCGGCCGAGCGACCTGGCGCCGCCTGTGGCGGGGCTGCCGCTCGGCCGGCTGCGCGCGCGCGGCGCGACGCGTGCCTACGGGGCGGGAGGCGCGCGCCGGCGGCGCACGATGAGCATCACCGTCACGAGCACGAGCGCGGCGAAGGCGAGGAAGAAGTACCAGTACCGCGCGGCGAAGCCGCCGATGTTCTGGACCTCCGCCCCGCTCGTCTCGCGGGTGCGCGTGTTGTAGTAGTAGTCGACGCGCGCGTCGTCGTCCACGTCGATGCCCACGAGGTCGGCGCCCACGCCGCCCGTGTTCTGCGTCCGGGTGACGCGGTTCGTCTCCGGGTCGAAGAACCGGTCGGGGCGGCCGTCGCCCGTGATGTCGATGAGGTACTGGATGCGCGAGTCGCCGTAGACGCTCACCTGCGTGGCTTCCCAGAAGCGCTCGGTCGCGCTGTCGAACGCCTTGTCGATGCGGCCGTCGCGGTCCGTGTCGATGAGGTAGTCCGGGCTTCCGTCGCCGTTGATGTCGGGCGCGTGCTCGATGTCGAACGCGTGCACCGTCTCCGGGTTGAACCACACGTCGGCGACGCCGTCGTAGGGCTGCGGCACGTCGAGGAAGTACGTCGTGCGCCCGTCGAAGATGGGGCGCGCGATGACCTGCGTCGAGAGGCCGTCGCTGAAGACCTCGCGGAACTCCTCGAACCCGTTGCCCGAGCGGCGGTCGAGGTCGACGAAGATCTCGAGCTGCCCGTCGCGGTCGACGTCGTAGGCGCGGTAGTTCGGGATCGAGACGACCGCGGCGACGCTCATGTTCTTCGAGATGTTGACGGCCTGGCCGCCGCGCGTGCCGACCCAGAACGGGAAGGTGTACGAGCGGGAGGCGGGGAGCGGGTCGGTGGGGCTGAGGATGGTCGCGCGGACCTCGAGCTCCTGGTTGGGCTCGAGGCGCACCTCCTCGCTCGAGAGGCGCACGTTCCACTCGGGCAGGTCGACGAGGTTCACGCTGATGTTGAGCGTGTCGTTGTCGTTGCCGGTGTTGCGCACGCGCGCCAGGAACTCCGTGGGAGCGCCCGGGAGGCCGTCCTTGGTCGTCGGCACGAGCGTGAGCTGCACGCCGTAGTCGTGGATCTCCGCCGACAGGGTGGCCTTGGCGGACTGCGTCCCGTCGGGCGAGTAGGCCGTGAGCCCGATGGGGACGACCGTGCGCTCGGGGACGTTGAAGGGCGCGCGCACCTGGACGTTGATGTTCACGAGCTCGTTCACGCCCACCTGCACGCTGGAGATGTTCGCGCCGGCGGCGTTCGTCGTGTAGGCGAGCCAGGACGCGTCCTGCGATTGGGTCTCGAGCGTGAAGACGCCGGGCGCGTTGCCGACGTTCTGCACCTGCACCTCGAAGTTCTGCACGCCGGCGCGGTCGACGCGCTTCACGAGGTTGGGCACCGAGAGGCGCGGCAGCGCCTGGCCGCCGAGGATGTTGACGGTGAACGCGAGCGTGTCGAAGTTGTCGGTGACGCCCGCGCCCGTCTCTTCGACGCGGACGACGCTCGAGTAGCGCGCGCCGTCGACGACGTCGCTGGGCGCGCGCATGACGAGCGTCACCGTGGTGGTGGCGCCGGGCCCGATGCTGCCCGACGGCGGCGAGACGTCCACCGACCAGTTGGGGATGGGCGTCGCCAGCGCGCGGAAGGGCAACGCGAGGCTGCCGGTGTTGCGCAGCGTCATCGGGAAGGTGACGGTGCCGTTGGGCCCGATGGTCGCGGTCTGGTTGACCGTCGTGAGCTGCAGGTTGCCCGTGCCCGCGACGTCCACCGCGAGACGCATCGTGATGTTCGTCGTCTGGCTCGGGAAGAACGGGTTGCGCGCGTATTCGACGGTGACGTTGATCTCGCCGCTCGTGCCCGGGCTCGCCGCGGGGGGCGGGCGCACGATGAGGGCGACGCTGCGGTTCTTGAACGCGGCGAGCGGGAACGTCTGCGCGTTGGGGCTGATCTGCCACGCGCCCGCGCTCGGCGTCTCGGGCGCCATGGAGGCGCGCAGCGTGACGGTCGAGGGGGAGCTGCCGTTGTTGCTGATGTAGAGGAGGAACGCGCCCTCGTCGCCGGCGTGCGCGCGGATGCGCGGCTGGTCGGCGCGGAGCGTGACGTTGGCGAGCTCCGTGACGATGGTGGCGATCTCGAGCGTGCTCTGGTCGCCGGTGCCGTTGGCGCCCTGCGCGATGAGCGCGAACTCGTGGCGCGTGCCGGCGACGACGGTGCCGTTCTCGGGCGACGGCGCCTGCACGACGACCTCGAGCTCGCGGTCGAACCACGCCTCGCGGCGGCCGGTCGCGTCGTTGTAGTTCGTGAGGTTGTAGCTCTCGTCGTACGGGTTGAGCTGGAGCGTGTTCGACGCCGCGTCGAGGACGGGCCGGATGCTGACGTTCCAGCCGCCCTCGTAGTCGACGCCGACCATGTGCACGTAGAGGTCGGGCGCGCGGCGCGCCGTGCCGCCGCTCACGGTCTCGGTGTAGTTCGCCCACCGCGCGGTGTTCGTCATGCGCACGTAGAACGTCGCGTTCTTGCCGGGCTCGATGGCGCCGAGGATGCTGCGCTTCGTGGCGTTCTGGATGTCGACAAGCGGCGCGGCCGGGTTGTAGCCGCCCTCGCGCACGATGCCCTCGAGGTGGACGCCCGCCTGGTGGGGGCGCGGCGAGTTGACGGCAACGGCGCGCGCCTCGGCGCGGCCGAGGACACCGGTGCCCGTGCCGCGCGCCTGGATGACGAAGCTGTAGAAGTCCTCGTTGACGCCCTCGTCGGGGCACGGGTTCTGGTTGCGGTTGACGGGGAGCCAGACGTAGAACTCGGCCGTCTTGCCCGGCGCGAGGTTCTCGACGGACGAGCGGTCGGAGGGGACGCCGCTGGGCGAGCGGTAGACGAACTTGAAGTCGCCCGACATGGCGTTCGCGCCCGTGCCGGGGATGAACGCGCTGTTGCAGTTGGAGTTCTGCGCCTTGCGGAAGGAGTCGGCGCTCAGCTGGAACGAGTCGGTGACGCGGCCGGTGTTGGTGACCCACACGCGGAACCAGAGGCCGTCGACGCCGTCGTCCGTGCAGTCGGGGCCTCCCTGCTGCGAGCACTGCGGGTTGGCGACGGGGGCGCCGCCGGGAACCGGGTTGTTCACGAAGCGCGGGCCCGAGAGCTCCGCGACGTGCTGGCGCGCGCCGGCGGCGTTGAGGACCTGGACGCTCACGCCGCTCACCTGGCGGAGGGTGAACGTGAACGTGCGCTCGGCGCTGATGCCGGCGGCGTCCTGGTGCGTGACGTTGACCGCCACGTCGAGGCGCGGCGTCGCGCTCGAGAGCGGGCCGGTGACGCGCAGCGTGGCGACGCCGATGTCGCCGGGCTGGATGCCGCCGAGGATGATGCGGTCCGCGCCGCCCGTGCCGAAGGCGAGGTCGGCCGTCCAGCCGGCCGCGTTGTCGCGGATCTCGAGGCTGACGTTGGCGGGGCGCGTGCCGCGGTTCCAGACGTAGACGGGGAAGTGCGTCTGGAGGCCGGGCTCGACGCTGAGGTCGCGCGCGAGGAAGATGATGGCGACCTCGCGGTTGAGCTCCGTCGAGGCGCGCGTCACGAGCGTGAGGTCGCGCGAGCGCGTGCCCGGGTCGAGCATGCTCGTGACGTTCACGATGTGGATGATCTCCCCCGTCGCGCCGATGGGGGCGTTGACGGTGACGGTGAACACGCGCGTCTCGCCGGCGGGCACGAAGACGCGGCGCTGCTGCACGTCGGGGCCCGCGATGGAGGCGCCCCAGCCGGCGGGCGCGTTGGGCGCGGTGATGTTGATGGTGAACGTGTCGTTGACGCGGCCGGTGTTGTTGACGGCGAGCACGTACGTCGTCGAGGAGCCGGGGACGACGGTGTGCGCCTGCGTCTCGGCGAGGCCGGGGACGCGCGCGTCGGCGTAGGGCGCGAGCGAGACGCTCTGCGACGTGATGGCGATGCGCTTCGAGATGCCCGCCGTGATGGGCGCGTTCTGGTGGTGCTTCTTCTCGACCTGCACCGTGTACTCGCCCGAGGGGAAGCCGCGGTAGTTCACGGTGCCCTGCGGGAACGTCCAGACGGCGACGCCCGCGGCGGTGACCGAGGCGCTCTGGTTGAGCTGGCCGGTGAGGACGGTCTGGCCGCCGCTCGCGACCTCGCGAGGCCGCCCGTCGAAGAGGAGCGTGAAGCGAGGCGCCTCGCCGCGCACCGCGTCGTCATAGCCGAACGCGCTCTCGAGCGCGAAGTGGCCAACGAGGCGGCGGTCACGGTCCGCGGGGAGGTTCGACTCGTTCGCGATGGGCGCGAAGACCTCGCGCAGCACGTCGCGCTCGTCCGTGACCCAGGTGGCGGCGCGGATGGCGTTGTCCGCGCGCATCTCGAGGAAGGTCGCGCGGTCGTCGACGCGCCACGTCGCGGTCGTGGGCGGCGACACGGGGCCGACGGGGTCGGCGCCGGCGCTGGAGCCGGTGAGGACGACGCGCCACGAGGCGTTCGGGATGAGCTCGGCGCGGCCGGTGTTGGCGCCGGTGGTGAGCGTGAGGGCGAGCGGCCGGTTCCAGTTGCCTTCGCTGCCGCCGGTGAGGGTGCCCGCGGCGATGCTCGTGCCGCCGCTGAAGACCTCGACGCGCACGTCGACGCCGCCGGGGACGGAGCTCTGGCCGCCGAGGTGGAAGATGAACGAGTCGTTGCCGGTGAAGCTCACGGCGCGCTTGGGCCGGAGCGACTCGGGGGCCTCGAACTCGACGGTGCTCGTGACGCCCGTCGTCGTGGTCGTCGTCGAGTACGGGCAGGTGGCGCGCGTGCTGTCGCCGCCGATGCCGACGCGGCCCTGCGAGGGCGTGACCGAGATGAAGGTCGCGCCGCAGTCCGGCGTGGAGCCCGCGGCGGTCGCGGACGTCGCGTCGACCGTCTCGTAGCGCATGTAGAAGAACTGGCGGACGTTCGACATCGTCTCGAAGCGCACCTGCGGCTTCGTGGGGACGTTCTCCCCGGCCTGCGACGACGCGGGGCTGGCGATGATCAGCGTCGAGGCCGTGAGGAGCACGACCATGATGGTGGCGGCGAGGCGGGTCCGGGACGTCGACATCGGGAGCACCTGGGTGGAAAGGGGAGACTTCACTGGCGGCGCCTCCCGGGGAGGAGGGCGGCGACGAGCAGAGCGGCGACCGCGGCGAGCGGCGCGAGGAAGGGGATGCCGTTGGACGGCGTGGTCGTCGTGGTGATGCGCGGCTCGACGGCGATGCCGAAGAGCGTCACCTCGTCGGAGACGATCGTCTCGTTCTCCGCTTCGGGGATGCTGCGCGCCGTCACGCGGACGGCGACGCGCTCCTGCGGCAGCGCATCGGCGGGGGCGACGATGGTGACGGGGAACGTGCGGCGCGCGTTGGGCTCGAGCCGCACGACCTCGGAGGGCATCTCGACGCCCCAGTTGCGGCTGTCGGAGGCGACGATGGTGTAGAACACGTCGAAGTCGCGCGCGAGCGAGCCGATGTTGGCGACGGTCACGTTGTAGGATGCGCGGCGGCCGGGCTCGATGAGCTTCGTGACGCCCGTCGCGTTCACCTCGACCTTGAGCTCCGGGTTGATGCGGAGCGTGACGCGGGCGGAGTCGAAGATGTCCTGCCCCGCGAGCGTGAGCGTCACGAAGGCGGCGGTGCCGTTCGCGGCGTCGGCGGGCGGCGTGACGGTGACCTTGACGGAGGTGCGCGTCGCGCGGAGCGCGGTGAGCTGCGTCTCGGAGAGCGCGACCTCCCACTGCGGGCCGGCCGTGACCTCCTGCACCGCCTGGACGACGACCGGCGCGTCGCCGGTGCCGTTGTTGACGATGGTCACGAGGAACTCGCTGGGCTGGCCCGGCTGCGCGAGGATGTCGGTGACGTTCACCGAGAGCTTGACGTCGAGCGTGGGGCGCGGGACGACGCTCACGGTGATGTTGTCGACGGCGCCGCTCGTGAGCGAGCGCGCGGTGACGTTGAAGACGCGCTGGCCGACGAGGCCCTCGCGGACGTCGAGCGTGAGGTTCGTGCGCACGATGCTGCCGGGGCGCACCGTCACGACCTCCTGGTCGGCGCGGACGTCCACCTCGGGCGAGGACTCCTCGAAGACGACGCGCTCGAGCGCGGCGCCGTCGTTGCGGAGGCTGACGGTGATGCTCGCCGTGCCGGGGACGGTCACCATCTGCGTGGGCGCGATCTTGCCGCCGGTGGCGAGGTCCATCGTGAGCGCGCGCGGGATGCGCGCCGCGCCGATGGCCGCGCGCTGCGCGTACGCGACGCGAGTGCCGGCGGAGTCGATGGCGACGGCGCGCGTGTCGCCGGGGATGGACCAGAGGAGCGTCCCGTCGACGTCGCTGAAGGCGTGGACGCCGCCGCCCGTGCCGCCCGTGCCGACGACGAAGATGGCGCCGGTGCGGTTCATGGCGAGGCCGGTGACGTTCTGCCCGCTGACGGTCGCGTTCCAGAGGACGCGGGGCGCGGCAGTGATGTCGAGCGCGGCGACGTTGGTGCCGATGGCGGTCGCAAGGCGCGTGCCGTCCTCGGACATCGTGATGTTGGAGATGGCGGCGGCTCCCAGCGGGAGCGTGGCGGGCGAGCGGAGCGCGTCGCGCGCGCCGCGGAAGAGCGTGAGGTTGCCGTCGCCGCCGCCGACCGCGACGACGGAGCCGTCGTGCGAGATGGCGACGCTGCGCACGTCGGTGTTGTTCGCGCTCGCGTCGTAGTGCGCCGCGACCGCGTCGGCCTGCGCGAACTGGAAGACGCGCGCGCCGCCGTGCGTGAGGTTGGCGTCGCGGGGGAACTGCCCGCCCACGACCATGCGCGAGAGGTCGCCGCTCGCGGCGAGCGCGCGGGGCGTGCCTGCCTGGCGGAGCTCGAACGCGCTGTCGAGCGAGGAGGCGCCGGCGGCCCAGCCGCGCAGCACGTAGTTCGTGCCCTGCACGAGAAGGATCGCGACGCGGCGGCCGTCGTCGCTCAGCGCGAGGCCCACCGCGGAGACGGTGTCGACGGTGCCGAGGTTGATGGAGCGCTCGAACTGCGCGCCGCTCGACCAGTTGCCGTTCGGGGCGATGCGGCCGTAGTAGAGCTGGAGGTGCGACTGCTCCGTCTGGCCCGTGACGACGAGCTCGCGGCGCAGCGCCGCGATGGTGCTGCCGTCGCGCGACACGGCGACGTGCGTGATGCCGTCGGGCGCGATGGTGCTGACGCTGTAGCTGCGCGCGAAGCCGTACTCGTGGTCGAGAACGATGCTGTCGAGGCGCGTGGTGCCGGGCGTGGGGACGCTCGGGATGCCGGTGCCCGGCGTGGGCGTCGCGGGCGAGCGGACGCCCGCGAACATCGTCGTGCCCTCGCGGGCGAGGGCGAGGCTGGCGACGTCGACGCCGGCGGTGTAGGGGGCCCACGGGCGCGGCTCGGGCCCGGCCGCCTCCGCGAGGGGCAGGAGCGGGACGAGCATGAGGCCGAGGAGGAGCAGCGCGCGCTTCATTCAGCGCCTCCGCAGGAGGGCGAGGAGCGCGACGCCCGCGAGGATCGCGAGGGGAGCCGGGCCGGGGACGAAGCTGCGGTCCTCGGGCGTCGTCGGTCGCGGGATCGTCGTGAGGCTGATCGGGAGCGTCGTCTCCTGGCGGTCGAGCGAGTTCTGCGACTGCGCGCGCAGCGTCAGCGTCGCGTCGCGCGCGTCCGAGGCGACGGCCTTGACGGTGACGGCGACGCGCTTCGTCTCGCCGCGGGCGACGGTGATCTGCGTCGACTCGAGCGTGACGCGCCAGTCGCTCACGACGCTCGTGGGCGTGATGACGGCGGAGAGGTTGTAGACGTCCTCCGTGTTGCCAGCGTTGGTCACGTTGAGCGTGATGATGTGCGTCTGGCCGGGGTAGAACTCCCATGCGGCCGGGTGCGCGCGAAGCTCGGCGCCGAACTGCGCGTCGACGTACGCGGTGATCTGGTCGGTGGCTTCGACCGTTTCGCCCTCGCGGGCGCGGATGGTGATGATGTTGCGGTCGCCGCTGCCGGCGTCGTTGAGCGGGCGGATGACGACGTTGACCGTCGCGCTGCCGCTCGCGGGCACCGTGACCTGCTCGCTGGGCTGGAAGCGGACGTCCCACGACGAGCCGCGCGTGAGCTCCTGGCGCGCGCTGAGGTTGACGATGCCGTCGGCGTTGCCTTCGTTGCGCAGCGTGACGGCCACGGTCTGCTCGCCGCCCTGGCGGAGGATGACGCGCTCGTCGGGCGCCTCGACCTTGAGGACGACGCTGCGCGGGATGGTGAGGTTGAACGACGGGCCGGCGATGTACGTCGTGGGCTGGTTGCGCACCGCCGCGAGGTCGTCGGTGGCCTGCGAGCGGACGCGCACCTGCGTGCCGAAGATGCCTGGCGCCTGGCCCGCGGGCGCGGTGACGTTGAACCGCACCGTCTGCGTCTCGTTCGGGCTCAGGCGGATGCCGTCGATGCTGGAGGCGGTCCAGCCGACGGGCGGAACGACGGAGAAGGTGTAGTTGTCGGCGAGGCTGCCGGTGTTGCGCACCGCGAGAAGCAGCGTCGCGGACTGCGTGGGCTGGAGCGACGTCGCGCCCGTCGCGGAGGTGACGGACGCCTCGACGCTGATGATGCTGCTGTACGCCATGACCTCGGTCTTGCCCGCGACAAGGATGCGCTGCGCGTCATCGGAGACGGCGACGCGGCGCAGGGGGCCGTCGAGGCCGCCGCGCGCGTTGTCGGTGGCGTCGAACTCCCACATGGGCGTGTTCTTGTTGGGGCCGAACGCCATGACGCGGTTGCCCGCGATGGCGACGAGGATCTGCCCCTTCTCGTCGTACGCGATGTCCGCGACGCGCGCGCCGGCGTTGTAGGGGGCGCCCGTGGGCTCGGCGAGGCCGGCCGTGTCGAGGCGGCGGAAGAAGTGGATCTCGTTGCCGGCCGCGGCCGCGAAGCGGGAGCCGTCGCCCGAGATGGCGACGTCCTGGGCGCCGGTGCCGCCGAAGCCGCGGTTGTAGATCTCGTTGGCCTTCGGCTGGATGCGCGCGCCGGAGCGCTCGAGCGTCGCGAGGAAGACGCCGTTGGAGGCGCCGACGACGACGTACTTGCCGTCGCGCGAGAGCTCGACCTTGTGCACCGCGTCCGCCTGCGCGAGCGCGCCCAGCGGCGTCGAGGGGCGCGCGCCGCCCGCCTCGGCGAAGAGGACGCCGTCGGTCGTGCCGACCGCGAGGACGAAGCTCCCGACGCCCGTGGCGTCGCGCGAGGTGGCGAGGCTCGTGGGGCGCACGTTGGCCCCCTCCGGGCTCTGGAGCGCGAGGCTCCAGTCGAGCGTGCCGTTGTTGCCGAAGCGCGACTCGATGCGGCCGCCGGCGGTGACGGTCGTCGGCGCCGTGCCGACGATGACGCGCCAGGAGGAGGGCTCGGTGGAGCCGCGCAGAAGGAGCGTGACGTTGAGCGCGGGGTCGTTGTTCTCCGTCGCGCGCGTCCAGTCGGGCTGCTCCGAGGTGGAGCGCCAGAGGCTGATGTAGCGGTCGGGGCCGACGACGGCGAAGATACCCTGCGAGCCGCCCTGGTTGATCGAGGCGGCGGAGACGCGCTGGGGCGCGTTCGGGGGCTGCGTGGCCGCGACGACGACCGCGCTGTCGTGGCGCAGGCCCGTGCAGCCGCTGCCGGAGGTGGGCGCGCTGGAGGGGCCGAAGTTGCAGCGGTAGACGTCGTCGTGCGCGCTGGAGCCGGGGATGAGCCCGGAGGTCGCCTTCGCGTTGTCGAACGCGACGACGGCGGCCATGAACTGGCCCGTCGGGTCGGCGGCCATGTCCGTGATGTCCTGCCCGTCCATCGACTCCGCGCTCGGGAGGTTCGAGGAAGGGGGTGCCGCGGTCGCGAGGGGCGCGAGAAGCAGCAGGGACAGGATCGCGACGCTCGTCAGACGGCCGTCGTACATGCGAAGATCCCCATTCGCCGGCGTGGACGGCCGGGCGTTGACGCCGCGCATTCGCCCGGGGCTATTTAAGGGCTGGGAATCGCGTGCGAGAGGGCTGCGCCTCTGGAAAACGCGAGAAATGCGGCACGGCAACAAGGCCCACTTCGGACAGCCCGAGAAAGCCTTTCCGGTGATGCTCTCGCAGCGCGATATCAGCATCGGCTGGCGCCGATGCGGGCGCGGGCCGAGGCGCGGGCCGAGGCGTGGGCCGAGGCGCGGGCCAAGGCGCGGGCCGAGGCGCGGGCGAGGGAAGGGCGCGGCCGCTAGCTGCGTCCGCCAAGGGCGGCCTGGAGCTCCGTCTGGAGCGCGGTGACGCGCTCGCGCAGGCGCTGCTCCTGGCGCTTCGCGCTCTCCAGGCGCACCGTCATCGTCTCCTGCTGGTCCTTGAGGTCCGACTCGAGCTTCGCGCGGTCGGTCACGGCGACAAGAAGCGAGCCGACGCTGCGGAAAAGGGGCGCGTCCGCGCTGACCTTCGCCAGCTCCTCCAGCGTGCGCTCCAGCTCGCGCACCTGCATCTCGAGCTGCTGGCGCTGCTGCACGACCACCTGCGCCTGCTGCTGCAGCTCCTGGAGCTGCGCGAGCTGGTTCTGGATCTGAGGAGGAAGCTGCCCGGCCATGAGGCCGCGCTACACGTGCGGGCTTCAAGAAGGTTGCCCCCGCTCGCGCCGCGCGTGCAGGTCTGGGAAGCCATCCTGCTCGGCATCCTCCAGGGGCTCACCGAGTTCCTCCCCGTGAGCAGCACCGCGCACCTCACCATCGCCGGGCGCGCGATGGGGCTCATCGACGACCAGAGGCCGGAAGCCTGGACGGCGTTCCTCGCCGTCGTGCAGCTGGGCACGCTGGGCGCCGTCCTCTGGTACTTCCGCAGCGACCTCGCCGGCATGGCGCGCGGGGACCCGGAGTCGCGCCGCCTCGGATGGCTCGTCGTCCTGGGCACGATCCCCATCGGCATCGTCGGCTTCGCGCTTCGTGATATCATCGAGGGGCCCCTCACGAAGGACCTGCGCGTCATCGGCGTCACCCTCATCGCGCTCGGCCTCCTCCTCGGCCTCGCCGACCGCGCCGGCCGCCGCGAGCGCCCGCTGCGCGCGCTCACATGGAAGGACGCGCTCCTCGTGGGCGCCGCGCAGGTGCTCTCGCTCATCCCGGGCGCCAGCCGCGCCGGCACCACGCTCACCGGAGGCCTCTTCGCCGGCCTCACGCGCGAAGCCGCCGCGCGCTTCAGCTTCCTCCTGAGCATCCCCGCCATCGCCGCGAGCGGCCTCTTCGAGCTCCCCGCCGCGCTGGAGCTTCCGCGCGAGGACGTCGCCGCGCTCGTGGTGGCGACGGCGACGGCCGCCGTCTTCGGCTACCTCGCCATCGCCTGGATGCTGCGCTACCTGCGCACGCAGAGCGCCGCGGTGTTCGTCTGGTACCGCGTCGCGCTGGGCGCGGGCGTGCTGGGCGCGGTGGCGGCGGGGTGGGTGTAGCGAGCGCGGGTGGCGCGCAGGTGGAACGCACGTGCGATGCAGGTGAGACGCAGGTGGTACGCAGGTGAGATGCACGTGCGATGCAGGTGCGAGCCTCACCCCGCCGGCGGCCCCCGCGTCTTCGTCAGCCGCGCGAGCACCGGCTCCCACGCCGCCTCCCCGCGCCGCGTGAGCGCGTACGCGCCGTACCGACCCTGCTCGTCGGGCTGCGTCGGCCGCGCGAGCCCCAGCGTCACAAGCGAAGAGTCCTGCCGATACTTCCGGCCGTCCCCGTGAAGGACGGCCAGCACGCGATCGGGCGTCGTCTGCGCCTTCTCGGCAAGCTCCGGCACGACGGCGACGCGCAGCTCCACGAGGCCGCGCCAGACGCGCACCTTCACGCGGCTGCGGCGGCACGCCTTCAGGATGTCGAGGATGTCGAGCTCCATCGCCCCTGCATCGCCGGGCGCGATATCAGCTTCGCCCGGACGTCGCGACGGGGAGCGATAGGATGAAGCGACCCTCGAAGCAGGTGAGACGCAGGTGCGTCTCAGGTGGCTCGCACGTGCCTCTCACGTGCGACCCAGCTGCGCGCCACCCGCGCCCCCCACCCGCGCCGCC
>DASRYU010000005.1:0-12210 GCA_035687045.1 Thermoplasmatota archaeon | reverse complement strand
CCCGCTGGACATGTCAGCGAATCAGGGCTGGATGCGTCCCGCCGCGAAGCGCGGCGCTTTCGCGGAGCCGTCGCTCGCCGGCAGAATCGGGAGCCGCCCCGTCTCCTTCTCCACGCCGAGCACGATCGTGCTGCGCGTGCCGATGACGCTCCCGATCTGGCCGACCTTGTCGTGGAGGAAGTCGCGCAGCGCCGAGACGTCCGTGACGCGCACCTTCACGAGATAGCAGTCCTCGCCGGCGATGTTGTGCACCTCGAGGACCTCAGGGAACTTCTTGAGCTTCTCCGCCGCCTCGTACTCGTGCGTGCGGTCGGCGGTGCGCACGCTCACGAACGCGACGAGGCCCAGGCCGAGCGCGGCAGGATTGATCTTCGCCTCGTAGCCGAGGATGACGCCGCGCTCCTCCAGCTTCCGGATGCGCTCGAGGATGGCGCTCGGGACCATGCCGAGCTGGCGCGCGATCTCGCTGTTGGACGTGCGCGCGTTCGTCTGGAGCATCCGCAGGATCTTGCGGTCGATGTCGTCGAGCTGCGCCGCCATGCCGCGAGCACGCCGCACGATTGTCATGAAAGTGCCGCTGGCGGCGACGAACATTCGTTCGGAGGGCTATAGCGGCGAGCGACAGCCGTTCGCCGGAGGTGGACGTTTCACTTGCCGAAGCGGTAGCGCAGGAGCGCCATCCCGATCTTCAGGCCGTCCCCGACGCTGCCCAGCTTTGTGACGCCTTCGCGGCGCGTGTAGCGGATCGGGAGCTCGGTGATGCGCAGGCCCGCCCGTGCGGCGCGCGCGAACATCTCCGCCTCGATCTCGAAGTGCGTGGAGGTGAGGCCGAGGTTGCGCATCGTCTCGGCGCGGAAGGCCCACATGCCCGTGCAGACGTCCGTGCAGCGCCGCCCGTAGAGCGTGCTCGCCATGAACGAGAGGCCGCGGTTGCCCAGGCGGTTGACGGGCTTCATCGCGCCCGTCTCGATGTGCCCCTTGAAGCGGGAGCCCATGACGACGTCGTACCCCTCGTCGAGCGCGGCCACGAACGCCGGGATGGCGCGCGCGGGGTACGTGGCGTCCGCGTCGAGCATGACGATGTAGTCGCCCTTCGCGTGCACGAGCGCGGCGCGCACCGCGCGGCCCTTGCCGGTGCCAAGCTGCTGCACGACGCGCGCGCCGTGCCGCTCCGCCACGTCGCGCGTGCGGTCGTGCGAGCGGCCGTCGGCGACGAGGACCTCGACGGGGTAGCCAAGCTCCGTGAGGCGCGAGACGGGCAGCGCGGCGAAGGTCGCTTCGATGCCGTCCTCCTCGTTCTTCGCTGGAAGAAGGATCGTGATGCTGGGGCGGTCGAGCTTCGTCGGCGTGCGGGAGATCAGCGTCGTCATCGGACCACCTCGTAGAGCTCGACGCCACCCGATCCCATCACGCGGCGGAACCGCGGGTCGTCGTCCAGGAAGTCCAGCCGCGCCTTGCCCTTCGCGGCGGCCTCCCGCGTGTACGGGTCGACGAGGACGTAGGCCGTCCCCTCGACGTTCCCGAGCTGCTTCTCGCGCACCTCGGAGCTGTTGAAGAACTTGGGCGAGTACCAGACGTGGTCCGGGTCGGCGAGCGTCTTCACCATGAGCGCCGGCTGCCACGTGTAGATGAACACCTTCGCGTCCGGGTCCTCCTCGAGCGTGCGCGCGACCTCCTCGAAGGCGGCGAAGGCCGGCTCGTCGTAGAGGCGGTACCAGGAGTACGTGTCGACGGGCATCGCCGTCGCGGCGCCGGTCGCCACGAGCGAGAGCGCGACGATCGCGGCGGGGCCTGCGACGCGGCGCGCGCGGTCGCTGCGCGCGACGAGCGCGTGCGTCTCGTAGAGCTGCCCGACGACGTTGGCCGCGAGGAGCGCGACGCCGACGGCGAGGTAGGCGACGGTGCGCTGCGGCCAGTACGGGCTCCCGAAGATGTCGAGCGCCGTGAGCGGGAAGAGGAACGCCGTCACGACCATGCCCATGTCGCCAAGCGCGGTGGGGCGCACGAAGG
This sequence comes from Thermoplasmatota archaeon, assembly GCA_035687045.1. GTDB lineage: Archaea > Thermoplasmatota > SW-10-69-26 > JACQPN01 > JAJPHT01 > JAJPHT01. The sequence continues at coordinate 10,200 of DASRYU010000005.1, read as the reverse complement.
CGAGCGCGAAGCCCGCGAGCGCGAGCGCGACCGCGATCGGGCCGAGCATCTCGTGGTAGTCCACGTCCTGCGGGAGCGCGCGCGTGAGCGGCACGAGGAGCGCGAGGAGGCCCGCGCCCACGGCGAGGCTCGCGCCGATGCGCGCGGCGCGCGGCAGGCGCACGCTCGCGAGCGCGGCGACGGCGAGCACGCCCAGCGCCGCGAGCGCGGCGAGCATGGGCAGCACGATGACGAAGACGAGCGGCCCGGGCATCTCCCACGCGGAGAAGCCCGCGAGGCCGGGGACCTTGCCCGCGAAGTCGGCGAAGCCGGTGTCGCTGTCGTCCCAGCGGAAGGCCATCGCGAACGACGTCGCGACGACGACGAGCGCCACGGGGAGGAGGAGCGCCTGCGCCGACGCGCGCAGCGGCTGGTGCGCGCGCAGCGTGCGCAGCGCCGCGTAGCCGATGAGCGGCACGCCGAAGAGCGGGACCGCCCACGGGTGCATGATGGCGAGCGGGATGCTCGCGCCGACGAAGAGGATCGCGCCGCCGCGCCGCTCCTCGCCCAGCATGAGGTGGAACGAGAGGAGCCAGAGCGGGAGGAGCGCGAGGTCGAACGCCGTCGGGAAGAGGAGCTCGGTGCGGAAGATGTGCTCGGGCATGATGGCCGTCGCGAAGGCGGCCGCGAGCCCCGCCGCGCGGTTCGCGAGCCGGGCGCCGACGACGTACATGCCGAGGATGGCGAGGCCGCCAAGGATGGCCGGCAGGACGCGCGCGATGTCGTAGAGCGCGATGCCGGTGTAGGGCGCGAACGCGATGAGGAACGCGTGCATGCCGGGCGGGTACATGCCCGTGCCCAGGTGGAACGAGTCGTCGAAGTAGCCCTGCTCCGCCCACTCCTTCGTGAACACGACGTGCGTGTAGGGGTCCTCGGCGCCCAGGGCGCGCGTGGAGAGCGGGTCCTCGAGGCGGAGCGCGACGCCCCACACGACGAGGAAGGAGAGGAGCGCCGCGACCAGCAGCGGCTCGACCTGACGACGCATGGCGCCCGGCTCGCTTCGCGGCGCCATTCCCCTTGGGGTACATGCGTCGAATCCGCCTCCGACGCTTCCTTCGCTCATCGTGACGGAAAGCTATTGGCCCCTCACGGCGGGGCTGGGCCGACATGGGCGCCTTGGCGAACCTGCGGAGCCACGTCCGCGACCCCCTCTACCTCAACGGGGTCGCGCTCGTCGCGAACGCGGGCTTGTCGGCGGCGCTCGGTTTCCTCTTCTGGATGGTCGCCGCGCGCCGCTTCAACGCGGACGCGCTCGGCATCGGCGCGGCCGTCGTCTCCGCGGCGACGCTCGCGGCGCTCATCGGCAAGGCCGGGTTCGACGCCGCCGTCATCCGCTACGCGCCCTCCGCGAGCGCCCGAGGCGTGCGCCGCATCCTTCTTCGCGCCTCCCTCGCCACCGTGACGCTCACGGGGCTCGTCGCGGCGACGGTCCTCGTCCTCGCGACGCTAGGCGTGCCCGCGCTCGAGGCGCTCAAGACGCCGACGTACGCCGCCGGCTTCCTTCTCCTCGCGGTCGGCACGAGCCTCGCGTGGATCCTCGACGCCTTCTTCATCGCGGAACAGCGCGCGGACGGCGTCCTCCTGCGCAACCTCGCCTTCAACGGCGTCAAGCTCCTGGTGCCGCTCGTCATCGTCTTCTCGTGGGGCGGGCGCGCGGTGCCCCTCGCCTGGGGCGTCGGCCTCGCCGCCTCGCTCGTCGTCGCCTTCGCCATCCTCCCGCGCCGGCTCGCGGCGCACCGCCCGACCGGCGCCAAGCCCGAGCGCGCGGCGTTCGGCTACTCGATGCGCAACTACGCGCTCAACCTCAGCGAGTTCCTGCCGGGCCTCGTCCTTCCGCTCCTCGTCCTCCAGGCGGCGGGCGCGGAGGAGAACGCCCGCTTCTACCTCGCGTGGACCGTCGCGACCGTCGCCTTCCTCGCGAGCAAGGCCATCGCCCAGAGCGCGTTCGCGGCGCTCGTGCGCGACGGCGACGCCCGCGCGGCGCTCGTCAAGGGGCTCACGCTCTCGTGCCTCCTCCTCGCGCCGCTCGCCCTCGTCATGTACGCGGGCGCGCCCTTCCTCCTCGCGCTCTTTGGCCAGCACTACGTCGACTCGGCGCCCCTGCTGCGCCTGCTCGCGATGAGCATCCCCTTCGTCATCGTCCTCAACCTCTACCTCGCCTACCTCAAGGCGAAGGACGAGGGGTGGGAGCTCACCGCGCTCCCGCTCGCCAACCTCGCGGCGCTCATGCTCCTCATGCCGCTCGCCCTCGCGTGGGGCGGCTCGTGGGGCGTGGGCCTCGCGTGGCTCGTCGTCCAGACGCTCGCCGGCCTCTACGCGGCCGCGCGCCTCGCAGCCAAACTCCGAAGGAATCTCCATGGAACGCCACGAATCGGTCTCCGTCGTCATCCTCACGAAGGATGAAGCCGCCAACATCGGCGAGTGCCTCGACGCGGTGCTGCTCCAGCTTCGCGAAGACGACGAGATCATCGTCGTCGACTCGGCCTCGCGCGACGCCACCGTCCGCATCTGCGCCGACTACGCCGTGGCGCACCCGGGACGCGTGCGCGTGCACGCCTTCCCCGAGAACGTGAGCTTCGGCGAGGCGCGCAACACGGGCATCGAGATGTCGCGCCACGACATCATCGCGTTCGTGAGCGCCGACGCCGTTCCCGACGCCGCGTGGCTCGCGGCGCTGCGCACGAGCATCGCCAACGCCGACATCGTGTACGGCCGCCAGCGGCACGCCCCCACGAGCATCAACGCAGCGACCGTCGCGCGCGGGCTGCGCTACCACCACTTCGAGCGCGAGGGGGACGTCCTCCCCGAGACGTTCGCGTCGAACGTCAACGCGGCGTACCGCCGCTTCGCCTTCGACACGCTCCAGTTCGACGACAAGCTGCCGGGCTCCGAGGACGTGGCCTTCGCCCGCCGCGCGCGCCTCGCCGGCCTGCGCATCGCGTACGCGCCCGACGCCATCGTCCACCACAAGGACGTCGCGAGCCTCAAGGCCGAGTGGCGCAAGCACCTCCGCGAGGGCGCCGCGCAGGCGATGCTCCGCGACCTCCTCGGAGCGCCCAAGCTCCACCTCGCCTGGGCCACCGTCGTCGGCGTGCTCGGCATCGCCGCCGTCGCGCTCGCGAGCGTGTGGCTCCTTCTCGCCACGATCGTCGTGTTCTTCGCGCCGACCCTGCGCCGCCTCGCGTCGCCCGTCGCGAAGAAGTACCGCCCGCACCAGCTCGCGGGCGGCGCGGCGCTCTCGCCGATCTTCGATCTCGCCTTCGTCGGGTCGTACCTGACCCGGCGCGCCATCAAGAGGGGATAGACCGTCATGCGCGAAACCACGTTCCTCCTGATCCTCGACGCCTGCCGCCGCGACTACATCACGCCCGAGAACGCGCCGTTCCTCCACGGGCTCATGCAGAAGGGGCTCACGGCGAGCATCGAGTCGCCGCCCGGCTTCACGCAGCGCACGACGATGTTCACCGGCACCTACCCCGACACGTCGAACGCCTTCAGCGCCTTCGGCTACGACCCCGAGCACTCGCCGTTCAAGTGGGTCGGCAAGCTCGGGCCGATGAACCGCCTCTACCAGCCGCGCAAGGTCCTCTTCCCCTTCCGCGTCGCGGTCAAGCACATCAGCAAGTGGACGTCGGGCCAGTACCACACCGACCCCGCGTGGATCCCCGGCCCGTACCTTCCGCACTTCAGCGTGGTCGAGGACCACAAGCCCATCTTCGAGGAGGGCGCGATGCCGCTCCCGGGCATCTTCGACCTCCTGCGCTCGCAGGGGAAGTCGTTCAAGTACCTCGCGCACCCCATCAGCGGGAACGACAACGAGATCCACAAGATGGTCCTCGACACGTTCCGCAACAAGGAGGACCACGCGTTCGTCTTCGCGCAGTTCAGCGACCTCGACGAGGGCGCGCACCACAAGGGCCCGCTCGTGCCCGAGGGGTACACGCCCGCCGCGAACCAGACGGACGCCGACCGCGAGTTCATGCGCAAGGCCATCCGCGAGATCGACCGCAAGTGCCAGGAGATCCACGAGGCGCTCGCGGCGAACTACGACCGCTTCCACTTCCTCTGCATCGGCGACCACGGCATGGCGCCCGTCATGCAGAAGGTGAACCTCCTCGCGGCGATCCAGCAGCTCGACCTCAAGCCGGGCCGCGACTACACGCTCTTCCTCAACAGCACCATCGCGAACGTGTGGTTCCACAACGAGCGCGCCGAGAGCGAGATCCGCGCGCTCCTCACGGACGTCACCTTCGGCCGCATCGTCTCGATGGACGAGCGCCGCGAGCGGCGCATTCCCACGGACCGCAAGTACGGCGACCTCATGTTCGCGGCGGACCCGGGCGTCCTCTTCTGGCCCGACTACTTCCACGTGGTCGAGCACGACATCAAAGGGATGCACGGCTACCTCGAGAAGGGCATCCACTGGCCGCCGCGCAACGATGCGGACACGTGGGGCGCCGAGACGACGGGCGTCCTCATCATGGACTCGCCGAGCGTCGGCTCGCCGCGCGACCTCGGCCTGCGCAACCTCGTCGACGTCTTCCCGACGCTGTGCCGCCTCGCCGGCGTCGACACGCCGAAGACGAACGAGGGGCGCTCGTTCCTGGAGGAGCCGGATGCGGTCACGGCCTGAGGTGCGCCTCGACTTCCCGTTCACGGAGAACGACACGCTCGAGGTGCGCGCGCGCATCGAAGGCGACCTGAGCTACGTCGCCTACCGCGCGCACGCCGCGGACCGTCACCTCGTGGCGCTCGTCCTCACCGGCGGGTTCTCCCGCGGCGAGGGCACCACGCGCTACGGCGTCCCCGTCAACGACTACGACCTCATCGCCGTCCGCTCGCGCCCGGGCGGCGGCCGCATCTACCGCGACCTCGCGCCCAAGCTCATGGAGGAGATCGGCCTCGAGGTGGACGTCATGCCCATCTGGCAGCGCCGCCTCCCCTACGTGGGCCGGAAGCTTTTCTGGCTCGACGTGCGCCTGGGCGCGCGCGTCATCTCGGGCCCGCCCGACATCCTCGCGCCGCTGCGCCGCTACGAAGCGCGCGAGGTGACGCGCGCGGAGATCGCGCGGCTCCTGGGCAACCGCGCCGCGGGCATGCTCCTCTCGCTCCCCGCCGACAACGAGCCGCCCGACCTCCACCAGCGCGACCTCCAGGCGACGAAGGCCGTCCTCGCCGCGATGGACGCGAGCCTCCTGCACGAGGGGAAGTACGCGCCGCGCATGCGGGAGCGCCTCGCGCTCTCGCGCGACCACCCGTACCACGCGCTCTTCGCCACCGCCGTCGAGTGGAAGCTCAGCCAGTCGCATCCGCTGCCGCCCAACTGGTGGGAGCGCGCGCGCGACGCGCTGCTCCACGCGGTGGAGGCGACGGGCGCGCGCGACGTGCGCGACGGGCTCGTCGAGCACGCGCTCCACGCTGTCCGCGCGCGCCGCATCGCATACTCGCCCAGCCAGGCCGTGCGCCGCGTCGCGTGGGACCTCCTCTCGCTCTCGACGTACCCGCAGGGGCCGGCGGACATCCCGCTCGCCACGCGCGCGGTGCGGCCGCTCGAGCGGCGGCAGATGGGCACGACGTGGAGCGCGCTCAAGCGCGGCTTCTTCGCCGCCCGCGCCCGCACGCTCCAGTAAGAGGCTACCGCGACGCGCGCACGCGCGCGGCCGCCCGCTGCCTCGGGGTGGACGTGTGCGCGCCGGCGCCCGCGCCGGCCCAGGCCCCCACGCCGACCAGCGTGAGCGCGAACGCGAGGAAGTCCCACTGGTGCACCGGCCCGAACGCCAGCGAGGCGATGCCCGCGCCGACAAGACCGCCGGCGAGCCGGTGCCCCAGGCACATCAGGCGGCGCCTCCCGTGGCCCGCGCCGCGGCCTTCTTCGCCGTCACGTACCAGACGCGCGGCGCGCTCGAGACCTCGAGGTAGAGCGCGTGCAGCTGCACGAGCCACCCGAAGAGGATCCAGAGGTACGCGTGGAGCGCCAGCTCGGCCGCGCGCGCAGGCGTCTTCTCCAGCGGGATGACGGGGTCGCGGAACGCGGCGTAGCTGTACGCGATGAGGCGCGCCGGCAGGAGGATGAGCGCGAGCGGCAGCGCGACGACCACGGGCAGGAGGGGCGAGATGCCCGCGATGCGCATGAGGAGCGTCGCGGGCACGAACGTCGTCCAGAGCGCGCTCACGCTGATGAGGAGCAGCAGGACGAGGCCGAACGCGCGCGCGGCGCCCAGGCGCCGGGAGGCGCGGAGCACGTCGCCGAAGTACAGGCGGAAGCACTGCGCCCAGCCGCGCGCCCAGCGCGTGCGCTGCTTGAGGAGCTCGCCCAGCGTCGTCGGGTCCGATTCGCGCACGACCATCTCGGGAAGGTAGACGATGCGCCAGCGGTCGTCCAGGTGGACGCGGAGCGTGAACTCGATGTCCTCCGTCATGGTGCGGTCGGTCCAGCCGCCCAGCGAGTTCGGGACCTCGCGGCGCAGGAGCGCGGCGGAGCCTCCGAAGTGGGCGGAGCCGAGCGACTCGCCGTGCATGACGTGGTCGAGCCACGTGCAGTAGCGCCGCTCCGCGGAGACGAAGCGCGCGAGCGCACCGGCGCGCGGGTCGCGGGACACCTTGCGGCCCTGCACGACGCCGACGCCGCGGTCACGGTGCATGACGTCGAGCGCGCGCTGCAGCGAATCGGCGTCGATCGTCTCGTCGGCATCGAGGAGGAGCACGAAGGGCGTGTCGATGGTACGCCAGGCGAGGTTCAGGTCCTCCGCCTTCGAGCCGGTGCTCCCTTCGACCACGCGCACGCGGTCGGGGTAGCGTCGCGCGTACTCGTGGGCGATGGCGACGGTGTCGTCCTTCGACTTCGTGGCGGGGACGAGGACGAAGCGGAGCGGGTACGGGACCGCCAGGTTCTGCTCGAGGCTCGCCGGCAGGACGGCGCCCTCGTTGGCGGCCGGCACGACGACGGTGACCGGGTCGCGGTGGAGCGCGCGCACGAGCGCGGGTGTCGCGCGGCGACGCCGCTTCTCCGCGTGGCGCACCGTGCGGAACTCGAGGGCGATGACCATGAGCTGCCAGGAGAAGAGGATGGTGAAGACGACCTTGAGGCTCCAGCCCGAGACGAGCGAGAAGGCGAGGAAAAGCATGTTGAGGAGCGCGATGCCCGCCGCGCCGTGCGCCACGACGTCGATGGCGATGCCGGCGCGCTCGCGCAGGAATCGCGGCGCGGCCGGCGGCGCGGCCGTGAGCGCGAGCGCGGCGACGCCGCACGCGAAGGCCGCGCCGACGGCGACGGGCAGCCACGCGGCGAGCCCCGCTCCCACGTCGAGCGAGGCCGCGTACACGAGCGAGATGGCCGAGAGCCCGAGCACGACGAGCGCGAGCACGAGGACCTCCCAGCCGTCGGGCTCCCGCCCCCACTGCGCGTGAAGAAGGAGCGCGGCGAACCCTGCGGCGTACGCGAGCGTCGGGACGGCGCCGCCGGCGTCGCCGGTCGCGAGGATCCACAGGGTCCCGACGAGCGCCACGCCGTGCGCGAGGAGCGCGAAGACGGGGCGGCCGCAACGGGCCGGCGAGCGCGGCGATGGCGCACTGCCCCGCGAGCGCGGCGAGGGCGACGCGGCCCCAGCCGGGCAGCGGAAGAAGCGCGAGCGTCGCGCCGGCCACCGCGCCGCCAAGGGCGACGGCGGAGCTTGCGCGCCGCGGCATCGCGCGTGCCACGAGCGCGAGCGCGCCGGCCGCGAGGAGCCAAGCCTGCTGGGGGTCGCTTGCAAGCAGGGCCGCCGTGCCGAGGGCGGCGAGGAGGACGGCCAGCGGCCACGTCGCGGTGCGCATCGGGCGCCGCGTCGGCTGGAGGGTGCTATCGCGCTTCCGACGCGAGCCTCGTTGGCCTGTTCATCGCGTGGAGGCTTGCGCGAGCAGGCTCCCGGTCTTCTCGGCGAGAGCGTCCCAGCGGTGCTCCTTGAGGACGCGCTCGCGGCCGCGCGCGCCCAGGCGCGACGCGAGCCCGGGGTCCGCGAGCAGCCGCTCCAGCGCCTGAGCGAGCGCTTCGGGCTCGCCGGCAGGGACGAGAAGGCCGTTGTCGCCGTCGCGCACGAAGCTCGGGATGCCCCCGATGGCGCTCGCGACGACGGGCCTCGCGCACGCGTTCGCCTCGGCGAGGCACATGCCGAAGCTCTCGGCATCCGTGATGCTCGGCAGCACCACCACGCTCGCGCGCGAGTACTCCCGCACGAGCTGCGCCTCCTCGACGCGGCCGACGAACGTGACGGGGCGGCCGGCGAAGCGCGCGCGATAGCTTTCCACGAGGTCGCCCTGGCCCACGACGCGCAGGTGCGCCTCGGGCACGCGCTGCGCGAGGCGCTCGAACGCGTCCGCGAGCACCGCGAACCCCTTCCATGCGTACGCGCGCGAGACGGGGCCGACGAAGAGGACGCGGCCGGGGACGGGCTCGCCCTGGGGCGCGAACCTCTCCGCGTCCACGCCTGGAGGGACGACCTCCGACGCGAGGCGGCCGAAGACGCGCGCCGCGACGTATGGCGAGACGGCGATGCGCGCTGCCGCGCCGCGCAGGAGCCACCGCTCTCCCAGCGCGCGGTGGACGCTCGCCGCGGCGCGGAGGATCCCGGCGGGGGCGCCGAGCGTGCCGGCGTGGTAGGTGACGACGTGCGGCACGCCCGCGCGTCGCGCCGCGAGCGCGACGAGCTCCGCGGTGCCCGGGACCGGCGTGTGCACGTTCACGACGTCGGCGTCGCGGGCGAGGCGGCGAGCGACGCGGTGCACTTCGAGCGAGAGGGGCGTGTTCGAGAGCGTGCGCCGAGGCGCGACGCCTACGACGCGCACGCGCTCGCGCGTCTCGTCCACCGGCTCGCGCGCGTGCCCGAGGAGCGTCACCTCGTGCCCCGCGCGCGCAAGCTCCCGCCCGATGCTCCACGCGTAGCGCTCGAGCCCGCCGCCGTGCGGGTGGAGCCACGGGGAAGCGATAAGGACGTTCACGTTCGCGCCACCGCCCGCTCGTAGACCGCCTCGAGCTGCTCGACGACACTCGGCCACGCGTACTGCTTCGCCACGCGCGCGCGGATCTCGTCGGGCGCCCCGAAGCGCGGCGCGGCCTCCAGCGCCGTGGCGACGGCTTCCGCGAGCGCCTCCGGGTCGCCGGGCGTGGCGGTGAGGCCTGCGACGGAGGCGACCTCGCGCACGCCGGGAAGGTCGCTCGCGACGACGGGCGTGCCCGTCGCCATGCTCTCGAGGAGCGCGATGCCGAATGCCTCCTGCGAGTTGACGCTGGGGAGCACGGTGAGCTTGTGTGCGCCGTAGAGGCGCGGGAGCTCGTCGTTGGGCACGCGGCCGAGGAACTCCACCGGCGCGCCCAGCTGCGCCGCGAGCGAGCGCAGGCGCGCCGCCTCGGGGCCGTCGCCGACGAGCGTCAGCTTCGCGCCGGTGAGGTCGTGGATGCGCGGCATCGCGCGCAGCAGCACGTCGACGCCCTTGTAGGGCACGAGCCGCCCCACGCAGAGGATGTCCTGCCGCGTGCCCATCGAGAGCGGGAAGTCGTCGAGGTCGACGCCGTTGGGCACCCAGTCGAGCCGCTCGCGCGGAAGCTTCGAAAGGACCGAGGAGTGGCGCGCGTAGTCGAGCGACTTGCACACGATGCGCGTCGCGCGCCGCATCGCGCGCCCCATCGTCGCGCCGTAGGCCGCCGCGGCGGCGCGCATGGCGAGGCTCGTGCCGTGGACGTCGAAGTGGTAGTCGAGGACCACCGCGCGCCGCTTCGACTCGCGCAGCGGCACGAGGTCCGACACGAGCGGATACGTCGCCGGCACGTGCACGACGTCCGCACCCTCCGGAACGTGGCGCCAAAGCGCGGCGAGCGGGGCGCGGAAGAGGGAGCCCTGGCGGCGAACGCGCACCACGCGCACGCCGTCCTCGTCGCGGACGTCGCCCGCGCGAGGCGCGCTGCAGAGAAGCGTCACGTCGTGGCCGCGGGCCGCGAGGCCGCGCGCGCATCGATCGAGCGCCTCCTCGACCCCGCCCCGCAGCCCCTTCGGGTCGGCGCCGGCCGGCGGGCGCGGATCGTACGGGCTCACGATGGCGACGTGCACGCGCCGACGGGCGGCAGGGGAGGGGTCGCGTTTGTGGGACGAAGCGCGAAGGGATGCGGGCGGCCCGAGGCGAGGGCAGGGG
>DASRYU010000004.1:0-12426 GCA_035687045.1 Thermoplasmatota archaeon | reverse complement strand
GTCGCCCAGATCATGCTGGAGATCCCGTTCGGCTTCATGGTCCGCGCCATCCACTTCTGGAGCGCCATGATCATGGTGGCCGCGGTGTTCCTCCACATGCTCCGCGTCTACTTCACGCAGGCGTACAAGAAGCCCCGCGAGCTCAACTGGCTCCTGGGCGTCGCCCTGATGCTCGTGACGCTGGCGCTGGGTTATTCCGGCTACATCCTGCCGTGGTCGCAGCTGGCCTACTGGGCCGGCACCATCGGCAACGAGATGGCGATGTCGTCGCCGCCCGCGGTCTTCGGCCGCATCGTGGCCTCGCTCCTCTTCGCCGAGGAGTACGGCTCGCAGCAGACGCTCACGCGCATGTACGTGCTCCACGTCGTGCTGTTGCCCATCATCGCGACGGCGCTCATCGGGTTGCACATCGCGCTTGTTTGGATCCAAGGGATCGCGGAGCCCCACTGAGGTGTGAAACATGGCCGCACAACAGGCATCCATGGCAGAGCTCCTCGGCGAGTACAGCCGCGAGGCCGCGCAGATCGAGCGCGAGCGCCGCGCGGTCAAGAAGCTGCGCCCCGTCGAGGGCCACCCGTTCTGGCCGCACGAGGTCGTCCGCGACCTCATCATCATCCTCCTGTTCACGGGTCTCGTCGTCCTCGCGTCGGGCGCCATGCCCTACTTCCTCGAGGCGCCGGCGAACCCCACGGGCCAGCCCGCCGTCATCCTCCCCGACTGGTACCTGCTCTTCGCCTACGGCGCGCTGAAGATCACCGAGGACCTCACCATCCTCGGCTACCCGATCCCCACGCCGTTCCTGGACGCGCAGTACGAGTTCGTGCTCTCGCCGGCCGAGTGGGGCCCCGTGAACGCGAAGCTCCTCGGGCTCATCTTCAACCTCGTCCCGGGCATCCCGTTCATCATCGTGCCCTTCGTGAGCTTCGGCAAGAACCGCCGCCCGGTCGAGCACCCCTTCGCCGCCAGCATCGGCATGGCGACCGTCGTGTACATCGCGATGCTCTCGGTGTACGCCATTGACACGGTCATCAACAAGGAGTTCCCGTTCTTCGGGCGCGAGTACGGCACGTTCCTCAAGCCGTTCTTCACCATCTTCCGGTTCGACCTGCTGAGCTGGCTCACGCACCTGCTGCCGGTCATCACGTTCTTCGTGATGTACATCCCGCTCAAGATGGTCCAGAAGCAGCATGGCTACGAGGCGAAGCTGAACCACAGCTACTACAAGGTCCGATAGGCGTGGCGCGCAGCCGCACCCCCTCGGCGTCGTCCGCCCCGCTCCTCTGGCGCATCCGCCACAGCATCGGCCGCGTGTGGTTCCTCATCGCCATCGCGATGGTGGCGCTGGGCGTCTTCGTCGCCGTCTATGGCGTCGCCACCGGCGCGCTCGACATGCTCGGCGTCGGGCTCACGCTCGTCGTGGGCGGCGCGCTCCTCGCCGTCGGCTTCCGCCGCCGACGCTAGCGACGCAACGGTCAAGGCACGCGCTCCGTCTGCCTGCGCGTGAAGAGGCTGCGCCTGCGCGAGCGGCAGTTCAAGCGCGTCGCGTTCGCGAGCACGCTGGGCGGCATCGTCCTCATCGCCGTCGGGCTCCAGCGCCTCCTCGTCGCCGGCTCGTGGACGCAGCTCGCGCTCCTCGCGCTCCCGGGCATCGCGCTCGCGCTCGTGAGCGTGTTCCTCGAGATCGTGCCCGAGGCCGGCTTCACCGTGACGCTCTACACGCGCGAAGGCTGCTCCCTCTGCGACGCCGCGCGCGCGTTCCTCGTGGGCAAGAAGAGCGAGTACGACTACGACCTGTGGGAGGTCGACGTCGACAAGGACGAGAAGGCCGGCGCGCGCTACAGCGACTGGGTCCCCGTCGCGACGGTGCGCGACGAGGAGCTCTTCCGCCTCGCGCCCGACTACGTGCGCCTCGAGGCGCGGCTGCGCGAGCTCGCGGACGCGAGGGTGAGGCGGTGAGGCGCGTCAGCCTTCTGCTGGCGGCGCTCCTGCTCTCCGGCTGCGCGGCGCTCGACCGCGAGGGTGAGGAGTCGCTCGTCGTCGTCAACGCCGACGGCCAGCCGATCCAGGCGGTCATCGTCATCGCCGTGCGCGACGGGGGCGAGCGCGTGTTCTCCGAGAGCCTGGTGCTGCGGCCGTCGGAGTCCCAGGAGTACGCGCTCGCGATGCGGCCGGGCGAGCACACCGTGAGCGTGACGACGTCCACGAGCATCCAGGAGTCGGTGGTGGTGCGCGTGCCCCAGAAGGGGGACACGGCGATCGAGATCCGCTTCTTCCGCGGCGGCGCGAACATCAAGACGACGTCGCGCTGACGGCGCGGACGCTGGGGCGAGAAAGGGTGCGAAGAAGCGCGCGCGTGCGCGCGAGGACGATGCGCGCGAGGCGCCTTACATGAACGACTTGCCGCAGCCGCAGCTGGAGCTCGCGTTCGGGTTGTCGAGGACGAACCCGGCGCCCTGGAGCGACTCGACGAAGTCGAGCTTCGCGCCGTGCACGAGCGGCTCGACGTCCTCGTTGATGAAGACCTTCACGCCGTGGCTCTCGATCGTGATGTCGTCGGCGTTCGCCGCGTCGGCGAAGTCGAGGCCGTAGGTGTAGCCGGCGCAGCCGCCGGGCATGACCGTGACGCGGAGCCCGGCGCCCTCGCGACCTTCGTTCTTCATGATGGTCTGGACCATCTCGGCCGCCTTCGGCGTCAGAACGAACGCGGGGGACTCAACGGTGGAGGTCATTCTATCGGGGAGGTAGTGGTCCTTGATGAAAAAGGTGACGGTCACGCGATTTATCCCTCCCGGGGGGCGTGGCCGCGCGTGCTTCTCGACGTTTCCATGCCCGTGACCCCCCGGACGGCCGTCTATCCGGGGGACGAGCCGTTCGCCTGCGGCTGGGGGGAGGCGGCGGCCGACGGCGAGCCCGTGCGCGTGGGCTGGGCGCGCGGGAGCGCGCACGTGGGCACGCACGTGGACGCGCCGTGGCACGTGGACGCGCAAAGCCGCCGCATCGGCGAGCTGCCGCTCGACGCCTTCGTCGGCCCCTGCGTCGTCGTCGACGCGGTGGGCGCCTCCGAGCTGGGGGTCGAGCTGCTGCGCGGCGTGGACCTCGCGCGCGCGCCGCGCGTCCTCTTCCGCACGCAGGCGCGCTCCGACCCGACGCGCTTCCTCGACGCGTTCCCCACCCTCACGCCCGCCGCCTGCGAGGCGCTGGCGCGCGCGGACGTGCGGCTCGTGGGCGTGGACGCGCCGAGCGTCGACGCCATCGGCGACGCGCTCCCGGTGCACCGGGCGCTCGCGCGCGCGGGCATCGTCAACCTCGAGAACCTCGTGCTGGACCTCGTTGCGCCCGGCGCCTACGAGCTTCTCGCGGCTCCCGTACATTGGCCGAAGATGGACGCGGCGCCCGTGCGCGCGCTCCTGCGGCGCTGATATCACGAGAGCGTCGCGGTCGTTGGATACGGTGGAGCCAATCTTGACATACCCTCCGCCGCCCCTCTAGTGCTCGGGAACCATGGAGTCACGGGCAGGTTGGGTCAGCTACCGATGCGCGTGCGGCTTCCATCTGGACCGCATCCCGCGCGAGGTCGTCGACGACCTGCCCCGCTGCCTCGGCTGCGGCCGCACGCTCCGGAACCCCTCCGTGCGGACGCACACCATCACGCGCGTCCGCGACCTGCGCTGAGCCTCAGGCGCGCTCCTTGTTGCGGTCCTTCCAGCGCTGCCACGCCACCGCGATGCCGTACGAGGCGAGAAGCCCCACGACGGTGAGGATGGCGGCCCAGGCGTACATGCCGCCGTCGTCCATCTTCGTCGCCGAGAGATCCACGACGAGGCGACGGCGACGCGGCCACATGGCGCTTGTGGCGCCAGGGCCGCACGTCCGCGTGGCCGCCTTGGAAAGGACAACACCTTGAAATAGCGCCGGTGGGAGAGGCTTGCGCTGAGCAGGGAAGAGAAAAGTTTTCATGACTCAAGCCTCCCCCCTCCCCTTTTTCTCCGACCTGCTCGCGGGGCCGTGATGCGGCCTCGTGCGCCCGTGCCCCCGCGCCTCCCGCGCGGGGGGCGGGGGCGAATCCACCGCGCGGCCACGCGCACAACTCTTACATAGGATGACCCGGGTTGCGCGTCTGCCCTTCTGCCTGTGGGGGTAGCCTAGCCTGGTAAGGCGTAGGATTGCTAATCCTATGCTCTCTGAGCTCGGGGGTTCAAATCCCCCCTCCCACGCCTTCTCCCTCAGCGTCGGCGCCGCCCCTACGTCGGCCGCAGGCGCAGCGTGGCGGTCACGGCCTCGGCGTTCTCCGCCTCGACCCGGAGCGTCACGTCGCGCGGCTCGTCGGGCATGAGGAGCTCGAAGGTGAGCACCTGCGCCTCCCCCGCGCCCATCGTGCCGGCGAGGCTTGGCGGGAAGAGCGCCTGGAAGAAGCCGGCGATCCCCTCGAAGAAGGCCACGAACGGGAGCGCGACGCCGATGCCGACGAGCATGGGGGCCGTGATGGGGTGGGCGCCCGTCTCGTTCATGAGCTGCAGCAGCTCCCGCGTGGCGGAGAACGGCTCGGCGCCAGCGTAGCGCAGCTGCACGCCGCTGTCGGCGCGGTAGCCGCGGACGTGCGCGTCGGCGCCGCCGCTCGTCTCGGCGAGGATCAGCTTCACGCGCGTCGCGTTGCCGGCGGGGCCGGCGGCTTCGACGACGTCGGGCGCGAGGCGCAGCGCGGCGCCCAGCCGCGGCGTGGGGCCCGTACGCACGTCCACCACGTGCGCGCCCTTCGCTTCGAAGCTCCACTCGCGCTCGCCGCGCGAGAGCGCGCCGCTCCCCTCGCGCAGCTTCACCGTCGCCTCGTTGTAGGGCGCGAGCAGGCGCGGCTCTCCGCCCAGAAGGATCTCGCCCGCGGGCGGCGACGCGCGCACCGTGAGGTTCCCTTCCCACCGGAGCGGCGAGGGCGGCGCGACGGGGACGTCGAGCGTCACCTGCGCGAAGGGCGCGACGCCGTCCACGAACGCGACGAGGGTGGCGTGCGCGGCCTGCACGGTCACGCCGCTCCCGACCTGGCGCTCGGTCCCGTTGGCGTAGAACGTGAGGTCGAAGCCGCGCACGACGACCTCGCGCGGGAGCTGCACGCCGGCGAAGCGCGCGTCGGTGAGGTTCGCGAGCGCCTCCGGCTCGGGCGGCAGCTCGCGCGCGCGGTGCGCCTCGCACTCCGCGCGTTCGCCCTCCGTCGGGAACGCCTTGAAGCAGGCGATCGGCGGGGGCGTCATGAGCGTCAGCGCGCTCGTCGAGAGGCGAGCCGAGAGGACCGGCCCCTCCGCGCGCAGGGCGTGCTCGCGGACGACGATGCGGCCGCCGACCGCCTCCAGCTCGGGCGCGCTCGCCGCGTCGAAGACGAGCCAGCCGCGCTCCCCCTCGAGCACGGCCCCAGCGAGCGCGAACCGGAGCGCCGGCGTCGTGCGGAAGGCATCGCGCGCGGCGGCGCCGGCGAGCGGAAGCTCCTCGAGCTCGAGCGGCGGGAGGGTGCCCTCGAGGTCGAGCCGGTGCCCGCCCATGCGGATGTCGGCCGCGTGCGCCGCCGCGGGCGTCGCCCACAGCGCCTCGCCGCGAACGGCCGGGGGACGTTGTCCCGGCTCGAGCGTCCCCAGGTTGCCGTCGCTCGTGCACCCGGCGAGGGCGATCGCGCAGGCGAGAAGCAGGGAGGCGGAGCGCAGCGTCGCGCGCATGCCTCGGACCTTCCGCGACCCCGCTTCAGGCTTGCCCTGTCACCCGTCGAAGCCGCCGACGCTCCAGCGGAAGCCGCCCACGAGGGTTTACGTCGCAGGGGCCTGTGCACGGTGGTCTTGGTGCTTCCTGCCCAGCCGGCGAACCCCTACTGGTCGGTCCGCGACGCCGCCTCGGGCGCCACGCTGGCCCCCCGCCGCTACTCGACGGGCCTGACGCAGGACGAGGCGGTGAAGGCCATTCTCGCGCCCTTCCGCAAGGCGCGCCGGGAGGGGCGCGAGCAGGACGTCTTCTTTCTCGCCGGCACGGGGAGCGGCAAGTCGCTTGTCGCGCTCAACGTCGCCGCGCGCGTGGGCGGCCGCGCGCTCATCGCCATCCCCACCGTGAACCTCCAGGACCAGTACGAGGAGGCGGCGCGCACGCGCCAGGTGCTCCGGCCCGACGGCCTCCCGCTCAAGGTCGCCAGCGTGAAGGGGCGCCGACGCTATCCGTGCCCGTTCGAAGGCGGAACGGTCGCGGAGCCGCACGTCTGCCAGCGCGGCGGCAAGAACAAGGACCGCTCGTGGCGCAAGGCGGCCACATGCCCGCACTGGGCGCCGACGATGGCGCGCAACGGCTACGATGCGCTCGTGCGCAACCGGCACGACATCCTCGCGACGGAACGCGTCGACCCGAACGTCGAGAAGTTCCTTCTCGACCTCGACGGCCGCGCGGCATCGTGGCGCGGCATCAACGAGGAGGAGTACGTCCACGTGGGGCCGCGCGGCTGCGGCTACTTCGACGCGCACTACGCCTTCGCCGACGCGGACGTCATCGTGCTCTCGAACGCGAAGTGGCAGGCGGAGACGGAGCTTGGCCGCAAGCCGAAGCTCGAGCTCGAGGTGTTCGACGAGGCCGACGGCTTCCTCGACGAGCTCTTCGACGAGCAGCGCATCACGAGCGAAGGCATCTTCCAGCTCCTCGAGCGCGTGGACCACGCCGCGAAGGTGCTGTCGCTCGGCGAGGACGCGCTCCGCTCGCCCGAGGAGTTCGCGCGCCAGGACCCGCGCGCCGACGCGCTGCCCGACCCGCAGGGCTACCTCGCGCTCCAGTCGCTCGCGCGCCGCCTGCGGACGTTCAAGTCGCCCGACGACTTCGAGGACGAGCGCACCTGGCGCGCGCTCGAGGCCGTCCCGCGCATGCTCGCGGAGTGGCCGAAGCTCGCGCTCGCGCGCCTGCGCGAGGAGTTCTCGCACCACCCGTGGGCGACGCTCCACGTCGAGGCGCTCCTTGTCGGCGGCGCCATCCAGGACGAGGACGAGAACATCGTCGCGAAGATCAAGGGCTTCCTCGAGTCGCGCGACTCGCTCCTTCTCGCGTACGACGCGACGGGCGTCTACTTCACCTACAGCAACCTCTCCGCGCCGCTGCGCCGCCTCTCGCGGCAAAGCGCGCCGCTGCGCCTGTGGATGAGCGCCACGTTCCCGAGCGAGCGCATCCTCCGCCAGGTCTACGGCTTCCGCGACCCCATCCTCATCGAGGGCGAGCCGCGCTTCCAGGGGACGCTCAAGGTCATCCGGCAGGACCCGCCGCGCGTCACGCACGCGACCTGGCAAGACGCGCGCACGCGCAAGGCCTTCGTCGACTCGCTCCACGACACGTTCCGCCGCATCCCCGCGGACGAGCAGGCCATCGTCCTCGTCCACGGAAAGCAGAGGCTCCTCGACGTCGCGGAGCTATCGCCCGTCGCGCGCTGGATCGCCGGCGAGCTCGAGGACGACGCCGAGCGGCACGAGCAGCGGCTCGACCAGTTCTTCCGCGGCGAGCGGAAGGTGCTCGCGTCCACGCGCATCGCGCGCGGCGTCGACTTCGCGGGGGAGAAGGCGCGGCACGTCGTCATCATCAAGGACCCGCTCCCGAACCTGCGCTCGCGGCGCTTCCAGGTGCTCTCGAAACGCTGGGGCGAAGAGCTCCTCTTCGCGTACGCGGACGATATCGCCTCGCGCACGCTCGCGCAGATGGTCGGGCGCGGCCTGCGCCACGAGAAGGACTGGGCGCGCGTGTGGGTCCTCGACTCCGCGGTGTACGCGCGCCTCGCGCGCATCACGAAAGGGCGCGCGCACGTCGTGGAAGAGGAGGCGCCGCCGGTGGCGCGCTCGCTCGAGGACGTCGTGCGCGGCCTCCCGCCGCACCCGCCCAAGCCCCCCGCGCCGGCGCCCAAGGCGAAGCAGACAAAGAAGGCGCGGCGCGGGAAGAAGGCCGAGGAAGCCTAGCTGTAGGCGACGCGGACGTCGAAGGTGCCCGCGCCGGCGAGCGTGCCGCCCGCGCCGAAGGGGCCGCGCGCCTCGCATCCGAGCGTGATGACGCCCGCGTAGAGGCCGGGGCCCGCCGCGGTCGCGCTCACGAGCAGGCCGGTCACGACCTGCATGCGGTACTCGATCCAGCTCCCGTACGGCCCCACGAAGCGGCAGAGCAGCTCGCCCGTGAACGTGCCGCTCACGGACGTCGAGATGCCGTAGCGTGCCTGGAACGAGACGCCGCAGCGCGGGTTGATGGGCGCGACGCCGACGCAGTGCGCCTCCGCGACCTCCTCGCGCTCGAGCGGCAGCGCCTCGAGCGTGTCGCGCACGAGCGCCGGCTGCGCGTGCACGAGCGGCAGCGCCATCATGAGCGCGAGCAGGGCCGTCGAGATGATCCTCCGTTGAGCTCCAGCCAAATGATATGCCTCCTGCCCTTGCAGAGCCCTGCCGGGGGATGTCCCTTTCGCTCGACGGCCGGAAGCAAAGCCGGTCTCTTGAGGAAACGCTAGCCGCGAGTGAGCTTGTAGTTCAGGCTCGTCTTCAGGGCGTCCTCGACGTACTTGCCGGAAAGGAGGCCCACCTTCTCGGGAAGCTCCATGCGCTTCGCCCGCCGCGGCGAGCCCTTCGGCTCCTCCGTGAGCATCGCGCGGAAGACAAGGGTGAGCGAGCCGGGCTCCGCGAGCAGGTCCGCGAGCTCGAGCTTTGGCGCCTTCGTCCCCGTCCACTCCTCCACCACGCGCCGCGCCGCGTCCGCAGGAGACTCCCCGTCGCCGACGTCCCCATGGGGGAAGCTGAGCCCGTCGCGCTCCCAGAGCGCGTACTCGTTGCCGACCATCGTGATGCAGACGAGCCGCACGTGCGTCATCGGACGCGCAGCGCGTGGAGCCGGCAAGAAAGCACCTGCCGCCGCCTCCCCCTCAGGCGAGGGATTTTCCCTTCTGCGTGCCTGGCGGGTAGTGGGAGGCCGCGACGCAGCCGTCGCGATCCCACGGGGAATCGTTCTGACCGAACTACGAAGCTTCACGAAGTACCTCATTCTCGCCATGATCCTTGTTCCCGTGAGCGGCGCCCTCAACGCGCCCTCCGCGGCGCCCGTGACCGTCGTAGCCGCTCCTCCGGGCGCGGGCGCGTACGACCCGTGGCTCGACGCTGCGGGCGACACCCTCTTTGGCGACCTCGACGTCGGCGCGAACGCGCTGCTCTTCGGCGACGCCGTGCTCGCCGCGAGCGCGACGGGCCTCGCCATCAACGGCGACGACGTCTGCACCGCCTCGATGGGCACGTGCGGACTCCCCGGCCCGCAGGGGCCCGAGGGTCCCGCCGGCCCGCAGGGCGAGCCGGGCCCCCAGGGCGAAGCCGGCCCGCAGGGTGAGCAGGGGGAGCAGGGCCCGGCCGGCCCCGCCGGTCCCGCGGGCCCGGCTGGACCTGCCGGTCCCACTGGCCCCACCGGGCCGCAGGGCCCGAGCGGCGTCGTGAGCACGGCGGCGGCGTCGGGCTACGGCTCCAGCGACCCCACGACGACGCTGGCGTTCCTCGGCCCGAGCGCGTTCGTCTCCGTCGCGACGGGCGAGCGCGTCTTCGTCACGGCGTCGAAGGCGCTGGGTGCATCCAGCACGGCGGCGACGGGCCTCAACCTCTACCTGTGCTCCCAGAGCACGGGCGGCTCCCTCACCACGTGGGGCGGCGGGATCTTCGGCCTCCAGGCGGCGCCGAACACGCGGTCCATCTACACCCTCAGCGGCGTCATCTCCCCCGCCGCGGGCACGACGCATGCGGTAGGCCTCTGCGGGCAGGTCACGACCGCCACGAGCGCGTGGACGAACAATGAGTGGGGCTACGTGTCCGCTCTTGTCGTCAAGGCGGGCGGTGGCAGCACCTTCGAGCTTCTCGCGCCCACGCTCGAAGAGAACGTGCGCCGCTAAGGCGCGCCGGAGCGGCGCGCGCCGCTCAACCCTTTTTCTCCCTTTTCTTGTCCAGCTCCAGCGCGCGCTTCACGTCGAGGCTGCGCTCGAAGCGGTACGCCGCCTCGACGAGATAGCTCGCCGCGTGCGCGAACTGGCGCATGCCCGCGATGCTGCTGACCTGCCCCACCTCGCGGCGCATCGCGCGCACCACCTGCTCGGGAGGCGCCTCTCCCTCCTCCGTGAACGCGAGGAGGCGGTGGAGCGCGTAGAGGCAGAGGATGACGCTCAGGAGAAAGAGGTACTCGTGCCCGATGAACGTGACCGCGTTCACCATGTCCTCGCCGTTCGGGTCCGTCCAGACGAGGCGCACGCTGAAGCGGCGCTGCGCGAGAAGCGTCGCGAGAAGGCCGCCGAGGAGGGGCGCGATGCCGGCGGCGAGCGCCTTGACCACGCTCGCGCTCGCGAGGTACGCCGGCGCATCCTGCTCCTGCGCGAGCCGCATGGTGACGGAGGTGGACGCCACGTCGAGGCCAGCGAGCGCGAACCCGAGGAGCACGTGCACGATGGCAGCAAGGACAAGCGTGCCGGTGCTCGCGGTCTTCGGCAGGAAGGCCCACAGCGACATGCCGACGAGAAACACGCTTCCTGCGAGGCCCAGCACGGGCTTGCTGCCGAAGCGGTCCGTGATGGGGCCCCAGAGGCGCAGGCCCAGCACGTTCGAGAGCTGGCTTGTCGCCGCGAGCGCCGTGACGACGCCGAAGCCGAAGCCGAGCGTGCGCAGAAGCATGACGCTCAGGAACGGCAGCGCGAGGTTCGCCGCGAACCCCCACGCGCCCAGGAACACGAGGAGGCGTCGGTAGTTGGCGTCCGCGAACGGCTTGCGGAGCACGCGCAGGAAGCTTCCGTGCGGGACGGCGGAGGAGGCGCGGCTGGGCGCGCGCGAGAGCACGCCCGCGCTCACGAGGCCGAGGGTCCCGCCGATGGCGAAGAGGATGGCGAACGCGACGAGCGGATCCCCCGGCCAGCGCTGGAGGAACTGGCCCGCGCCGAGGACGACGAGGAGCCCGAACGCCGCGAGGATCGCCATGCGGCGGCCGAAGTAGCGGCCGATGGAGTCGCGCGGGACGAGCTCGCGCACCCACACCTGCCAGGCGCCGCCGCTGAACGTCGCGAACGTGGCGTAGGCGACGAGGAGCGGGATGAGCGCCGCCACCGGGCGCACCGGAAGCGCGAGGAACGGGATCATCGCCATCGCGAAGAAGAAGAGGCGCGCCAACGCGGCGGCGCCCACCGCGAGCGTCTTGCGGTCCGGGAAGCGCGCGAGGTACGCGACGGTCGGCACGTGCGCGAGCTGCGCGAGGAACGGGATGGCGGCCACGAGGCCGATCTCGAGGTCGGAGGCGCCCAGCGCCAGCGCGAACCCGGCGAGCACGACGCCGCCGGTGACGCCCTCCATCGCGCGGGAGAAGACGCCCTCGAGGATCATGACGCGCTGGCCCCTTGCCCGCTCGTCCTCGGAATAGGGCACCGTCACGCAAGCGGCGCACGCGGCCATTCCGCAAGGAGCTTATTTCTACAGGCTGGCCATCGGCGACGCGTGCCCGGCTTCGACGCGCTCCAGATCCCCACCGCGATCCGCGCGGCGCTCGAGACGATGGGCTACGCCGAGCCCACGCCCGTCCAGACGCAAGGCATCCCGCCGCTCCTCGCGGGGCGCGACGTCCTTCTCGAGGCGCAGACCGGCAGCGGGAAGACCACCGCCTTCGGCATCCCCGTCGTCGCCGTCGGCACGCGCGGCCCAGGCCTTCGAGCGCTCGTGCTCGTCCCCACGCGCGAGCTCGCGCGCCAGGTCGCCGAAGAGGTGCGCGCGCTGGGCACCGGCTCGCCCTTCCGCGCCGTCGCCGTCACGGGCGGCGTCCACGCCGAGAAGGAGGAGCGGACGCTCGGCGGCGACGTGCGCTGCATCGTCGCGACGCCCGGCCGCCTTCTCGCCCTGCTCGAGGAGAAGCGCCTGCGCCTCGACCACCTCGAGCTCCTCGTCCTCGACGAGGCGGACCGCATGCTCGACATGGGCTTCCGTCCCGACATCGAGAAGGTCCTCGACGCGACGAAGGCGCGGAAGCAGACGGCGCTCGTGAGCGCCACGCTCCCGCGCGACGTCCTCCAGCTCGCCGAACGCCACCTCCGCGACCCCGTCCACATCCGCGCCACGCCGCGCGCGCTCCCTGCCAGCCTCACGCACTACCGCCTGAACGTCTTCGCCGAGATGCGCGAGCGCACGCTCGTCGCGCTCCTGCGCCAGGAGGACCCGCAGCGCTGCATCGTCTTCGCCCGCACGCGCGACCGCGCCGCCAAGACCGCGCGGCTCCTCAAGCAGCTCGGCTTCTCCGCCGACGCGCTCCAGGGCGAGATGACGCACGAGCAGCGCCGCCACGTCTTCGACCTCTTCTCGCGAGGCATCTCGCGCATCCTCGTCGCCACCGACATCGCGAGCCGCGGGCTCGACGTCCCCGAGATGGAGCTCGTGGTCAACTACGACCTCCCCG
>DASRYU010000003.1:0-7295 GCA_035687045.1 Thermoplasmatota archaeon | reverse complement strand
TGCGAGACGTGTACGTCGTCGGCGTCGGCTCCACGCACTACGGGAAGCTTGAGCAGACGCTGCGCGAGGCGGCGGTCCAGGCGTCGATGGAGGCCATCGAGAGCTCCGGCATCGACGTGGACAAGATCGACGGCGCGTTCGTCGCGAACGCGCTCGGGATGGCCGAGCGCCAGGGGCACCTGGGCCCCCTCGTGATGACGAGCCTCGGCATCCCCGAGAAGCCCGCGTCGACCATCGAGTCCGCGTGCGCGTCCGGCCAGTCCGCCTTCCGCGAGGCGTACGTCAACGTCGCCGGCGGCTTCGCCGACGCCTACCTCGCCGTCGGCGTCGAGAAGGTCAGCGGCATCGACAGCATCACCGCCACCGGCTACTTCGCCTACGCCTCCGACTACATGTACGAGGGCGCCTGCGGCGCGAGCTTCCCCGGCCTCTACGCCACGCTCGCCCGCGCGCACATGAAGAAGTACGGCACGAGCGAGGAGGACCTCGCGCGCGTCGCCGTCCAGAACCACGAGAACGCGCTCCTCAACCCGAAGGCGCACCTCAAGAAGAAGATCAGCGTCGAGGACGTGCTGAAGTCCACCGTCGTCTCGTCGCCCCTCAAGATGTTCGATGCGTGCCCCTTCTCCGACGGCGCCTCGGCGGCCATCGTGGCGACGAAGGAGATCGCGGAGCGCCTGGGCGGCCCGATGATCCGCGTCGCAGGCGTCGGCCGCGCGGGCAGCGTCGCCGCGCTCCCCGACCGCACCGACCTCACGTCGCTCAGCGGCACGAAGGTCGCCGCGAAGCAGGCGCTCGCGCAGGCGCGGACGACGATCGAGAAGATCGACTTCCTCGAGGTGCACGACTGCTTCACCATCGCGGAGCTCGTCGCGATGGAGGACCTCGGAATCGCGGACCCCGGCAAGGCGGCCGCGTTCGTGCGCGACGGGCGCGCGGCGCGCGGCGGCGAGAAGCCGGTGAACGCGAGCGGCGGCCTCAAGGCGAAGGGTCACCCCGTCGCCGCGACCGGGCTCGGCCAGATCCACGAGTTGTACTCGCAGCTCGCCGGCCAGGTGGGCGGCGAGCGCCAGCTCAAGGGCGTCAAGCGCGGCCTCGCGCACAACGTCGGCGCCACCGGCGGCAGCGTCGCCATCGCCATCCTGGAGGCCGAGAACTGATGGCCGCCGTCAAGCAGGTCATGAGCCAGAAGGAGCAGAAGGAGCTCGCGAAGGACGGGAAGCTTGTCGCGTGGGCCTGCGGCTCGTGCGGCCACAAGAGCATCACGCCCATGTACATCTGCCCGGTCGACAAGAGCCGCGACATCGGCCGCGCCGACCTCCCGAGCACCGGGACCATCGAGGCGTACACGATCCAGAAGCTCATCGCGCCCGAGGAGTTCCTCAACGACATCCCGTTCGCCTTCACCGTCGTGAAGCTCGACGACGGCACGCTCGTCTCCGGCATGGTCCTCGACGTGTCGCGCGACGCGGACCTCCCCGTCGGCACGAAGGTGCGCCACGCGCCGTCGTACAAGTCGGTGTTCCTGTTCGAGAAGGCTTGAGCTCGCCTCACGCGGCGCGTCTGCCGCGATGACGCCACGGCGGGAGTCGTCGCGGCAGATCCCTACGCGAACGCGGCGCTCACGAACGACTGGAGCACCATCAGCACGCCGCCGCCCGGCCCCACCTCGTCCGCCGGAGGAGGCCGCGGCTCGAGCCCCTGCCACACCTCCGCGAAGCGGTCGACGACATCGTCGAAGAACGTCTCGCGGTGCTGGATGAGGACGCGCGCGACGAGGTCGGGCTCGACGACCGTGTACAGGTTCTCGCGCCCCGCCTTCTCCTGCGCGACGATGCCCGTTCCGACGAGCTTCTTGAGGTGGAACGAGAGCGTGCTCGGCGCGAGCGCGAACTTCTCGAGGAGCGCGCCGTGCGAGCTGCGCGGCGCGAGCAGCAGGTGCGCCGCGATCTGGCGCGGCACCTTCTGGCGCAGCACCGCGAGGACGTCCTTGTCGCGGCGCGAGAGCTCCCCCTCCGCGAAGTAGCGCGTGTAGCGCGGGTCCTGGCGCGTGACGAGGAGGTTCGCCTTCACGAGGTAGTGGAGGTGGTACTCGAGCGTGCCCATCGGGACGTCCAGGTCGCGGCCGATCTCGCGCATGTGGGCGCCGGGACGCTTCTGGACGTACTGGTAGATGCGACGGCGCGTCTCCAGCTCGAGCGGGTCGTCCACGGACGCCTCACCTCTTCGCGACGCTCGCGTAGAGGAAGCCGAGGACGGCCGCGTCGAGCGCGATGCTCGGGAGGTCCGTCTCGCGGAGGACGATGCCGCGCCACGCCCACAGCGCGCCTTGCACGGCCAGGACGAGGAACGCGCCGCCCGCGAGGAGGAGCTTCCACTGGCGAAGCCGCGAGAACGACAGGATGCTCACGAGAAGAAGCATCAGCGACACGCCGAGCGTGAGGATGGCGAGCGTGACGCCTGCGTTGAGCTCGAGCGCGCCGGCCACGCGGGGGCGAGAAGCAGCCCGTTATAAAGCGCTTCGCCGATGCTTCTCCGATGGCTGCACGGCGCGTCGCCACCGGCTCGCTCTACGACCAGGGCGAGACCCTGCGCGTGAACGGCCTGGACACGTGGGTCGTGCGCGCCGGGCCGCGCGGCGGCACGCCCGTCGTCTTCCTGCACGGCGTGCCCACGAGCGCGTACGTGTACCGCGAGGTCGTGCGCGCGATGCACGAGGAGCACGACTGCATCGCGTTCGATTGGCCCGGGTTCGGGTCGAGCGAGAAGCCCAAGCGCCTCGACCTGTCGCACCGCGCGCGCATGGAGCACCTCCTCGCGCTCCTCGACGCGATGGGGCTCCCGAAGGTGCACCTCGTCGTGCACGACATCGGCGGCCCGGCGGGGCTCCTTCTCGCGGTCGAGCACCCGGAGCGCGTGGAGCGCCTCGTCGTGCTGAACACCACCGTCTACAAGAGCCACTACCGGCCGCCGCTCCCCGCGCTCGCGCAGCTCGTGCCGATCGTGCGCGACATCACGCGCCCCCTGTTCCAGAAGCCGACGTTCGAGTTCTTCTTCAAGCACGGCTGCGCGCGCCCCGAGCGGCTTCGCGCGGACGTCCTCGAGAACCACTGGCGCCTCGCGAGCGGCGACGGGGGCATCCGCGTCATCTTCGACACGTGGGCGCAGATCCCCGAAGGGGCGCCCAGCATCGAGCGCATCCGCCGCGACATGGGGCGCTTCCCCGGCCCGAGCCTCGTGCTCTTCGGCGCGGACGACCCGTACCTTCCGCCGCCCAACGCCGAGCGGTTCGCGAAGGCGCTGCCGAACGCGGAGCTCCAGCTTCTCCCGAACGCGGGTCACTTCGTGCAGGAGGACGCGCCCGAGGAGGTCGCGGACCGCATCATGGCGTTCCTGGCGAAGGCATGAGGTGCGCGCGCAGCGCCGCGTTCGCCGCCCGCGAGCCCGCGCGACCGTCCGCGAAGAAGGCGTGGTCGCCCGGCGGGCGCACAAGCGTCGTGGGCGCGTCGATGCGCTCGACCCACACCTCCGCCTCGCGCGGCTCGAGCACCTCGTCGTCCACCGCCTGCATGACGAGCGCGCGCGGCGGCGCGAGGCGCTCCGGGTAGATGTCGGGCGTCTGGAGCGTGATGTGGCGGAAGATGTGGCGCGCGAGCTCCCGCCAGTACGGCTCGCCGTGCCAGAGCGCGGAGAGGCGCTGCGTGCCCGGCGGGAGCGTCTCGGGCGTGAGGTTCCCGAAGTACGCCTGCCGCTTGGGACCCGCGACGGCGCTCGTGCCGAGGAGCGCGAGGCTCGCGACGCGCTCGGGGCGCTCCGCGCAGGCGCGCGCGGCGAGGACGCCGCCGAGGCTCGCGCCCACGAGGTGGATGGGGCGCGGGTCGAGCGCGTCCATGAGCGCCATGACGTCGCGCGCCATCACGTCGTAGCGCAGCGTCTCCCACCCGACCTCCTCGCCCAGGTGCGTGCTCCGGCCGTGGCCGCGCAGGTCGGCGAAGGCGAGGCGGAAGTGGTCGCGCAGCGCGACGCGTTGGCTCCGGAACGCCTGCCCCGCGGCAAGGGCGCCGTGGAGAAAGAGGACGAGGGGCGCGTCGTCCCGGCCGTCGAGGTCGACGTGCATGCGGATGCCGTTCACCGCGAGCTCAGGCATCGGCCGCCTCCACGTGGCGCGCGAGGCGCTCGGCCAGCCAGCGCGCGGCCTCGTCGCTCTCCGCGAAGGCGCGATGCCCGCCCGGGACGCGCTCAAAGCTCGCGTACGGGAGGAACATGCGCCAGAACATCGTGTGCGTCGGCGAGTAGAGCGGGTCGTCCTCGTACTCGACGACGAGCGTCGCGCCGCGCCAGCGCCGGAGCGCGTGCTGCGGGAAGTCGTCGTCCGGGAGCGCCGCGAGGTACTCGAGCGTGCCGCGCTCCTCCGGCGACGCGCGCTCCAGGCGCTTGCGGAAGGCGGCGCGGAACGCCTCCCCCGGCTGAGGGGGGCTTGCGACGACGGCGAGGCTGCGCACCGTCTCCGGGCGCTCCACCGCGAGCCACGACGCCGCCGTGCCTCCGCGGCTGTGGCCGACCAGATGCGCGCCCTGCGGGGGGACGAGGCGCGCCGCCCGCTCCGCCTGCCCCTGGGGCGTCGGGTCGGTGCCGTCGTGCGTCGGGTCGAGCAGGACCTCGAACCCGGCGGCGCGCAGCAGCGGGGCCACGCGCTCCCAGACGCGCGGCGAATCCAGCGCGCCGTGGAGGAGAAGGATCGGGGCCCGCGGCACGAGACCGCGAGCCCCCGCCTGACAAAAAACCCTCGGACGAGGCTAGTGGGCGTTGCGACGATGTTGGCCCGAGGGCTGTTCAACGCAGGGGGGCGAGGCATGCCCGTCCCGCGCCGTTGCTTGAGGCAACACGAACACCTCGCGGTCGATATAAGGCGTGATTGGCGTGCTCGTTGAATTGAACGTCGTCACGATGCCACGCGCTCGCACGCCTCAGACGAGGCGCACGGGCATCCCCGGCGCGAGCGTCGCCGTCCTGTGCACGCTCGCGTACACGCGGCTCCACCCGGGGCGGTGCTCCTGCTGGAAGCGCTTCCGGTCCCCGCACACGTAGGGTGTGGTCGTGCGGCACGGCTCCGCGTACGACGTGACCTCCACGAGCGCGTCGCCGAGCTCCAGGCGCGCGCCGGGCACGACGCGGTCCCAGTCGAGACCCACGATCGTCACGTTCTCCCCCAGCGCGCCGGGGAAGAGCGAGCCCCCCTCCTCCTGGAGCGCGAGGATGCGCTCGAGCGAGAAGAGGCAGAGCGCGCGCGTGGGGCCGCCGTGGATCTTCGGATGGCGGACGCTGTCGCCCTCCAGGCCGAGCGGCGTGAGCGCGGCCGACGCGACGGCGCGCTTAGGGACGCCACCGGGGCTGACGTTGAGCTGGAAGATGCGGGCGGCCAGCGCGCTCACGCCCCGCCTTCGGCGTCCTTCCCGGACGCGTCGCGCAGCTTGCGCACCGGCACGCCGCCCCAGAGCTCGCCGGGCGGGATGTCGCGGTTCACGAGGGACATCGCGGAGACGGTCGCGCCCTCGCCGACGATGACGCCCGGGAGAAGGGTGCTGTTCGCGCCGATGGTCGCGCGGCGGCGGATGACGACGGGCCCCGTGCGGTAGAAGTCGGCGGCGTACTCGTGGCAGAGGAGGGTCGTGCGGTAGCCCACGACGGCGTCCTCCTCGATGGTGATCATGTGCGGATAGAAGATGTCGAACGTGACCTCGAGGCCGACCGCCGCGTGCGGGTGCACCTTCGCGCGCAGGAACGTCCGGTACATCCAGTTCTTCAGGCGGAAGCTCGGCGTGATGCGCGCGAGCGCGATGACGACGTAGCGCAGCGACGTGCGCACGAAGCCGGCGTGCTTGGGCCAGTACCAGAGCGACGAGCGTGGGCCGTCGCTCGGCTTCTCGACGCAGCGCGCCTTGCGCTCCGAGGTCGTCACGCTCGCGCGAGGCGGGGCCGACGCCTTGAGCCCTTCGCCGCGGTCAGAGCATCTCGTACATGCGCTCGAGGCGCACGAGCTCGTTCGTCAAGTCCCCGCCCCATTCGTACCCCGCGGGCCAGTGGTCGAGCGTCCTCCAGAGGCCTCGCGCCCGCTCCTGCCGAGACGGCAGGTCGTTCGCGAGCGCCCGCCGGATCATCTCCTGGAATTCGCCGCGCACAAAGTCGCGGTCCCGGGTGATGGCGTCCGGGAGCGTCGGGTCCTCCAGTCGCTCGAGGAACGCCTCGGCCTCCTCGACGAACGTCGTCCGGCTCATCGCAGCGGCCTCCCGACGTACTGCGTGCGGAGGATGGCGTGGATGGCGGTCGCCGTCTGCGGCCCGACCCCTTCGACCTCCATGAGGTCCTCGACGCTCGCGTCCGCGATGGCCTTGACGGTGCCGAAGCGCTCGAGGAGGCGCCGCGAGAGGACGGCGCTCACGTTGGGCAGCCCCTCGACGAGGTAGCGCAGCCGCTCGTCGTCGCTCATGGCGCCCTTGTCGGCGCGCACGCGCACGTCGCGCTTCTCGCCCACCTGCTCGCGCTTCGCGATGGCCGCGAGGAGGCGCGCGGTGTCGGCGGCGTCGCGCGTCTGGAAGACGCTCAGGTGGAAGCCGGTGACGAGCGCCGCGAGGGCGCCGTAGACGGCGTCGGCGCCGAAGCCGGGCGCGAGGACGCTGCCCCCCTCGATGACCATGAGGGGCGCGCTGTAGGCGTCGCGGAGCGCCTTCGCCTGCGGGAAGAGGCGCCCGTCCGCGAGGCTGCGCGCGAAGTCCTCCGCCTCCTTGCGCTCGACCGCGACGCGGTCGCTGAGGACGTAGTCGCCGGCGGCGAGCGTCTCGGGGCGGACGACGACGCCGAGCTTCGAGAGCTCGCGGACGACGGCGCCGCTGAACTCGCGGTGGTCCGCCACGATGACGACCTTCGGCTCCTCCTCCGGAAGCTTCTGCGTCTCGAACGCGTCGAGCGGCTTCTCCGTGCGCGCGCCTGCGGCAACAAAGACGGACTTGCGCCACTCGTCGCTCTCTTCGGAGGCGTTGACGGCGGAAAAGTAGCGCTTGAGCGCGTCGATCTCGCGCGCCATCTTCTTCTCCTTCGCCTTCGAGGCGTACTGCGTGACCTCGTCGCGCGTGTCCTTCGTGATGAGGATGACCACGCGCCCCGCGCGCCGGCGCCCCGTGCGGCCGCGGCGCTGGATGGCGCGGATCTCGCTCGGGACCGGCTCGTAGAAGATGACGAGGTCGACCTGCGGGATGTCGAGCCCCTCCTCCGCGACGGAGGTGGCGACCAGCACGTTG
>DASRYU010000002.1:0-2640 GCA_035687045.1 Thermoplasmatota archaeon | reverse complement strand
TCCGAGCTGGGAGCACGGGAGGAGCCACCGGGGGAGAGGGTCAGCGTGGGGCTCGTCTGTGTGGGGGCCTTGCGCAAGGGGAAAGGGGCGCGTGGCCCCTCGCCTGGGGCGTCCTTCTTGCGGCGCGCAGCGTGGCGTGGGCGGCGCCTTGGAGGCCGATGAGCGGACGTCCGGGTGGCCGAGCGTGACGAGGGAACTCGCGATCTGGGCCATGCGACCAAGCGAAGACGAGCGACTTCGCGCCCCGCCGTGGCGCTACCGTGAAGCATCGCAAGACGATGGCGCTACGATGGCGATGCGCATCGGGATGATCGGTGACGGTAACGTTGGCACAGCGCTCACGAACGGCCTGACCCGCGCCGGTTACGAGGTACGCGCGGTGGGCAAGGAGCCCCCAAAGGTGAAAGAAGTTGGGCAGTGGGCGGAGGTCATCGTCCTCGCGGTCCCGTTCACGGAGCGCGAGAATGCCTTGCGCACGATCGGGACGACGGAGGGGAAGATCGTCGTGGACGTGACGAATGCGATGACGGGCGACATGGGTCTCGCTGTTGACCCGCGCCAAGAGAGCGGGGCCGAGCAGGTCCAAGAGTGGGCGAGGGGGGCTCGCGTGGTGAAGGCGTTCAACACGGTCTTCGCGCAGAACATGGTGACCGGCACGGTGCACGGGGAGACGCTCACTGCGCTCATCGCCGGCGATGATGAGGGGGCGAAGCGCAAGGTGATCGAAATGGCGAACGCGATCGGCTTCGACCCCGTGGACGCTGGGCCCCTCAAGAATGCCCGCTGGCTCGAAACGCTCGGTCTCCTCAACATCACGCTCGGCTACGGCGTCGGCCTCGGGCCATCCACGGGGTTCAGGTACGTCCACGAGGGAAGTTCCGGCGCCTCGCGCCGCGCATCGACGGACGCACGGACCGAGGCGCGTTGAAGGCGCGAGAGCGAGAGGCTTCCGATGTGGACCGCGTCTCAGTCGAGACTCGGCGCTGTCCTTCTCACGGCGAAAAGACTTTCGCCACGGGATGCAGAACACTCGCCGCCTGGGCGGGATTGCCTGTCGTCCGCGCCATCAGTTACTCGGGCGGCACGGGTGGCGCGGCTTTTATCGGTGCTGAGCGAGCCACGAGCGCGAATCCGACCGCGACCAAGGCGTATGCAAAGATCGCCCGCCACTCAAGCGGTGCGCCAAGCGCGAGCCAGGATGCCAGCGTAGCGAAGGCAGGCACGATGTAGCTCACGAGATTGATGCGGATCGGGCCGAGGCGGGGCAGCAATGCGTAGTAGAGGAAGAAGCCGCCCAGGCTGGCTCCGAGTGAAATGTAGAGCAGCGCGACGACTGACTCCGCGTTCCAATCAACATGGCCTCCTGCCTCCAGCGGCCATGCGGCAATGTGGAGGACGACCGCGCCGATAAGCATCTGCCACCCTGAGAGCGCAAGCGGGTGGACCGTCGCTCCGATGCGCTTGGTCAGGATGGAGCTGAGGGACCAGCACAGGACCGCGAGCAGGATCACAAGCTCGCCGATGCCGCGTGCGTCGAGGGGGTCGCCGCCGCGCAGGGCAGCGAGCAGGGCGACGCCGACGAAGCCCAACACCAACCCAGCGACACCTTGCCGGGGCAACCGTTCGTGCTGCAGAAGCACCGTGCTGAGGATGAGCGTGAGGATTGGATTCAGGGCAACGATGACCGACGAGATGGGGGCGGTGGTTCGGGCTTGCCCCCAGAACAAGAGGCCGTGGTAGCCCGCGATGAACAATATCCCGGCTGCGAGAACGGAACCCCAATCGCGCCCTGTCCGAGGGAACGCGCCCCTGCCCTTCCAGGCGAGCGCGATTAGGATGGAGAGCGCACCGGCAAGATAGAAACGCAGGGCTGCCAGCCAAAGAGGGGTCGCGTGCCGCAGGCCCATGCTGATGAACATGAACGAGACACCCCATATCGCTCCGAGCAGCAAAACGAGCGCCGGGTCCCTGCGCAGCACCGAGGCGTATCTCAGGCAGTTTCGTTTCTGAGTTGCGGCGACGGCGACGCCGAGGACCATGCGACGACCGAGCGCGCCCTCGCCGGGATCCTCCTTGGCGGCTACGGCGCGCTCGTCCTCCTTGGCATCCACGCCCACGAGTCACGCCTCGTGGGCCTCTTTCTCCTCAGCCTCGGCGCGCTCCTCGTCGCGAGCAGCCGCGCAGGCGCGACGCGCGCGTCTGACACCCCGCGCCCTCTTGCGCGCTCGTGGGTCGTGGCGAGCCTTGGCGCCGGCGCGGCGCTGGGCCTCCTCTCCTACAAAGCGTTGGCCGGGACGCCGTTCGGCGTGCCCGACCTCGCGATTCTCGCCTACGGCGTCGCGCTGATGGCAACATCGCCGTGCACAAGCGGGTCGGCCGCGCGAGCGTCGGCGCGCTCGTCGCGGGGGGCTTCCCCATCCTCGCGGCCCCGCTCGGGATGTATGCGCTCGACGCCGCGCTCGACGCCTCCACCAGTAGCTCGCCGCATTATTCCAACTGGGGCTCCGCCCCAGACCCCGCCGGGGGCGCTGCCCCCGGGCCCCCGTTGGGGAAACCCTACGCGGGTTTCCCCAAACCCCTTCCCAAGTGCTCCATACGGGATTCGAACCCGTGCCAGCAGCTTGAAAGGCTGCCATCCTT
>DASRYU010000001.1:0-4039 GCA_035687045.1 Thermoplasmatota archaeon | reverse complement strand
GTACAGGAGCCTGCAGCTGGGCGGCGACGGCGCCATCACCGGCTTCGCGTTCGACCCCGCCGACCCGCTTCGCGCCTTCGCGTCCGCCACGATGGACCTCGCCGCGAGCAAGCTCATCGAGACGCGCGACGGCGGCATGACGTGGACCGTCGCCTTCACGCTCCCCGAGTTCGACATCTGGGACGTCGCGTGGGACAGCACCACCGGCAAGCCGCTGATCGCGACCGAGCTCGGCGTCCTCGTCTACGAGGGCGCAGGCATCGTCACGCCGCGCGGCGCGGCGCTCGACTCGCGCGCGGTGGCCGAGCGCGACGGCCGCTCGTGGAGCGGCGGCCCGGCGCCGTCCGTGTGGAGCGGCGCCGACGGCGCGCCGCACGCGCCCTTCGCCCACACGGGCGCGGCCATCCTCGACCTCGCGCCCGACGCGCGCGAGAGCGTGTGGGCGGCAAGTGTCGGCGGCGCGGTGTCGCGCTGCACGCTGGGCGCCTGCGAGGACGTCTCGACGCCCGCCAAGGCCGCGGCGCTCCTCGTGCGCCCCGACGGCGGCGCCGTGTTCGCGGCGACGGACAACGGCATCTATCGTGCATTCATCGGAGGGAGGTAACGACCATGAAGACGACCATCGTGACCCTGAGCCTGCTTGCGACCAGCCTCGCCTTCGCCGCGCCCGCCGCGGCGGAGTGCGTCCACCCCGACAGCTCGACGAACGCGTGCGTGTCGCTCGACGACCCGAGCCACCAGAGCGTGGCCGTCGGGCGCCACGGCGTCGGCGGCGCGGAGTACTACCGCTCCGAGTTCACCTTCATGGGAACGACGTACGAGAGCTCGGGCGCGTTCGTCTACACGAACGGCGAGAGCCCCCTCGGCTTCAACTACGTCTCGTACAGCTCGTTCTGCATGGGCAACGGCGGCGCGTGCTGGTACCAGGACGACACCGTCTGGACGACGACGGCGGCGGGCACGCTCGCGCTCGGCCTCTCGCAGAGCGGCAATGAGCGCGTGCTCTGCTACTACGGCGACGCCGTCGGCTTCGGCTGCGTCGCGTTCTGAGCCCGTTCAGGGGGAGCGCGAGCGCGCGCGGGCGGCCATCGTCCGGAGCCACCCGTGCGCCTTCGGCTCCTCCTCCACGCGGCGCTCGGCCAGCGTGTCGAGCATCAACCGCTCGTGGGAGACGACGTTCGTCGCGAGGCGGGGCATGCGGATGTCGCGGAAGAGCGCGACCGAGGGGGCCTTCATCAACAGGCCGCGAGGCGGGAGGCCTCTTGGTCCCTTCGCCCGCCGTAGCGACGATTCGTTCGGCGGGTGCACCCTCTTTTCGCGATTCTTTCGTCCGGCCGAGTCGGGCGCCGCTTACCCGGCGGTGACCTGCCCGCCCTGGGGCGAACGCCCCTTCGGGAGCTCGACGAGCTCGAGAAGCACGCCGTGGGTGTCCTTCGGATGCACGAAGGCGATGCGCGTGTCCTCGACGCCCTTGCGCGGCGTCTCGTCCAGCATCCGCACGCCCTTCCCCTTGAGCTCGGCGATGGCGGCCTCGATGTCGTCCACCTCCACCGCGAGGTGCTGCATGCCCGGGCCCCGCTTCTCGAGGTGGCGCGCGATGGGCCCGTCGGGCGTCGTGCTCTCGAGAAGCTCGAGCTTCACGCCCGCGATGGGATAGAAGTACGTCCGCACGCCTTGGTCGGAAACGACCTCCTCGCGCGTGAGCGTGAGCCCCAGCAGGTCCTCGTAGAGCCTCTTCGCGGCGGCGACGTCGGCGACGGCGATGCCAACGTGGTCGATGCGCTTGACGTGCACGCGCGCGCATTGCCGGTGGGGGCGCTTGAACGTCTCGGCGCGCCCCCGCGAGGCGGCGCGTTGATGCTCCCGCGCTCTCGTCGCGCGGCCGCATGGACGACGCGCATCGTGCGAGGATCGAGGCGATGCGGAAGGAGAAGGACGAGTGGTTCCGCCGCTCGCCCCACTCGCCGCTCGAGCACCGCGGCTCCTTCTCGGGCCTCTCCTACTACCCCGTCGAGCCCGCGCTCCGCTTCCGCGCCACGCTCGTGCGACACGCCGAGCCGAAGGCGATCGTCATGCAGACAAGCGACGGCGACGCGCGCGAGTACCGCAACGTCGGCCACTTCGAGGTCGCCATCGACGGCCAGCCGGTGAAGGTGCAGGCGTACCAGACGCCGGGCGCGCACGAGCTCTTCGTGCCGTTCCGCGACAAGACGAGCGGGAAGGAGACGTACGGCGCCGGGCGCTACCTCGACCTCCACCCCGTCGCGGCGGGCGACGTCTTCGACCTCGACTTCAACCTCGCGTACAACCCGATGTGCGCCTACAACGAGGCCTTCAGCTGCCCCTTCCCGCCGCCGGAGAACTGGCTGCAGGTGCCCATCCGCGCCGGCGAGCGCACCTACGAGGCCCCATAAAGGGCACGGGCACGTCCCGCTCGGACGCCGCGCCGGCATCATCCCCTCGCCGCGCCACCGTCGCCCCATGACCACCGCGCTCGCCTGGTGCGCCGGACCCGCCGCGCTCGCCGGCGTCCCCTTCTCCCCCGCGCCCGCCGCCGCTCCGAAGCTCCCCGCGGCCGCCGTGTGGCTCGCGCTCGCGCGGCGCGCCCTCGCGCACGGCCGCCACGACGAGGCCCTGCGCTGCTTCGACGGCGCGCTCGCGCACGAGCCGCGCCACGCGCTCGCGCACCTGGGGCGCGCGCTCTGCCACGCGGCGCTGGGCGACGAGCCGCGCGCGGCGGAGGCCACGCGCGCCGCGCTCGAGGCCGCGCGCGGGCAGGAGGAGCTGCTCTACACGCTCGCGCGCGCGTGCGCCGCGCAGGGGCAGCCGACGGTGGGCGCCGCGCTTCTCGCCGACGCCGTGCGCGCGATGCCGCGCCTCGAGGAGCGCGCGGTGCGCGACCCGATGTTCGCAGACCACCCGGCGTACCTCGCGGCGCTGGGACGATTGTGACAGGAACGCCGTTCTAGTTCTCTGTCTCGCGGCGGCGCTCGGCGCGAAGCGACACGCGGCGCAGCCACCACGGGCGCGCGGACGCGCTCTCGTCGTGCTCGCGCTCGAACGCTTCCAGAGGTTCCGACCTCACGTTGTCAGTCTCCAGATGCCCGAGAGGCTGCCGGAGCTTCGGCTTGCGCTGGAAGGTTCCTTCAAGAGAGCGGCTTCGGACCACGGATAGGGCCTTCCAGTGTCCCCTGGACGCGCAGGTCCAGCGCCGCCGCCGGGTCCGCTTCTGGCCGGAACGAGATGGCGAAGTCTTTGCCGATCGGAACCGAAAACTGCCGCGAAGCAGGTGAAGTCGAGGCGAACTCTGCCGCGACTTCGCCGTCGGCGTGCCAGAGACGGAACCGCAGCTCTTCTTCCAACGTGTGGCGCGGGTTCCAGGTCGCCGTGAACGTCACGTTGGCGAAGCGGCCCTCGCCCGCGGCGTGATAGGCGTCGAAGGAGGTAGCTTCCGTCATCGACGAGCACCCGCCTGCGGGCCGGGCACAGACGCTCGCGACGTGCCGCAATTCGAGCTCGATCACGCGGTCCGGCGCTTCGACGCTCGAGGGCGTCCCTATCGGCTCCGTGCACCCGGCGGGAACGCAGGCGAGCACAGCGAGGAGCACGGCGCGCATCGTGCTGGGTACGCGGTGGAAAAAAAAAGCCTTCGGGCTCGCCTCCGGCGCTGGATGAAGCACGTCACTTGGGTCCCAAGTGGCCGTCTTGATCGCTCTCGCTCTATGTACCGGGTCCGCCGCCGCCACCTGCGTGGGGGTTTCGCACTTCGTTATCAGCAGCGACGGCCCGCTGACGATCGGCTACGATGAGCTCGGCCAGATCGTGTTCGTTTGTGTCAACGACGATTGCTACGGCGTGTACGAGCGCCCGTGCACCCTGCCGGACGATCCTTGAAGAGTCGCCGGTCACCCGGGGGTCGCATCACCAGTTCTTCTCGGTGTTGACGGGCGTGCCTTCCGTCTCGTGGAGCCAGCGCTCGACGTCGATGGCGGCCTTGCACCCCGAGCCCGCCGCCGTGATGGCCTGGCGGTAGCGCGTG